>JAEZCF010000094.1 GCA_023430045.1 Pseudomonadota bacterium | reverse complement strand
CCCGATCCCATCCCGAACTCGGAAGTGAAACGCAGCTGCGCCGATGGTAGTGTGGCTCAAGCCATGCGAGAGTAGGTCATCGCCAGGGTTTATACCCAAAACCCCGCTGCTCACGCAGCGGGGTTTTTCTTTATCTGTTCTGCAATCCAATCAGAATGCCTCGCAGGCGCGGATGTGCAATCAGGTCGTCGAATGATGCGTCAACCAGCATGGTGATGGCCTCCTGATAACGCATCGATATCTCTGGATGTGCGCTGTGCCGGGCATTGGCCGCACACCACGCAACAAGGCGCGGGCGCAGGACGGCCATTGTTTCCGGGCTCCGTAGGCACAGCGCAAACCAGGGATCGCTGATGAACCGCTCCAAGGGGGCCTCTACTCTTTCCTTGAATGTGGTCTGGCGGTGACCCGTCAGATGCCACGCGGGTAACGTTTTTTCGATGCGTTGCCATGATGGAGACCTCTCCCACACCTCCAGTGCGCTCTTGATGGATTGCCAGGCGGCCAGCAGGTCCGCTGCGCACCGATTCAATTCTGCTGCATGGCCAGCAGTGGCATCCAGGCCTGATGCAGTCGGCTTCGGGTCATGCCGCCATGTTGCCAGCGCATCAACGAGTGGCTGGTGGGCTTCAATATCGAGAAGCTCATGGCCGCCGATGGGCCCCATGTGAAATGCGCCGCTTTCACGATAGCGCTCTGTTGGAAGGTGCGTTGCTGGCAGTGGCTGGTTATCAGTGCCAGTAAGCCGTAGCGGTGTCACAAACGCAGCCGGCGCGTCGGACCGCAGAGGCGACGAGGGAGTGGGTGTCGGGAGAACAGGGAACATCAGAGAAGCCTCCGACAAGCGTCTGTGTCCATGCGGCGCAGCGGTAGCGCCATCACATCAACGCTGCGGCGGGCGCGTGGCATCCAGCAGCGCACGCAGTAATCTGGCAAGGGTCGGTATCTTGAACGCATCCTGCAACCCACCACTCAGTGCACGGTCCATCTCCGCGAAATAGGCAGCATCTGCCTCCTCATGGCTGCGCGTGTAAGCCGTGTTGGTCGATTCATCCATGTGCCGCAGTGCACTGACGTGCGCGAGCAGCCATTCAAGAACTGCGGGTTTGAGCGACAACAGCGCGCCTTGTCGACTCAGCAGCTCCTGGAACAATTTTCGGGACAGGTGTGGCGTGAAGTCCGCAGGTGTCGCGCCGCTTGCGCTGGTCTGCTGCGACGAAGTCGCAGCACGTGACAGGAACGCTGGGATCTGCGAGGAAGTCTGCTGCAGCAATACCGACGGCAAGGTCCTCCACTGCCGCAGTAGCTCCTGCGCGGCAATGTCCAGTTGCTGCCGATGAGTTTCAGGTAGCGCAGCGTAGAGCGCTTGGCCGCGCGGGCTGGAAGCGGGCCAATGGTAATCCTCGAAGGTGTTCTGCAGGGTGTCGACGGGCACGTAATGCACGACATGTGGGCTTCCATGCTCATCGCCGAGAAGCGCGGCCAGCAGCGGCTCGGGCATATGCAGAAGCTGATCCGCGCCGCCGTTAGAAGCCGGGCATCCACGCTGGGCGGTGCCGTCAGGCACGGCATTCTGTATTCCGTGCAACAGGAAGGGGATCAGGGCGGGAAGGCGGGCAGCCAACCGCACGGGACCCTCCTGGGCGGCCCTCGAAGTTGCCCCAACAGGTGTCACGGACGTCTGATTCCGCACCTGATAGGGGGCATTGCTTGCCCATTGTGCTGGTACGTCGCGCGATCTGGAGATGCGTTGGATACGCAGCACGCCGTGTGTGCTGATCGATGAGAGGGACGGGCGTTCCATGGCAGCTCCAGTTCACGCCGCATGTTGCGGCACGCACTTCTGATTTACCGTGCGTGATCTGCTGGTGCTTTCAGATTTGATGCATGAATTGCGTGCCCTCACGCTGCAGGGAAGGCGTCCAGGAACTCCCGGATGATCCGCGCCACGTCCGCCGGCCGTTCCATGTGCAGATGGTGGGTGCCGGGCAGCACGGACAGGCTGCCTTCGCGCAGATGCCGCAACCGTTCGCTGCGCAATGGCTCCGGGTAATACGCCTGCGCGGGGCTGGCGTAGATCACCTGCGTCGGGCAGGCCACCGCACGCAGCAGATCGTCGATCTGTCCTTCGGTCAGGCGGATCGCGGTGGGGAGCATGAGCCGCGGATCGGTGCGCCAACTGAACCCTCCGGGGACCTCATGCACGCCGCGCTCGACGAGCAGCCGGGCATTCTCAGCCGACAACTGGTTGGTGATCATCCGCGCACGGATCGGTGCGGCCAGGTCCGGGAATACGCGCAGCCGCTTGTTCGGCAGGTCACGTACCGCCTGCACGTGTGCACGGAGTCGCTGTGCTGTTTCGTCCTCCGGACCACGCAGGCCGCCGAGCGCCTCGATGGCGATCAGGCGCTCAACGCGCTCGGACACCGCCGTGGTCAGGCTGGCAATGCCGGCACCCATGGAATGACCCAACAGCGTGAAACGATCCCAGCGCAACGCATCGGCGACATCCAGCACATGGCAGATGGCGGCGGGCGTTGTGTAGTTCGTGCCTGCGGGCAGGTGATCGCTGTGGCCATGGCCAGGCAGGTCGAGCAGCACCAGATCCGGACCTGCCAGTTCGGCCGCCAGCGGCACGAAGCTGGCGGCATTGTCCAGCCAGCCGTGCAGCGCCAGCACGCGGGTGCCAGGGCCGGGGCGGCGCAAACCGGTCACGGCGCTTCCCGCGACATCCAGGGTAAACGACTGCAGGGTCATTGCAGCGCGGCCTCCGCCAACGCTGCCAGAGCTCCCGCATGGGCGGGATCATCGTTGAGGCAGGGGATGTAACGCATCTGTGTGCCGCGTTCGGCCAGCGTGTGCGTGAAACCCATTGCCACTTCTTCCAGCGTTTCCAGGCAATCGACCGAAAATCCGGGACAGACCACATCGATGCGGCGCACGCCCTTTTCGGCCAACGCCCACAGACTGGGCTCTGCGTAGGGCTGCAGCCACTTCTCGCGCCCGAATCGCGACTGATACCCCAGCTGCCAGTCGTCCGGTCCCAGTTCCAGGGCACGCGCAATGGCGTGGGCGCTGGCCTCGCACTGTTGTGGATAGGGATCGCCGGCGTCGGCCACGCGCTGTGGAATACCGTGGAAGGAAAACATCAGCTTCTCGCCACGGCCATGGATATCCCACCAGCGCCGGATCGAACCGGCTACGGCATCCACCCATTGCGGGTCGACCGGATAATCGCGTACCAGGGAGACGCGGACCTGCGGATGCCGCATGCGCCAGTGGTCGACCAGATCTTCCACCGAAGCGGTCGTCGTCGTCGAATACTGGGGGTAAAGCGGCAACACGGCGATACGGTCGATCCCCATCGCCGCCAGTGCATCCAGCCCGGCGCCCAGCGCGGGGCTCCCGTAACGCATCGCCATCCGCACCTCACGTCCGGGCAGCAACGGTTTCATTGCCTCTACCAGGTTGTGGGTGTGCACCATCAGCGGTGAGCCGCCGGGCAGCCACACCTGGGCATATTTTTCCGCCGAACGGCCGCCGCGCAGTGGCAGGATCACTCCGTGCAGCAGAGGCTTCCACAGCAGCGCGGGAATGGCCACGACGCGGGGATCGGACAGGAATTCGGCCAGGTAACGACGTACCGCAGGGGCCGTCGGCGTCTCGGGCGTGCCTAGGTTCACCACCAGCACGGCGGTATCGGGTGCGTTGTGCATGGGGCATTGTGACCGATCCAGTCCGACGGCAGGATGAGATCGGTGCATCAACCTGATCGAAGACGTGAATTGGCGCGTAGGGCACTCATTGCAGATTCATTCAAGCGGCCCTACTTTCAATCAGTTGCTATATCTTCTTCGTGAACAGATACGGAGTCCGTCATGCGTCGCCTTCGCTTTTCCCTGCTGATTACCGCGGGTCTGCTGATGACCAGCCAGGCCGCCCTTGCCGGACCCCAGGAAGACCAGCGCGCCCGCAATGCGGTGCGCGTGCTGGCCGAAATCCAGGATATTCCCGAACAGGGTATCCCGGACAAGCTGCTGGATGAGGGTCGTGCCGTCATCGTCATCCCCGACACCATCAAGGCGGGACTGGTGATCGGGGGCCGACGCGGACATGGGCTGATGTCGGTGAAGATGCCCGACGGCAGCTGGTCCAATCCGGTCTTCATCAAGCTTACCGGGGGCAGCATCGGCTTCCAGGCCGGCGTGCAGTCCTCCGACGTGGTGCTGGTGTTCCGCAACGACCGCAGCCTGGACAATCTGGTGAACGGCAAGTTCACCCTGGGGGCCGACGCCGGCGTCGCCGCCGGCCCGGTTGGCCGCAATGCTGCCGCCGCCACCGACGGTCAGCTCAAGGCGGAAATCTGGTCCTGGTCGCGGGCCCGTGGCCTGTTCGCCGGTGTGGCGCTGGATGGCGCGGTGCTGCAGATCGATGACGCCGCCAATCTGGATGCCTACGGCAGCAGTACCACGCCGCGCATGATCTTCGAGGGCCGTGCCGCCGGCGCGCCGTCAATGGACGTGGTGGCCTTCCGCGATCGGCTGGAAGAAGCGACGTACGCCGCGCGTAACAACCGCGGTACGTCCGGCCAGGCACCGGTCGCGGCCGCTCCACGTCCTGCTGCGGCTCCGGCACCCCAGGTAACGCCGCCACCCGCTGCCGAAGCGACTACCACGCCGCTTCAGTCCGGCCAGGCTGCACCGCAGCAGCAGGGCTTCCAGCCCGTGACCGAAGGCGAAATCCTTACCGAATCGTTGGATGGAAACTGACTTCCGGCAGGCGCACTGGTCTCCGGCCAGTGCGCTATGCTCGGGTTCCTGATCACTGATAAATCATCGCGAGCGTCTTATGGGCAGTTTCAGCATCTGGCACTGGTTGATCGTGCTGGCCGTCGTCCTGTTGGTGTTCGGCACCAAGCGGTTGACCAGCGGCGCCAAGGACCTCGGTTCGGCCGTGAAGGAATTCAAGAAGGGCATGCGTGACGACGACAAGCCGGACGCACAGCTCGGCGACGAATCACGTCGTCACGATGCCACGCGCAGCACGCAGGAAGAGCGCGACCGCGATCCGCGCTGACCCGGAGAGGCAGGGTGTTCGATATTGGTTTCAGCGAGCTGCTGGTCATCGCGATCGTGGCGTTGGTGGTACTGGGTCCCGAACGGCTGCCGAAGGCGGCGCGTTTCGCTGGCCTGTGGGTGCGGCGTGCACGCAATCAATGGGATTCGGTGAAGCAGGAGCTGGAACGCGAACTGCATGCCGAAGACATCAAACGGCAGATGCAGGATGTCCGCCGTTCCATGCAGGACACGGAGAACGAGCTGCGCGCCAGTGGTGAAGCCGCGCGCCGGCAGATGCAGGACGTGGATGCCCAGGGACGTGTGCTTGCCGATGAGGTGAGATCCACGGCCGATGCACCGCCGACGGATGCACCTTCAACGCAGCCCTTGCACCCCACGGCCGCCGACGCCACCGAAGCCGCCGACGATGCGCCGGGAACGACCGCAGCCGAATCGCCGTCGAAACCCTCGGTGGATGCGGAGCACAACCGATGAGCGAGCATGAATTCGGCGAAAGTTCGCTGGTGGAGCACCTGGTCGAGCTGCGCGGCCGGCTCGTACGGGCGCTGATCGGGCTGGGCGTGGTGCTGCTGGTGCTGTTGCCTTTTTCGCGCACGATCTACACGTATGTCGCCGAACCGTTGATGTCGCAGCTGCCTGCTGGGCAGTCGATGATCGCCATCAATCCGGCGGGCGCATTCTTCGCACCGTTGAAGCTGACCTTTTTCGTCGCCCTCTTCGTGGCCGTGCCATGGCTGCTGTACCAGCTGTGGGCCTTCGTCGCGCCAGGCCTGTACGCCCGCGAGAAGCGCCTGGCCGTGCCTCTGCTGGCCTCATCGGTCGCGCTGTTCTACCTCGGTTGTGCCTTCGCCTATTTCCTGGTGCTGCCGGCGGTGTTTCATTTCCTCACCACGTTCCGTCCCGATGTGATCGCGATCACACCTGACGCCAGCGCATATCTGGATTTCGTGCTGGCGATATTCTTCGCTTTCGGTGCCAGCTTCGAGTTGCCGGTGGCGATGGTCATCCTGGTCCTGCTGGGCTGGGTGACGCCCGCGCAGTTCAAGGAAAGCCGCGGTTACGCCATCGTTGGTATCTTCGTGCTGGCGGCCGTGCTCACGCCACCGGATGTGGTCTCGCAGCTGATGCTGGCCTTGCCGATGTGCCTTCTCTATGAGCTGGGCATCCACGCAGCCCGCTGGCTGGTGCCCTCGGCGCCGCGACAGGCAACCTGATCGCAGGGTGATCTGGGGTGAAGCCGATCCATGATCGGCTGGTTGCCTGGAGATTCCAGCCAATCCCAGCCGACCGTGGGTCGGCTCTACCGGTTGATTCAGCCCGCGATGGATCGGCTCTACCTGATCAGCGGGCCGGGTCCACCGGCCGATCCGGAATCAGGCGTGGAATACGTTGGATGGCGTACCGGTCGGCAGCGTCGGCGGCTGCTCGCCCAGGCCGAACATCTGCTTCCAGGCGGTGTAGACCGCGCCGGCGAAGACCGGCATGACAACGCCCATCAACAGCAGCTGCGCGATGAACAACGCCACCATGGCGCCGCCAACCAGCTGGGCGATCATCGCCACGATCATCACCAGGAAATACACCGCGAACACCGCAACGAAGGCCAGCAGGAAGAACACCAGCATGGGCAGCAGGTTGAGCGCACAGGCGCGCAGGCTCAGGCGCAGGGCCTGCAGGCCATTGCGGTGTTCGAACATGACCTGCGGCGACAGCGTGAACAGCGCCAATGCGACCACCACGAAGACCGCCACCACGCACAGCAGCCACAGCAGGATGCGTCCAGCCGGCAGGCTCGCCGCCAGGGCTTCCATTTCGGCTGGACTGGGCTGCGCGCCGGACTGGCTCAGCTCGTTGAGACGGGTCATCACCTCGCTGAGCTGGCCCAGGCCCTGGCTGCCGATCAGCACCAGCAGCAGGATGCCCAGCACCAGGCCAGCCACCAGCTGCGGCAGCAGCGACGCCAGCAGGTGCGGCGCACGCCCATCGTGCAGGCCCTGCAGCAGATGGGCCGGCTGCGCGGGACGTCCCAGATCGACCTCACGCACGGCCCAGACCAGGCCGCCGAAGATCAGGGGCCCGGCCAGCGCCAGCACCAGCTGCGCCGGCAGCGCCAACACCGGCGTCATGGTCGCCAGCGCGGTCAGCACCAGCGCGCCCAGCGCCCAGATCACACCCAGAATGCCCAGGCCCAGCGGCGCCCTGCGCAGCAGGCTGAAGCCGGATACCAGCCATTCCGCACCGGCGGACGCCGGAAGCTTGCGAATCTCGCTCATACGATTCCGAAGAACAGGGGGGAGGGGCAGGGATCAGTTCCCTGCGTCCGCTGATTATCCCTGTTTTGGAGCGGCATGACCTGAAGCGTGACGCGCCTGGAGCACGAACCGGCGCAGCAGCTGCCGGGCCAGCGGCGCGGCAGTGACGGCCCGTTCGATGCTGCGGGCGCAGCCGCCGTGCTGGACGATGCATTGCGCCCGCGCACGGACGTAGCCACGCATGTGGTGGGTGGCGAATTCCGGATGGAACTGCACGCCCCAGGCGCGGTCGCCCCAGCGGAAGGCGTGGCAGCCGTCCAGCGGAGACCTGGCCAGCACCGCTGCCCCGTCCGGCGCGCGCAGTACGCTCTGCAGGTGGGTGGCATGGGCGGGAAAGCGCGCCGGCAGGCCCTTGAACAGCGGATCATCCCCGGCGGCAGGATCCAGCGACAGTTCGATGGTGCCGGATTCCCGCCCGGCCGGGTTGTAGTCCACCTGCCCGCCCAGCGCATGGGCCAGCAGCTGGTGGCCGTAGCAGATGCCAAATACCGGCGTGCCGCCGTGCACCGCCCCGCGCAGCCACGCCGCGCTTCGCTCACTCCAGTCGGCACGATCGGTCACGTACGCCGCCGAGCCGGTAACAAGCACGCCGGCATAGCCGCGTACATCGGGCAGCGGCTCGCCGTTCTCTGCATCCACCACCACGGTGTCGTCCCGCTCCAGGCCGGCAGCGACACGGATCCAGTGCGGGAAACGCCCGTATCGCCGCAACGCGGCGAGCGGACGACCGGTCTCAACGATCAGGAACGGCTGGGAATTCATCGACGGGGGGCACGACCGAGAGGACTTCCTCGATTGTAGTCAGCCCCATGGCTACTTTTTCAAGGCCTGCCTGCCGCAGCGTGCGCAGGCCTTCGCCGCGTGCGGCACGGCTGAAACCGGCCAGATCCATGTCGGCCCGGATCAGCCTGCGCAGCCTGGAACCCAATGGCAGCAACTCATACAGGCCGATGCGACCGAGAAAACCGGTGCGCCGGCACTCCAGGCAACCCACGGGTCGATACGGCGTGGCGTCATCTGGATATGCATTACCGGCATCAGCCAGCGCCGCCCAGTCGCCCGCTTCCAGCGCATGCGGCACCTTGCAGTGGGGGCATAGCGTCCGCACCAGGCGCTGCGCCAGGATTCCGTTCACGGTGGAGGCCAGCAGGTAGTGCGGCACCCCCAGGTCCAGCAGCCGGGTCACCGCCGAGGCGGCATCGTTGGTATGCAGCGTGGACAGCACCAGGTGGCCGGTGAGCGAGGCCTGCACCGCCATCTGTGCGGTTTCCAGGTCACGTATCTCGCCGATCATGATGATGTCCGGGTCCTGCCGCAGCAGTGTGCGCACGCCGCTGGCGAAATCCAGGTCGATGTTGGCCTGCACCTGCATCTGGTTGAATTCCGGCGCGATCATCTCGATCGGGTCCTCCACCGTGCACACGTTCACGTCCGGGGTGGCCAGCCGTTTCAGGGTGGAATAGAGCGTGGTGGTCTTGCCCGAGCCGGTCGGCCCGGTCACCAGCACGATACCGTGCGGCTGCTCCACCAGGGCATTCCACCCGGCCGCTTCCTGGGCACTGAAACCCAGCTGGTCGATGCTCTTGAACGCCGAATCCGGGTCGAAGATGCGCATCACGCATTTCTCGCCGAAGGCGGTGGGCATGGTGCTCAGGCGCATTTCGACTTCGCGGCCACCCGGCGAACGGGTCTTGATGCGGCCATCCTGGGGGCGTCGGCGCTCGGCCAGGTCCATGCGGCCCAGCACCTTGATGCGGCTGACCACCGCGGTCATCACCGCGGGCGGCACTTCGAATACCTTGTGCAGCACACCATCGATGCGGAAGCGCATGCGCCCCATGTCGCGCCGTGGCTCCAGATGGATGTCCGAGGCACGCTGTTCATAGGCGTACTGCAGCAGCCAGTCGACGATGTGCACGATGTGCTGGTCATCGGCGTTGACGTCACCGGCACGGCCCAGCTCCACCAGCTGTTCGAAGCTGGGCAGCGTGCTGCTGACCTCGCCGCGGGCATCGCCGCGGGCGCCGCGTACCGACCGCGTCACCCCGTAGAACTCCATCGTGTAGCGATGCAGGTCCAGCGGATTGACCATCGCCAGTTCGATATGGCGCCGGGTGAGGTGCTGCAGGTCGCGGCTCCATTCCTGCGCCAATGGCTCGCTGGTGGCCACCAGTACCCGTTCGCTGTCCACCGCCAGTGGCAGGAAGCGATGACGACGGGCATAGGCATGCGACACCAGCGACGTGACGCTTGCCACATCCACGCGGGTCGGGTCGATGCGCAGGTAGCGTACCCCGGTGCGCCGGGCCAGCCACTCGGCCAGCCGTTCAAGGCCCAGCTCGCCGCCGCCGGTGGCCGCCAGCTTATGGTTGGCCAGCAGTACCAGGGGATGCACTTCGCTGGCGTTGCGGGCACCCTGCGCGGAAAACCGCACCCGTTCGATGTCCTGGGCGGCCACCAGGCCATCGGCGACCAGGGCGGCGACGACCTGGTCGAGCTGCAGCCGGCCAGGTGGCAAGGGGACGGTGCTGGCGGGGGATGACATCATCGGTGCAGGGCCATCCGCCAGGTTCCTCGAAACAGGTGACGCGAAAAAACGCCGTTGCCGGGAGCCGCGGCGGGTGTCCGCGCCCGGCCGTGGTCGCTCGTTATACTAGCGCACCCCCTTCGCAGGCCAAGAATCGTCCGCATGTCCGCGACCCCGACCGTTCCGATTACCTTCCAGGGCCTCATCCAGACCCTGAACCAGTTCTGGGCGCAGCAGGGCTGCGTACTGATCCAGCCGCTCGACCTGGAAGTGGGCGCCGGCACCTTCCATCCGGCCACCTTCCTGCGTGCGATCGGTCCGGAATCGTGGAACGCCGCCTACGTGCAGCCCTCGCGACGCCCCACCGACGGCCGCTACGGCGAAAATCCCAACCGCCTGCAGCGCTACTACCAGTATCAGGTGGCGATGAAGCCCAGCCCGGACAACATCCAGCAGCTGTACCTCGATTCGCTGAAGGCATTGGGTATCGACCCGCTGGTGCACGATCTGCGTTTCGTCGAGGACAACTGGGAATCGCCCACGCTCGGCGCCTGGGGCCTGGGCTGGGAGGTATGGCTCAACGGCATGGAAGTGACGCAGTTCACCTACTTCCAGCAGGCCGGTGGCATCGAATGTCGTCCGGTGCTCGGCGAGATCACCTATGGCCTCGAACGCCTGTGCATGTACCTGCAGAACTGCGACAACGTCTATGACCTGGTGTGGACCTACGGTCCGGACGGCAGCCCGGTCACCTACGGCGATGTCTATCACCAGAACGAAGTGGAACAAAGCACCTACAACTTCGAACACGCCGACGTCGAGGAGATGTTCCACCGGTTCGATGCCTGCGAGCGTGAAGCGAAGAAACTGGTGGAGCTGGGCCTGCCGCTGCCGGCCTACGAACAGGTCACCAAGGCCAGCCATGCCTTCAACCTGCTCGACGCCCGCCGTGCGATCAGCGTGACCGAACGGCAGCGCTACATCCTGCGCGTGCGCGCGCTGGCACAGGGCGTGGCGCAGGCCTATTACGAGCAGCGCGAAAAGCTGGGATTCCCGGGCGCGAAAGCCGCCTCCTGACCCACGCTGCCTTCCCCGAACAACCGGGCGCCGGCCGCGTCGCGCGCTGCGCCCCACCACAGGATCGAACCGATGAGCCAACTGTCCCCCCTGCTGATCGAACTGGGCACCGAAGAGCTGCCGGTCAAGGCGCTCCCCGGCCTGGCCCAGGCCTTCTTCGACGGCATCGTCGAAGGACTGCGCAAGCGCGGCGTGGAGCTGGAGCTGGGTGATGCCCGTCCGCTGTCCACCCCGCGTCGCCTGGCGGTGCTGCTGCCGGGTGTCGGCATGCAGCAGCCGGAACAGCGCAGCGAAGTGCTGGGCCCTTACCTGAACATCGCGCTGGATGCCGAAGGCCAGCCCACCCGGGCGCTGCAGGGTTTCGCCGCCAAGGCCGGGATCGACTGGACCGCGCTGGAGAAAACCACCGATGGCAAGGGCGAACGCTTCGTGCACCGCGCGGTGACGCCCGGGGCGCGCACGGGCGAGCTGCTTCCGGACGTGCTGCGTGAAGCCATCGCCGGCATGCCGATTCCCAAGCCGATGCGCTGGGGCGCGCATACCTGGGGTTTCGCACGGCCGGTGCACTGGCTGGTGCTGCTGCACGGCACCGACGTCGTGCCCGCCGAACTGTTCGGGCTGCAGGCAGGCCGCAGGACGCGGGGTCACCGTTTCCTGCATGACCAGGAGATCCGCCTCGGCCAGGCACAGGATTATCCGACGGCGCTGCGCGCGGCATTCGTACTGGTGGATCCGCAGGCGCGCCGCGAGCGCATCGTCGCTGAAGTGAACGCCGCCGCCGCGAAAGCCGGTGGCCAGGCGCGCATCACCGATGACAACCTGGAGCAGGTGGTGAACCTGGTCGAATGGCCATCGGCGGTGCTGTGCGGCTTCGAACGCGATTTCCTGGAAGTGCCGCAGGAAGCGCTGATCGAAACCATGGAGATCAACCAGAAGTTCTTCCCGGTCCTCGACGCAGGCGGCACGCTGACCGAAAAATTCATCGGCATCGCCAACATCGAGTCGAAGGATGTGATGGAAGTGGCCAAGGGCTACGAGCGCGTGATCCGTCCGCGTTTTGCCGATGCGCGCTTCTTCTTCGATGAAGACCTCAAGCAGGGCCTGCAGTCGATGGGCGAGGGCCTGGCCAGCGTGACCTACCAGGCGAAGCTGGGCAGCGTGGCCGACAAGGTTGCGCGCGTGGCCGCGCTGGCGGAGTCGATCGCGCCGCAGGTAGCGGTGGACGCAGGTCTGGCGCGTCGCGCCGCGCAACTGGCCAAGAACGACCTGCAGTCGCGCATGGTCAACGAATTCCCGGAGCTGCAGGGTATCGCCGGCCGCCACTACGCACAGGCCGCCGGTGAGTCCGCCGAGGTCGCACTGGCCATTGATGAGGCCTACCAGCCACGTTTCGGTGGCGATGACATCGCGCTGTCGCCGCTGGGCAAGGTGCTTGCGATCGCCGAGCGTACCGACACCCTGGCCGGTGGCTTCGCGGCAGGCCTGAAGCCCACCGGCAACTAGGATCCGTTCGCGCTGCGCCGCATTGCCCTGGGGCTGGCGCGCTCGATCATCGAAAGCGGCTTCGAGCTGGACCTGCGTGCGTTGCTGGTGCAGGCCAATGCCGGGCTGGCGTCGCGCGGCGTGCAGGCGGACGTGGGCGAGCTTCATGACTTCATCCTCGAACGCCTGCGCGGCTACTACGCCGACAAGGGCGTGCCGGCCGCACACTTCAACGCCGTGGCGGAACTGAAGCCCGCCTCGCTGTACGACCTTGATCGTCGTCTTGACGCGATCGGCACATTTGCCGCACTGCCGGAAGCGCCTGCCCTGGCGGCTGCCCACAAGCGTATCGGCAACATCCTGCGCAAGGCCGATATCGACATTCCCGACCGGATCGATCCGGCGCTGCTCCAGGAACAGGCCGAGCGCGCACTTGCCGAAGCCGTGGCAGCGGCCATCGACGAGACCGGAGCCAGCCTGCATCGCAAGGACTACGTCAGCGTGCTGGAACGGCTCGCGCGCCTGCGCCCGCAGGTGGATGCGTTCTTCGACCAGGTGATGGTCAACGCCGATGACCTGGCGGTACGCGGTAATCGCCTGGCGCTGCTCAGGCGGCTGGCGGAGCGCTTCGATGCGGTGGCCTCGCTGGCCCAGCTGTAGTCCGCCGCAGGGAGGGGGCTGAGCCTTCCGGCCTCCTCCCACTGCGACGCAGCAAGATCGCAATTCGGCTCATAGCCCGATCCGCCATGACGCAACACCATCTGCGTCATGACGTACCGTGTATTTCCTTCCGCAGATCCACACGCCAGCCCTGCTGGGTTTTCCGGGTTGCTGTCGCGCGGTGAATCCCTGCTGCTTGTCGCCGGCATCGACGACGGCTACGTTCAGCTCGGCATCGGCCAGGCCGCCTCCCGTCACCGTCATGCAGTGACACGTGGCGGTACCCTGCTCGTCTCCGCCGGCAGCCGCCCGGTGCAGCTGTGGGGCAGCGGCTTCAGGGCCTGCCCGGTAGGCAGCGAACCGAGCCGCCTGCTGGCCTTCCACGACCATGCGATGAGCCTGCAGCGACCGCTGCCGGACGACCGCCGATTGCCTGTCGTCCTCACCGCGCCACGTGACCTGCGAGATGCCGCCACGGCACGCCACTGGCTCATGGAGCAGCTGCTGGGCGACGATCCGGAATTCCGCCTGGCCGCTTCGGCATGGGCGGTCCGCGAACCCTACCAGCTGGTGCGTTTCGTGCTGGAGCACCCGGACCTCGGCGTGCAGCAGTTGGCGGATCGCTACGGCCTATCCGTCGCGCAGTTCCGTCGTATCGGACGCAAGGCCTTCGGCCGTTCGCTGAAGGAACAACTGCGCCTGCTGCGTGCAGGCCGCGTGCTGCACCGCTATGCCGATACCCGCCACACCTTCACCCGCCTGTCCTCGGATTTCGGGTTTTCCTCGCCGTCGCATTTCTGCAGCGAGATCAAATCGCTGCTCGGCCGCTCGCCCAGTTCGATCTTCCATCTCGTAAATTCGCCGTGAACCGTTGCCCATCCCTTCTCCTTTTCATCGGGGCGTTGCTTTCCTGCGCATGGTCCAGTCCGGTCCTGGCCCAGGACGATGCCGTAAACACCACACCGCTCGAGAACACCGCCATCAGCCGGCGTGGCGCTCTGTCGACCGATACCACGTTCGTCTCCCGTGGGGATGGCGTGAGCCTATTGCTGCAGTCGGTTGCGGCACAGATGCAGCTGCCGGTGATCGTCAGCGCCAGGGCACAGAAGAAGCGAATCGAAGGCAGCTTCAACCTGCGCGATCCACGCGCGGTGCTGGACCAGGTATCGCGGGACCTGGGCATGGTCTGGTACACCGATGGACAGACGTTGTACGTCTACGATGCCGGCGAAACGCGCAACGCGGTCGGACACATGCAGCACGCCTCCATCGCCGTGCTGAACGATTTCCTGCGGCGCACGCGACTCGCCGACGCACGTCATGGCGTACGCGGCGGGAGCAGCGAAGGGACCTTCTACGTATCCGGTCCGCCCGTGTACGTGGATATCGTGATCAATGCCGCGCGATACCTGGATGAGCTGTATCGCGGGGCGGACGCACGCGCCGAGCATGTCGAGGTGATTCCGCTGCGCAACAGCTTCGCACAGGGCCGGCGTTACGGCGTACGCGACTGGGACACCCAGCTGCCGGGCATGGCCGAATCGCTGGCACGCGTGCTCGGCGATTCCGGTGTGGCCGACATCGTCGTGCGGCAACCCGACGCGGGCAGTCCGGCGCAGGATCCGGCCAGCGAAGAAGCCAGGGCGACACGCCAGGGCAGGGCGCCGGAGCAGCCAGCTGGCAGCGTCGACGTGCGTCGCACCGCGGCGGCGGCCACGATGCCACCCACCGTCGTCATCGCCTATCCGGAAACCAACAGCCTGATCGTACGCGGCACGTTGAGCGGCATCCAGAAAGTGAAGCAACTGGTCGCCGAACTGGATCTGCCGCGGAGACAGGTCGAGCTGTCACTGTGGATCATCGATGTGCACAAGAACGAACTGGATGCGCTGGGCGTGAAATGGTCCGGCGGAGTAGGTGTGGGAGGACGCCTGGGTGTGGGCTTCAATGGCGCTTCGTCGACCCTGGACGGCGAGCGGTTCCTGGCTTCGGTGTCCGCGCTGTCCGAACGCGGCCACGCCAGCGTTGTCTCGCGTCCGGTGCTGCTGACCCAAGAGAACGTCATGGCGCACTTCGACAGCAACAGCACCTTCTATGCGCGCCTGGAAGCCGAGCGGGCGGCATCGCTGGAAGCGGTCACCTACGGCACGCTGGTCAGCGTGCTGCCACGCGTGTCACCCGACGACGAAGTGGAAATGCAGCTCAAGATCGAGGATGGAACCTCCAGCGGAAAGGAGGTGGAAGGGCTGCCTATCATCAACCGTACCTCCATCGACACCGTGGCGCGTGTGCCGCATCGGCTCAGCCTGCTGGTCGGCGGCTATACACGACAGGAACACTCTCGCGACCGCAGCGACATTCCGGGCCTGCGCCGCATCCCCTGGCTGGGGAACATCTTCCGGCACCGTAATGAACGCACCCATGAGCTGGTCCGCGTGTTCCTGATCCAGCCAAGGGTGCGCGGTCCGCAGGATCTGCTTCCGGATGCCGGCTTCAACGGCATCGACGCGATCAACCTGCCGCTGCCGGCGCATTACCAGCGCGTCAATGACACCGTGCGAGGTGCGATTGATGGCAATTATTGATACGTCGCTGTCACGCGCCATAAGCCCCCAGCGCGCTGCCGTACAGAAAGGCATGGAGATAGCGACCGACGAATCAGACAACACATCAGAACGTGTCGCCTCGCTCCGCAAGACCGCGCTGCATCAGGCATTCGAGCTGAATGACGATCTGTCCGGCCTGCTGTCCAGCCTGCGCCGAAGCAGAGCGAAGGAAGCCGAAGGCAACGATATGCGCGACCAGGTGTGGCTTGATCACGTACTGGAGCCGAAAGGCCCCGAAAAGCTGGCCGCCTTACGTCTGCAGCTCAAGCAGCTTCCGATGAAGAACCTGGCGGCACTGCGCGCGCTGCTCGCGAGTGTGTTCCCCGATCCCAGCGACGCCGTGGCGGTGTTGCGCATGCTGATGTCCGAAGCCGAGCTGGAGGACATCCGCAACGAGCTGTCCATATTGCACGACGCATTGCTGGAAGAACCCGACGGCAAGGGCCGCGATGTTCGCGCCGGCCTGAACGTGGCGCTTAAGGCGCGCGTGCATGCAGCGCCATTGGGTGCCACGGCCGCGCAGTTGCGTCACACATACCGGGAATTCCTGGCCGGTGGCGAACCCCTGGATGCCTATGAACAATGGGTGGAGCTTTACGGGTTCGAGCGCCGTACCCGTGTGGTCGGCTTCATCGAACAGGCGCTGGCGGCAGACATGTACGCGCTGGATCCAAGCTGCACGCGCGTCGAGTTCGGGCTGCTGCTGCAGCGCGTGCGCCAGCTGACGACGCTGCGTTCAGCCGATCACCTGCTGATCGCCACCTGCTGGCAGCCTGCACTGATGGAGCGTATCGGCGTCGATCAGCCCATGCTGCTGGCTGCACTGCTACGGATGGTGCGCCACGGCGGCGGCCTGGCGGACCTGATGGCGGGAATTTTCGGTGGCATGCGCTTCACCCTGGATGTCGAGGAAAAGGCTCGCTTCGCGCAGAACATCCGCCGCTTCCTGAAATCCCTGCCGCATGCGATCTGGATTGATGTCGGACTTCAGTTGCAGGTAATGGAGGATGTCGAAGCGGTTCTGGACCGCGTGCTGGCGCATGAGCGGCTCACGTCGCCGGGTGCGCATTGGGTGGCGGCATGATGAACGCGGCTGTTTCACGTTCCAGCAACATCGGCCAGATGGCCCGCACGCTGCTGCGGCCGGAGCTGGCACTGGTCGTGCTGATGGCAGTGATCATCGGCATGCTGATCGTCCCGCTGCCCACGTTCCTGGTCGATCTGTTGATCGCGCTGAACCTGCTGATCGCGATCGTGATCTTCCTCAGCTCGTTCTATGTCGAGCGCATTCTCAACTTCTCCACGTTTCCGTCAGTCCTGCTGTTCACGACATTGATGCGGCTTGCGTTGTCAGTGAGCACCAGCCGCCTGATCCTGGTGGACGCCGATGCCGGGCATATCGTCTCGGCATTCGGCGAATTCGTCGTGGCCGACAATCTGGTCGTCGGGTTCGTGATCTTCGCGATCGTCACGATTGTGCAGTTCATCGTGATCACCAAAGGCTCGGAGCGTATCGGTGAAGTGGTCGCGCGCTTTTCGCTGGATGGCATGCCCGGCAAGCAGATGGGCATCGATGCGGACCTGCGAGCCGAATCCATCAACGCGGCGACGGCGCAGAAGCGTCGTCGCGAAGTGGAAAAGGAGAGCCAGCTGTACGGCTCATACGACGGTGCGATGAAGTTCGTGAAAGGCGATGCGATTGCCGGCATCGTCATCGTGTTCGTCAATCTGTTCGGCGGCATTGCGGTGGGCATGCTGCAGCATGGGATGGCGTTCTCAGAGGCACTGCGCGTCTTCACCCTGCTCACCATCGGTGATGGTCTGGTCGCGCAGATTCCGGCGCTTCTGATCTGCATCAGTGCCGGCTTCGTTGTCACCCGGGTCGGGGGTGAAGAGGGAAACCTGGGTGCCAGCATCATCACCGAGCTCTTCACCAGTCAGAAGGTACTGGTGATCGCCGGTGGCCTGCTGCTGATGGTCGGTCTGCTTCCCGGTTTCCCGCTGCTGGTGTTTGCGATCCTGTCAGCGGCGATGCTCGGCCTGGCGGCATGGCGCGCCCGTCGTCCGGTCGGCGATGAGATGGGAGTAGATGCCGGGGGCGGCCCGGTCGATACGCCTGGAGGCGACAAGGCCGCCGGCGCAGCAGGCGGAGAAGGCAGGCAGGTCAATGAGACCGTTCCCCTGTTGTTGCTGCTGCCACCGGCCCACCACGAACGATGGCGCGGCGGCCACCTGGAAAGGGAACTGAAGGAAGCCCTGCACCTGCGCGCAGGCATGCGCCTGCCCTATATGGTGATGCGCGAACACAGCGCTGGCGAGCACCGGGTAACGGTGATGATCAACGAGATTGTCGCGGCCAGTGCCGACATTCCGCTGGACCATTTTCGCGTGCTTGCTGATAGCGATGAACTGGTGGCGCTTGGCGAGGGACTGCAACTTCCTGCAGCGCGTGGAGCCATGCATCACTGGTTGCCCGCACCCATGCAGTCACAGGTCCACGCCATGGGTATGGCCACGCGTGGGGACCGGGAAGAACTGTATCTGCTGGTACACGAGGCGTTGATGCGCAACATCGGTGAACTGTTCGGCATCCAGGAAACCAAGCATCTGCTGGACGAAACCGAAAGGCGCTTTCCCGAACTGTTGAAGGAAGTCCATCGGCACAGTCCCGTACAGCGGGTGGCGGAAGTACTGCAGCGGCTGCAGCGCGAGGGCGTATCCATCCGCAACATGAAGATCATCCTGGAGACGCTGGCGCAGTGGGGACAGCGCGAAAAGGATGTGATCCTGCTGGTGGAACATGTGCGTGCCGGCCTGGCCCGCTACATATCTTCGCAGCACGCGCGCGACGACCGGATCGCCGCGGTACTGCTGGCCGCGGACACTGAAGAGCTGATCCGGTCCGGCATACGCCAGAGCCAGGGAGCCGCCTTCCTCAACCTGGATCCGGCCAGGGCCGACGAACTCCTGGATCGTCTCGCGCTGGTGTTCGAGCCCTTGCTCGTTCACCGGCCGGAGACGGTTCTGCTGGTGGCCCCGGATGTCCGGAGGTTCGTCAAGCGGTTCATTGAAAACCGCTTGCCGATGCTGGCCGTCCTCTCCTTCTCGGAGATATCGGATGCCGTTTCCCTAGATGTCGTGAGATCGCTATGAGCTTGAAAGAAACCCTGTGCCAGGCCCTCGAACTGTTGGGGGCGGATTCCCGCGCGTATGAGTTCGACGACCATTCCACCATCGTCATGTCGTTCGATGATGTCGGCGACATCTACCTGGATCCCCAGGACGGCGAAAAAGTGTGGCTATGGGGCGTGATGGAAGACATGAACGAGCAGGTGCCGGCAGCGCTGGCTGAAAACATCCTTGCGGAACTGATCCGCCCCTCGGCCCATTGGGCGGCAGGCGCCATGGTGCTGCGCCAAGATGGACGCGTCGGCGGCCTGCTCGATCACGATCACGCAGTCGAGGCGCCTGCACTGGCCGAAGCTCTGCAGGATTTCCACCAATGCCTCATGCGACTGCAGGCCATCAGATGAAGCCGGTGCGCTCTCTCTGGCGTGCCGCTGCGCATCCGGCTGCCATCGTAGGCTCGATGTTGCGCGTCCCGCTTCCCCACGTAGCCATTGGCGAGATGTGCATGCTCCAGGTCGGTGGCCACGATGATGCCGATGCAGGGCAGGGCACCGTGGTCGCGGTGGAGAATGGAATGGCCTCGGTCGGCCTGCTGCGTGACAGCGCCGGTCTCTCGCCAGGGTGCCTGGTGTTTCCTGCCGGTTCGGCGCCCACGGTGAATGCCTCTCGCCGGATGCTGGGTAGCGTGCTGGATGGCCAGGGGTGCGAAGTCGAGCGACTCACTCCCGCCGTTGATTCACTTGGTGAAGTCCGGCCCGTATGTCAGCAGGCAGTGGACTATCGTCGCCGGCGCATGATCGATACGCCACTGTGTACTGGCATCCGTGCGATAGACGCACTGCTTACCTGTGGTGAAGGCCAGCGCGTCGGCATATTTGCCGGTGCAGGCGCCGGCAAGACCACCCTGTCTGAAATGCTGCTGGACAACGCCGACGTCGACGTCTGCGTTGTTGCCCTCATCGGCGAGCGTGGCCGTGAGGTGGCGACCCTGGTGGAGCGGCTGCGCAGTTCCCCACATGCATCGCGGATGGTCGTGGTGCAGGCAACCAGCGATACGGCGCCCGCCCTGCGCAGCCAGGCCGCGCTGGTGGCGACCACCATCGCCGAATACTTCCGCGACCAGGGTAGCCGCGTGCTGCTGGTCATGGACTCGGTGACACGTTATGCACGGGCACTGCGGGAACTCGCGCTGGGCGCCGGTGAACCGCCTGCGCGACGAGGCTTTCCGGCCTCTGTCTTCGAAATGCTGCCGAGGCTGGTGGAACGTAGCGGACGTACCGCCGAAGGCAGCATCACCGCGTTCTATACCGTGCTGCTGGAAGACGAGCAGGACGCCGATCCGATCGGCGAAGAGGTCAAATCGCTGTTGGACGGTCACCTCTATCTCACCAGCCAGCTTGCCGGTCGCGGACATTATCCCGCGCTGGACGTACTGCGAAGTGGCAGCCGCCTGTTCGCGCGGCTGGCGGAGGCGCACCAGCAGCAGTCGGCCATGCGCGTGCGCAGCCTGCTGGGAACACTGGAGGACCTGCAGCTGATGCGCGACCTGGGGGAGTACAGGCCAGGTGTCAGTGCGTTGTATGACAAGGCCATCGCAAGCGAAACAGCGTTGCACGACTTCCTGCGACAGCCAATGCAGGAACGCAGCGATCTGCAGCAGACGATGCGGAGGCTGCATGAAATCGCGCGCTGAGCAGCACGGCCCACGCATGGTGCGTTTAAAGCAGGCACAGACGCAGATGGCGCTCTCCGCCGCGCAGGCGCAGAAGCAGGCCGCCGACGCCAGGCAGGCCGAGGCCGTCGGCCTGCGCCAGTCCGCGGCTGAGACGCTGGCAGGCGCGTTGATGCAACCGGAGCGGGGCCTCAGCCGAAGCGTGCTTTACGACCGCTTGCGTGCGGTCGCGGTAGTACGTGCCCATGCGCTGGAAGTCGGTCATGCCGCCGGCGAACTCGAAGCGCAGGTCCAGTCGTTACAGCAGAAAGAAATCGAACACCGGCAGATGGCAGCAGCCCATCACCGCAAGCAGCAGAAGCTTGAGCAATGGCAATCGAGGCGGGTAGCGGAAGCCATGCGCCATCGCGAACGCCGCCGTCAGACGCAGGAACAGGAGGATTATCCGTGTCATCGCCGATCCCAGCCATGAACGTCACGAACGCCACGCAGGACGTATCCGGGATGGCGCCACTACCGATTGCACTGATTGAACGCGTTCGTGCCGTAAGAAAGGAGGCCAGGGACGAGCAAGCCGGCTCTGACGAAGAGCAGGCATCGGCACCGCAGGGCGTTGCTGTGCCCATGATGATGCCACCGCCGTCGTTCGTTCTGCACCCTGCAACCTCCATGGTCGGCACGGGTACATCGGCGCCGGCGCCGGCTGCGGGAGCTTCAGCCACCCGGACGCAGGAGATGGACGGCGCGCCAGTATCTGTATCGCCGTCGAAGAAATTTCATGGTCGCCTCCCCACCGTATATCCGCCAACGCAGCGAGGCACCACTGCAGCAACGGGTGCGGCAGCCGACGAGCCGCGTACGGCGGCGACCCACACGCCCGGACCGCAAGCCGCCGCGCGTGCCGGATCGGCGCAACAGAAACTGGCCCAGCAGGTAAGTGCGTCGTTGCAGCCGCTTGCAATGGGAGGCGGCGAACGGCTGGCGGAACATGGCTCTCGCAGAGCCGCGTCGCCGACGGGTGCCATGTCGGCAACGACGGGCGCCGCCGTTGGCCCTTTTTCGGCGCCGGCATCGCTGCAGGCGAGTCCGCAGCCAACGCCTGCGATGCAATCGTCAGATACGCCCACGCCCACGCCCACGCCCACACGCACCCCAGGGCCAGCGCCGCAAGCCAGCTCCACGCTGGCGGGAGGCGACGCCACCGAGCCATCGGCGATGCCGGTGGACGGTGTGGTGGCAACGCCGGAGACGCGCAGCATGTTGAAAGACGCAATACCACAGACGTCTGCGCATGGGCTGATGAATCCTGGAATGCGTCCCGAACAGCCGGCATTCCAGGCTGCCGCACAGCATGGCACCGGCCAGCCTCGTCCAGAGCGGCAGTTGCCGGCAGCGGCGAACGGTCAGGCAGCCGTGCAGCGCAACGCATCCGTCACCGTTCCCTTCTCAAGTTGGGGCCCCGGGCATCAGGTCACTGCCAGCTGGGTGCCCGGCAGCCTGGCTGGAATTGCCGGCGCCGGCGTGACCCTGCGCGGCAGCAGTGAACGGGTATCCAGTGCCGTAGGCGTTGCGCTGGAATCAGCCGATCCCCTCAATACCAGCGCGTGGCGCATACAGCCAGGCGACGCCGCCGACGATTCCAGCGGACGCCGCACGCCCCAGCGCACCCCGCCGGAGGACGACGAATGAGTTCGCGTTTTCCCCTTCTGGCGCGGTGCGACGAACGCCAGCTGGAGCGCCAGGCCCTGGTCAGCCGGCTGCATGCGCATGGGATCGAGGCAGTGCTTCAATCGCCCCCCGGTGCTCCCTGCCTCCGCTTCAGGCTGAGCCGTCCTGATGGCGTGGTCATCTGCCGGGTGGATGCTTCCACCTGGGCGGGCGCGCACCTTCCTGCACTGGCGGGGCTGGATTGGGAGGGAATGGATGCGGCGACGATTACCGGGCTGACCGCCCAGGAACATCCCGTGCGCTTCGATCACCCAGGCCTGGACTACGAGCATGCCGAGCCGCTCGTCGCCGACGCCCCGCAGGAGCGCATTGCCCTGCCCACGATCCGCAGCGCTGAAGGACCGGTGTGGATCGAACACATGGACTGGACGCTGCCATCAGCAGGCAACGCCGTGGCGCTGCCGTCCGGTTTGCGCATGCGCGTCCGTCTGTATCTCGCCCGCCTGCGCATGTCCTTGCGCCGGCTGCGGCGTCTGCAGTGCGGCGACATTGTCCTGTTGGCCGAGATCAACCCACGCGCCTGCTGCGGCAAACGCGCGCTGTTCGACTACAACCTCCATCCGGAAGCCATCACCGTGAATACTCTCGACATCCCTGACGACGACACCTTCGATACCGTCGGAACCGACGCGGAACCGCGCGCGCTGCTGGACCTGAGCGACCTTCCCGTGAATCTGGATGTCAGCCTGGGCCAGCTGCATCTCAGCCTCTCAGAGTTGTCCACGATTCAGCCGGACAGCGTACTGCCATTGTCTGCGCATGCCTACAGGCAGGTACAGCTGCAACATGATGGCCAGATCGTGGCCAGCGGTGAGCTGGTGCAGGTGGGTGATCGCCTCGGCGTGCAGCTCACACGGGTGGCGAGGCTTAAATGAGCGTCATGCACATCAATAATGATGTGTCGCTGATCGCGGTACTTGCGGCAGCCGCGATGCTGCCGTTCCTGATTGCGGTGGGTACGTGCTACATCAAGTTCACGGTGGTCTTCACGCTGATCCGCAACGCGCTGGGATTACAGCAGGTGCCATCCAACATGGTCATCAATGCGCTGTCGTTGATTCTCGCGTTCTACGTGATGCATCCGATCATCGCCGGAGTACAGACCGCCTACGCGGAATTGGATGCACCACTGACGACCGTACAGGGCACAGCGGATTTTCTTGATGACAGCCTGGGCGATTACCGTGCCTACCTGGCTCGACATGCAGACGCCGACCTTCTTGATTTCTTCGAGCGGGCGCGGGCGACCGACGGCAGTGCGGTGTCGGCACCTGGAGCCGCGCCGGAAGACCGCTCGCTGTTCGCGCTGCTACCGGCGTACGCGCTCAGTGAACTGAAGGACGCCTTTCTCATGGGTTTCTACTTGTACCTGCCCTTCGTGGTGGTCGACCTGATCGTGTCCAGCATCCTGCTGGCGCTGGGAATGATGATGATGAGTCCGGTGACGATTTCCGCCCCCATCAAACTGGTCCTTTTCGTGGTCATGGATGGGTGGAGCCTGCTGTCGCAGGGGCTGGTGCTGCAGTACCTGGACGTAGCGCCGGCATGATTCGCATCGAACCAGGCCATGGGAGGCAGCCATGAACGATCTGATCAACATCGGCAACACGACCTTGATGCTGATCCTGCTGCTTTCGGCAGCACCGGTGATCGTGGCCACCGTGGTCGGCCTGGCCATCGGTCTGTTCCAGACCGTGACCCAGTTGCAGGAGCAGACGCTGCCGTTCGGCGCGAAGATGCTGGCCGTGGTGCTCACCGTGCTGGTCCTCATCAGCTGGATGTCGCGGACCCTGGTCGATTTCGGCCTGCTGGTTTTCGGCCGGGCGTTGGCGGTATAGCGGCATCATGACCATGGCTTCGATGAACGCCGTGCTCATCCAGGCGCTGGGTGAACATGTGGTGCCCGCCACGTTGGGCCTGGCGCGCCTGGTCACCTGCTTTGCCTGGCTGCCGTACCTGTCCAGCGGCGCGCTTCCGTCACGGCTGATACGCATGACGCTGGCGCTGGCGGTACTGGTGGGTATGTGGCCAGTGACCGAGGGTATCGAACGGCCTGCCGACCTGCTCGGCCTTGCGCTGGCAACGGGACGCGAGGCGCTGGTTGGCACCGCGCTGGGGTTGATGCTGGCACTGCCGTACCACGTGTTCCATGCCGTGGGATCGTTGGTCGACACCCAGCGCGGCGCAGGTGTCGGCGCCATGCTGGATCCGCTCAGCGGCGTGGAAGCCACCGAAATGGCCAACTTCATGCAGATGATGAGTGCCGTCGTATTCCTGGTCGCGGGCGGCCTGGTGCCGTTGCTGCAGGTGCTGCAGGAGAGCTATCGCGCGGTGCCGATGGGCGCCGGGTTCCTTCCCGAGGTGTCCAGCCTGCACACGCTGCTGGACACGGTGCTGTCGGCGGCGCTGCGCATGGCGGCACCGGTCGTGCTGTTGCTGTTCCTGGTGGAGATCCTGCTAGGTGTCGTCTCCCGGTTTGCCCAGCAGTTGAACGCCTTCTCAATATCGCTGTCGGTCAAATCGGTTCTCGCCTTCGTCGCCCTGCTGGTCTACCTGATGCTGGTGATGACCGGGCAGGTGCCAATGCTGTGGGCGGACCATTCCGCACTCCGGGTATTCGATATGAGTGATGGAGCCAGCGGATGAGCGCGTCGGAGAAAACCGAAAAGCCGACGCCCCAGCGGCTGAAGAAGGAAGGCCGCAAGGGCAAATCGTTCAACAGCCGCGATCTTATCGCCGCCGCCGTGCTGTGGGCTGGCCTGCCAACGGTGGCCTTCTTCGCCTCACTCGACAGGCTGGCGATGCTGTATACGGAGATTACCCGGGGAGGCATCATGCTGACGCCCCATGCGGCAAGCCTGGCCGCGTTGAAAGGGTTCCTCCTGGCGATTGCCCCGGTGCTGCTGGCATGCATCGTCTGCATCGCCGTGTGTTCGCTGTGGATGAGCAAGGGCCTCATCGCCGCCGAGGCGATCCGATTCGATCTCACCCGGCTGAATCCCGTCAATGGGTTCAAGAATCTCTTTTCGCTGAAGGCGATCAAGGACCTGCTGCGCAGCGTGCTTTACCTGCTGTGCGCCGGACTGTTCGGGTGGCTGGCGGTGCATCACTGGGGGCCGGATGTGCTGTCGCTGCTGCATGCCACGCCCGTACAGCTGGCGGTGGGATGGAAGCAGATATCGCTGACATTCGCGCTGGGGCTGCTGCTGGCACTCGCTCCGGTATATGTCCTCTCCGGCTGGCTGGACCACATCCTGTTCATCCGCGAGATGAAGATGGAAAAGCACGAGGTCAAGCGTGAGCACAAGGACAACGAGACCAAGCCGGAAGTGAAACGGCGCCGGCATGAAATCGCCGACGAGCTCTCCGCGCAGGTCCAGGCCGACACATTGGGCTCCAGCTTCGTATTGGCCAATCCCACGCATATCGCCGTCGGCATATTTCTCATGGACGACGCCGTTCCGATGCCCCTTGTCGCCGTACGTGAGAAAGGGACACGGGCGCGCAAGGTCATCGCCCTGGCCGAAGCGCATGGCGTACCCGTGGTGCGCGACATACGCCTGGCCCGATCAATCTATTTCAACACCCGTCGGTATCGCTTCGTGCATGGCCCGAACATCGAGGCGGTCATGGCGCTGGTGCGATGGCTGCGTGATGTGGAGCGTGCCGCCGCTACGGACGCCGGAAGCGATGACGACACAGATGAGCACACGGCTCGTCATTGACCCGACTTTCCTCCCATTACAGGAACATCCGAATGATCGACAAAGATTCCACTCTCCCACCCGACGCAGGAACGTCAAGCGAAATCACCCGCTTGATCCTGGACGGCCTGCGCTCCGGTGCCACGCTGGCCGATCTGAAAGGCGTGGACAGCAACATGCTGGAAGGCGTATATGCGCTGGCTCATCGCTATTACCAGAATGGCCAGCTCGACGAAGCCGAAACGTTCTTCCGCTTTCTCTGCCTGTACGACTTCTACAACGCCGACTACGCGCTGGGAATGGGCGCCGTACTGCATCTGAAGCGCGAGTACGAGAAGGCCATCGGCATGTATGCGGTATCGCAGGCGCTCAACCTGCAGGACGATAGGCCGATGTTCCACGTCGGCCAATGTCACCTGGCACTGGGTCGTCTGGCCAAGGCGCGTGAATGCTTTGAAGCGGTTTCCGATCGTTCGTCCGGAACAGACATGGGGCGCCGTGCTGCTGCATATCTGCAGTCGATGAAGGACCGCCCGGATACCGCCGGCACAGCGGAGCCAGCCCCTCCATTCGATCTGGAATGAGACGCGTCGGCGTGCTCGGGCCATGGACGGATTCTGAAAGCTGCAGCCAGCCTCTGCCGGGATACTGATCCTGTCGCGGCGATCACCTCATCCGCATCTGCGGGGCATACGGGTGATTGCGGCCTTCGTCCGGATCAACGCGGACTTTCCAGAACAGGACCCCCCCATGCCGAACCTGCTGCTTACTACCTTGCCCGCGCGGCCTACCCCCTTGATCGTGCGCCAGGAAGGCAACGAAAAGACCATCCAGCACGCTGCAGGTTTCGGCCTGGGAACGGCGGCGGAAGCGGCCGAACGGATTGCCGTTGCCGCTGAAAAGGCCGCCCAGGACATGTACCGGCAGTTTGCGGCATCCGCATCCGTGCCGACCGGTCGCACCGGATCCACGACTGCCGCTGATCCGTTCGGCCTGCGCCAACCGGACATGGCACGGCTAAGCGACGCTGCGGGCCCCGGCAGCGAGAAACTCACGCCGGAAGCGATGCTGACCCTGATCTTCGGCCGCCTGCAACAGTGTCTTCAGGCCGGTGGGCTGGAAGGACTGAAGCAGCGCCTGGCGTCCTACCAGGCGCGGATGGCGGTTCGCGCCGAGCAGAACAATCAGCTTTCGGCCGGGTTGGAGTCAGCCCTGAAGGCAGCCGAAGCCGCAGGTGAACGTGCCGATACGGTGGCTGGCGAGGTAGGCGCACAGCAGGGTGCGGTGGAAGCTGCCCGGGAAGAAGTTGCCACGCTGAGAAGGGAGTTGGAAGGCATGGAGCCTGATGATCCGGCGCGGGCCGGTAAACAGGCCGAACTGGATGAGGCACAGCAGCGCCTGGTACGTGCCGAAGCGGGGCTGGAACAGGCCACCCGGAAACTTGCTGCCGCCGGACAGGCATTCAATGCAGCGTTGCTGCGTGTGGAGGCACATCGCAGTGAGATGGATGACATCCATGCCGTCGGCACGGCGACACCGAAGCCCAGCGAAACAGAGCTCAGCGCCGCCGCCAGGCTGCAGCAGTTGATTGCCATGCTGAGCGAGCTCAGCGCCGATGTCGCGCTGGAAAAACTGAAGAGCGAAACCGAAGCGCTTATGGCCGCGTTGAAGGCGCGCGAGGCAGAGAACCTGGAGCGGTCCCGCAAGCACGAAGAGGAGCAGCAACGGGCCCGCGATGCGGAAAAGAAGACGGGTTGCGCCGGCAAGATTCTCGGCTGGGTGTCTGCAGTGGCCAGCGTGGCGGTACTGGTGATCGGCGCAGTGACATTCAACCCGGCGATGATCGCCGTAGGCGTGGTGGGCATGCTGTACACCATCGACAGCATGTCAGGTGCCGCAGGCGGCTTCTCGGTGGTCGGCAAGTTCACCGAAGTGATTGGCAATGCAATCACGGATGCACTGGTCGGGCTCGGTGTGGGAGAGCAACTGGCGGAAACCATCGGCCGGATAGCAGCAACGGTAGTGACGGTCGTGGTGTTTGTTCTTGCCAATATTGCCGCCGGAAACATCGGCGGTGCCCTGCAGTCAATGATGGCCGTGCAGAGCATCAGCCGGGCGGCGGATATTGCTAGACAGGTGGCCGAGGTCGTGCAGGTGATCGGCCAGCTGCTCAGCGTCGCCGGAACCGTTACCCAAGGCGTCGGTCAGGTCATCGTTGCCGGCATCATGATTGACGTGGCAAGGCTTCTGGCAGCGATAGAGGAAAGCCTTTTCGGCAGCGATGTGATGCGTGAGCTGCTTACGAGAATTCGCGACGCCGCCGCCGTTCTGGATCGGTCCGCGTTGGATCTCCTCAAGCAGATGGCCAGCGTCAATCAGGAAAACACGGATACCGCTCTGACTGTCCTGTCCCATATCCGCGGTCACGCCTGATCGCGCTTCAACTTCCTTCGTAACAGGTACCCATCCATGAACGCCATGAACGTCATCACGCGTGAAATCATTCGAAGCTCCTACAACCACGCCATCGTAACAACGCCGCAGAAGGCCGTGAAAGCCCAGGACGAGGTGCAGGCTGGACGCATTGCCGACGCGTTGGCGGCTGTCGGCCGCAGAAGCGGGCCGACATCCTATGGTGCCCCCGTGCTTGATTCGCCGTCGCGTCCGCCTGCCAATGCCGCCGAACTCACCATGCTGGCGGCCAGCTTGTCGATGGGCAGGGAGAGTAAGGATACCGGTGCCATCCAGAATGCCTTCAGTGAACTGAACCGTTCGGCGGTCATTGCCTTCGATCCTGAGGTATGGCAGCAGATCCACGAGGCAGATGGCATGGTGCCTGAAAGTCTGATGGGCACTGCCCCGCTCATTACCGTCCAGGAGAATCTGAAGGTATTGATCGGCCTGGTCAGCCCAGACGGGTCGATGGCTTACCCATCCATCGAAGATCTCGCGTCCATCAGTGGGCGTACCTCGTCGGCATCGTTGGAGCAGGCCGCCGTCGGTGAGCTGCTGAGCGATGCGCCGCTGGTCAGGAGCGTCATCGAAGAGGCTGCTGACATGCCCGAAGAAGAGTTCTCGATTCGCCTGCATACCGATCCGCGCTTTGCCTATGTACTGATGCTGGTTGCGTTCCTGATGAAGCTGGCGGCGTCGCAACGCGAGGTTGCAGCCTCAATGCTGGTATTCGCGGAAAAATCGATCCAGGACATGGGTGCACGCATGATCGACAGCGCCAGGCAGCAGCAACTTGCCAAGGTTGTCTCACTGGCAGTCGTGGTGGTTGTGTCGGCGGTGGCCGTTTCGGTGGCGACGACAGCGGCTGTAAAGAACGTCAACAGCATACGCAGCAACCAGGTAAAGGCGAACGGCCTGAACAAGGACGCTGCCGAGATGGATGTGAAGCTGGCCAAGGGCTACACCAACGGCGCATATGGCACGAACGGAAGGCTGGTGTCGCAGGATCAGCGCGTGGTGCTCGGCAAGGCAGCCGGCGACAAGCGCAACCAGGCGGCTGAGTTGATGGCCACGCACAACCTCAACGCCACCCAGAACGCCGTACTGACGCAGACCGGCCAGGTCGTCGGCCAGTCTGCCAACGCGACTGGCAACGTGGCGGGCTCGGGTCACGAGATCACCGCCGCTGAGATGACCGCACAGCAGGAAAAGCGTCGCGTCGATTCAAGCACCGGACAGCAGACCTCGCAGGCGATTGTCCAGAGTGCGGGCAAGGCCGACGAGAACAGCACCCACCTGTTCCAGGTGGCAGCCCAGGCCGAGCAGGAACGATCGAATACCCGCGACGAAATCGCCCGCCACATCCGTTGACCTTCCCACGAATCTTTCTGGCACCTGCTACGGCGCCAGACCTGTCGAGCAACAAGCCATGAGCTACATCAACGAATTTTCGCACCCAACAACGCGCGCCCTGCGCGCTCCGCAATGGGCCCCTTCGTCCGGTACGACCGGAATCGAGGAGATGCCAGCAGCATCCTCCTGCCGTCCGGTCGCAATCGCTACGGGCGGATCCAGTCTGCTGCGCAATCTTCAGCACCAGGGGTCTGATGTCCTGAAGTTGGCCGCGAGGCAGGACGCACTCGACCGTGCACAGCAGTGCGCTGCCCTGCTCGCCGTTTTCCCGTCTGAGAAGTCTTCACTCGTGCCGCAGGAAGCCATCCACGCGCTCACCGAGGAACTGGAACACGCTGGTAACCAGCTTCCGCGGAGATTTACCGAGCCGGCCGCACTCTTCAATGCCTCTGCCAACGCTGTGGATGAACTGGGGAACGCCAGCCGGTCCAGCTCGAACCAGGACTTTTTTGAAGAAATCTTCGCCCTGCTTGATCGCCTCGACAAGGAATGGCTGTCGCGTTTCGGTGACATCCTGTCCAACTATGTCGGTTTCTTCAACAAGCTTACTGATGCGATGTCGTTGCTGAGCAAGGCCATTGTCGATCACGACGAAAAGGGAAATCTCAAGGTCAACTTCGATGCTCTGAGAAACGCATTGGAAGACCTGATCAGCGAGGTGGAAAACGGCCCGGGTCTCGGTGGAGATTTCAAGACCAGAGCGGAGGCGGAAGAATTCCTGAAGGACCTGGGCCTTGAAGGTCTGGTCGTCAAGCCGAAATTCGGTGGCGGCTTCGAGCTGGCCGTGGACCCGAAGATGATCAGGGACCTGAGCACGCTGTTCGAGAAGAAGGGCGAGCAGCCCATGAACCCTGCAGCGCATGCCGCGATCATCAGTGCCAAGGACAGCCTGATGGAGCGGTTCAACCACATCAACCGCGTACTCCCGGACAAGTATCAGCGGCAGCTGCAGGTATGGGACACGCTGGTCAAGGCACTCAGCGGCACCATCGATTCAATGGCCGAAGCCAATCGCCTGATCGCACAGAACATCGGTTGACGCTGTCAGCTGAAAGGAAATTCTTACTTATGGTCGAAGTAAATTCAACATGCGGGCCTAAAGGCCGCGCGTATACTTTAGAGGAAAACGGGAAAGGCAATAAGTCACCAATGGTACGCCTTCGGAATGCTGGAGTTCCGGCGTCTTTTTCATCGGGAGGAAGGGCTGGAAAAGATGAAGAATACATAATACTAAAACCCGAGCTTTCAAATAACAGGTGGGGTTATGTGCCCAGCAGGTTCGGAGGTGCGGCGGGAAGCGAGGGCAATCCTCGTCGCCCATCCCATGCAGAACCTTGGTCCTTGACATATCTTCGTAACAATACGGATCACCCCGGAACCAGCCTCGGCAACGGCAGTGACACATCCAGTGTTCATTCTTCGCCATTTGGCGAAGCGGCTGGCCAGACAGCCGTGAAAGCAGCGACGCAGCTTCCGCACCCTGATCATATGGAACGCGTCAACAACAACCTGATGCGCGTGCTGGAGGTCTTCGACCCGGAAAACACCGACCGGCAGGTTCTGGCACGAAATGGCATGAAGGAACTTAAAGCGACCAGCTTCTATTCGGAGGCACAGATAGCGACATCCACGAACCTTCGGGCGGAAATGACGCGTCAGGAGCTGTCCGGACACCAGGCCGATGAAGCAATCAACGCCCTGCTGAGCAACGCCGACAGCTACGGTGCAGCCAAGGTCATGGACGCCTGTCTCGCCCTGTCGCTGGTAGAGGAGTTGCCGGTTGAGGCCAGTGTGGAAGTCGGCGCTGTGCGGGCAGCGATGGACGCTTATCTGAAAGCTGCGAGAGGCGACTACAGCGGCGCGAAACTAAGCCATGGCCGCGACGCCAGCCATGAATATCGTCGTTTGAGTGAATCCTTGGATGCGCTGGCGAAGACGGTAGGCCACGAAGCTATCAGGGAGCAGCTGTTGATCGAACTGAGGCCCGCGATTCTGGACGCGATGCAGGCCAAGGGATGGAAGTTGTCTTCCGACTCGATAGCAGCATCGCTCAATCCGCAGGGTTTTTCCGGGTGGGTGAAAGAGATGGACGTCGACACCGAGGCACTGCTGCGGTGCGCGGACGATCTTGTCTACCTCGTGGACCCGAATGCTTCAGCGGCCGACAACGCCCCCGAAAGCCCGACATCGCCGGCGACGATGGCGCCTGGTTCCACAACGTCAGCGACGCCCGCGTCCCCGCCGCTCCCCGATATTCATATCCACATCAACCCGGTCAACAACAACAGTCCGGTCAACAACAACAGCCCGGTGTTCAACCACAATGACGGGCCGGGAAGGAAAGGCAGTTCGGAGTTGCCCTCGGAATCCGGAGCACATGAAATTGACGTCGAACCGTCGCCGAGAGATATCGGTCAATGGAACCTGCGTCGATCCACCCGGAAGAAATCCGCTGATAACGATCGACCGGTGATCTACTCTGCTCCGCGGCCTTTAGTCAACGCGGAAATGGTGAATTCAAGGATCACATCAGAAACACGAATGTCTACTCCCATCGACCCCTCGCGCATGATTTTGGTAAATCCGCCGGAGTACAAGGAAAGAGTCGATGCTCAGCAGAGTGAGCCGGTCATTGTCGGGAATGAAAGCAAGCCCGGACATGTGGGTAAACGTAAGGCCGCTACCACGTCGGGTTCGACAGGAGACGAAGCGGTCAGGAAACACTTCAGGTCGTATTTAAAAGACAAGAACATCGGCTTGAGAGCGCCGGCGTCGCAGGGTAGTGGACCTCGCTACGCGATAGGTATCTCCTGCGTTCGGCACAATGTGCATCCCTCCGCAACCGCGGTTGCAAGTCCAAGTGAGAAGGATCGTCAGTTGGTTATTCGTTACGAAGATAGCGGCGAAGCGTCGAACAGGCTGATGGACGGCTACAAGGTCAAGGCTCACAACAAACCAGTCCATGTAGAGGTGAATCATCATGGTCGTGGCGCGGAAACGGGCAATCTCACGATAAGTCCGTATGCCGGAAATCAGACGGACAAGGCCAGTTGAGTGGACCCATCGTCACCCATTGACCTTCGTGCCGAGATCGCTGTAGCGGCAGCGCTTAGGCAGATGATCCTCGCCGCGACTGATACGGTCGCGGCGCAGGTGACGCCCGGCGCCCGTTTGCACGAAGACCTGGGCGTCGACTCGCTGGAGATGGCCGGACTTCTGATCGATATCGAAAGGCGTTTCGGTGTCGTGCTGACGGCACGTATGCTTGCGTCCATTTCGACGGTGTCCGAACTGACCGATGCAGTGGAGCGGCAGTTGCGCGAGGCGTCGCGTTGATGCGCCGTATGCTCCTGGCACTGCTGCTGCCGTGCGCAGCCCATGCGGAAATCCATGCCACTCTGTCGCCGGAAGGACGACTGGTCGTTCTGGACCATGCCGTGAACGGCTCGGTGGCGTTCAATCCCTTGCAGTCGAAGGCGTCATCGCCTCCAACCCGCCGGCGCGGCCACGCACGTATGCCGCCGCTGGACCTGCAGGTGCTGTTCGCCGCAGCCGCAGCGGACACCGGCGTGGATGCCGACCTTCTCAGCGCGGTAGCGCTGCAGGAATCAGCTTACAACCCGCATGCCGTGTCGCGTGCGGGTGCGGCCGGGCTGATGCAGTTGATGCCCGATACCGCGCGGCGGTTCGGTGCACGTGATCGCTTCGATGCCGCCCAGAGCGTGCTTGCCGGCGCGGCCTACCTGGCTTGGCTGCTCAGGCATTTCGACCAGGATGTCGAACTTGCGCTTGCCGCGTACAACGCGGGCGAAGGGGCCGTCGCTCGTCATGGAAACCGGATTCCGCCCTTTCCTGAAACCCGCGCTTATGTAGTCGCTGTACTGGCCGGCCATGCGCGCCTTGCCGCAGACCGGAACGCCGGCACAGCGGATTATATGGACTGACGAATACAACTCTGCTGATACCGCTTGCGTGATTCATCTCGCAGAATGTCGATATCAACCGGAACGTGTCTACGAGTCTTTTCGTCCCCATGCAATTCGTGCTGAAAATCCTGTCTGGCAGTTTGAATGGCGTCGAGTACACCCTGCTCGGTGACGAAACGCTCTTTCATGTCGGCCCCCATGAAGACCTGGTCAACGGAAAGGCCGAGGCAGTCCTGGGACGTTCCGAAAACGCTTATTTCCTCCCGGCCGATGAGGTGGCGGCAGAGGCCTTCGCCGTGCAGGTAAACCATCCAGGCGCGGAGGCGACGCTACGCCTCGGTCGACGCAGGGACGAGCATTCGTCTTGGGCATGGACGCCTTTGGCCGTGCAGCAGCCGGTATGCGTAGCGGATACCTGGTTCGCGGTGCGCGCTGCCGGTACCGCATGGAGGGCCGAGGTCGCTGGTTTCGTAACGCCTTCGGTATCGGCCAACCTGCCGACGTCCACCGTAGCCACTGCAGTCCAGCGCGAACGCAGTCGTGTCAGGCCGGGAATATTGCTGGGCGGTGTGATACTGCTCGCGGTTGCCGTGTCTTCGGCGTGGTTTTATTGGCAATACCGTCCTGAAACCCGAATCCGTGGCCTGGCCAGCATCCTGCAGGACGCACCCTCTGATTATCAGATCATTGCGGGTGAACAGGATCGTCTGTATGTATTCAGCGATACAGCAGCGGGCAAGGCGTGGGCCGAGCGTGCCAGCCGTCGCCTGCAGCGTCGTGGCGACATCCACCTGGTCCGCCAGGAGGAAGCGCGGCGTCTTGAAGACGTTCTCATCGCGGCGGGTGTCGAACTCGTGGTGGTGAGGCTGCAGGATCCGGGCCGCCCCGACGTCATTCTCAGCGGAACCTCCACCAGCCGTCGGGTGGAGCAGGTCAGGCAGGCGCTGACCGGGAAGGTCCCGTGGGCACATCAGCTTCAGATCGATGCGGTGAGCGACCAGCAACTGGCATCGCTTGCGCATCGGAAGCTCCGCGTGCTCGGCATCAGTGCGCGCATCGAGCCGCGCGGAACGTATGCCAGCCTGGTCAACGATGTTTTCCTTGACGACGCGGCATTGGCTGGAATGGCCGCGGCCGCTACGACGTTTCATGCGGAATGGGGAAGCCGTCGCATCAGCATCCAGCCCCAGCTCTGGGACGATCTGCTACAGGGCCGTTCCTATCGCTATTCCCCCAGTCAACTGCTGTCCGTTGAGAGTGGGCGCTGGGAATACGCCGGCGCCGCAGGACAGAACGCGCAAGCGGCGCCTTGATCTACCCTCACTACCCAAGGACCACACCATGGCTCTAGATGTCGATGTAATGCCCACCACTCCAGGCTGGGGTGATCCCGCTGAGCCGGGCGGAAACCCCGCGAAGTGGGGCGGCTGGATGTCCAAGCACTCCGAATCATTCGATGCAGGCGTCAACAATCTGAAGGCCAAGCTGGATAAGGCGTTCAAGGAGCTGGCTGATGACCCCAGCAGTCCAAAGCTTCTTGCCGCGTACCAGAGCGCGCTTTCCGAATACAACATGTACCGCATGTTGCAGTCGAACTCGACGAAGAGCCTGACCGACCAGAGCAAGTCTGTCATCCGCAACCTGGCATGAACCTCGATGGCGCCGGCCCGACTGGCGCCATCCCTCATCAAGGGAAATCCGCATGATTACCATCACGCCAATCGATTCCGTTACTGCCGGCACGTCTTCCTTGGGGGCCGCCTCGGTGCCGCTTTCCGACCGATTCACCTCCGCACTGGCCGAGAGCTATGCCTGGGCCGGCAGCGAGCGCGATGCCGTGCTGCTTGCGGCAAACGATCCGGCCGTTGCCGCCGATCCGCAGCGGCTATATGAGCTGCAACTGCGCCAGGAAGCCTACGCGAAGAAGATCTCGGTCGGCTCAGCCCTGACGAGTCACTTCACCAAGGGCGTCGAGACGCTGTTGAAGAGCTGAGCCATGATTCCCCGAATCCGCCTGCTGCTGTATCCGTTGCTATGTCTGTTCATCATCGGATGCGCCCGCTCCGATCTGTTGCAGGCACTCGACGAGCGACAGGCCAACGAAGTGGTGGCAGTGCTGCTCAACCACAACATCGACGCCGAGAAGAAGACGCAGGGCAAGGCTGGCTTCCTGGTGCGGGTAGGTGCGGCCGACCTTGCCGAAGCCATCAACATCGTGCAGATGAGCGGTTTGCCTTCCATGCCGCGAACCCAGGTTGCCAGCATGTTTCCACCGGACTCCATGGTCAGCACGCCACTGGCGGAGCGGGCACGGTTGCTGTCTGCCATAGAACAGCGTCTGGAAGAGTCGCTGGTGACCCTGGATGGCGTGCAGGCCGCACGTGTCCACGTCAGTTACGACGCGGGTGCTGCCGAGGGCAGCCTGCAGCAACGGAAGCCGCCGTCCATGCACGTCGCTGCCGTTCTGGCGCATTCCGGTGATTCCGACCAGCAGGCGCTGCTGACGACAGCCAAGCGCTTCCTGCGTAATGCCTTCGTCGACGTGGCCTATGACAATGTGTCCATCGTGTTGACCCGGGCCGCCACGCCCCGGACGCTGGCGGTGACTCCCGCGGCGAACACATCGTCGCCGTGGCGAATGCTGGCGGTTCCCCTGCTGCTGCTGACGCTGATCGGTGCAGGGCTTTTGTGGCTGCTTCGTAGTTCCTATCCCGCCGCAACACGTTTTCGGGAGCGATGGCATGGACGTGAGACGAGAAATGCCGATGCATCCCACAGTTGATGCCCTTCGCGTCGCCCATGACCCTGCGTCCTACTACCGCCCCTGGGCACAGCGCATCGATGCGCTGCCCGCCCGGCAACGCAGTGCGTTGAATCGATGGCTTGTGAGCAGATATGCGCTACCGCCTTCCAGTTCAATCGCGAGAGGGCAGCAACCGCTGTCCATGCGCCTGATCAGCGGCTGGCGGCGGCTGCCCGCCACGGCATGGCTGATGGCATGCGCAAAACAGCGCAGCAGGTTGATGGGTTCCCGCCTGCTGTTCAGCCAGCCGCCGCTTGTGCACGCCTTTCTCCGGCTCCGCTTCGACGAGACCGAGTTGCCGCCCTGTAGCTCGCCCCTGGTCGCAGACACACTGCTGGCCTGGGGGGCAGAGCACCTGCGGACTGGATTGCGCGGACACATTCCGGATTGGCTCGGTGACCGTATGAACCTGTGTTTCGCGGGTCTGCCGCGCCCCCTCCATCCGGCACCGTCAGGGCCGGACAAGTTCGATATGACCTGTTTCTGGAGTGCCTGGAACCATGCTGCAGATCTTCCCGGAACGGCTGCTGGATTTTGCCGTTGATGACGTAATCCAGGCGGCAAGCCTGCAGCAGGCCAATGATGCAGAGCGTATTGTCGCCTTTGCCCGCAGACGAGCCGTGCTAGATCACGAGCAGGCGCAGTCAGAAGTGCAGGCTCTGCGGGAAAACGCACATTTCGACGGTTATCGCGATGGGCTCGTGCAGGGCCTGGCAACACTGAAACCCTCGCTGGATGCCCTTCGTGGCGAGCAGGTTGCGCTGTGCGAAGCCGTGTCTGCCCAGGTTCACGATGCGCTGCGGTCGATGGCCGGTGCGCCCGATATCGTCGTGGAGCAGGTGTGTGCCGCCTTCCGCGCGCGGAGCGATCCGGCCGATATATCCGCACGGCCGGTGCTGCATGTGCCGGACCAGCAGGCCGCCTTGCTGGAGGTTCTGCGCCTCGATCCACGGCTTGCTGAGCTGGAAATCCGTGCTTCGACCCGGCAGATGCTGCTGCTGGAGGTAGGACCCATGGCCTGGGAGCTGGATATCGGAGGGGCACTGGGCGAGGACATAGAGCAGGCCCTGCGCAGGGAGATGCCGGAAGTGAGCGCCGCGCTGGATGCGATCGCCGGAAGCTACAGCCAGCGTCTGCAGGAAACCCTTGCACATGCCGCGCAGGCGCGCGGATTCGCCTCGTTGAAGGAAACGCAATGAACATCATCAATACGCCTGCGGGCATCGTGACCTCCCGGGCTGACTTCGATCCTGCCGGTACGCCGCTCACGGAACGCTATCGTCAGGCGTTGGGCTCGCCCCTGACCGCCAAAGATCCGCAAGCGTCCGGAGAGACCGAAGCGCCTGGCGAGACTGAAGACCCGCCTCCCACCGAGTTCGATGAGTGTCCTGAAGAGGTTGAGAGCGGCGACGAGGAAGACGGCGAGGGTGAGAAGGAAATACCCTGTTACATGAGAGTCCTGACCCGCCAATGGGGCAAGCAGATGCTCCTGGAGACGCTCATGTACGGCGAAGAGGAGGAAAGCGGTGTACCTGCGATGTCGATTGACATCTGACCAACGGACAATGATGTCCCTGAACGTGCCCGAGGGGCCGCAGGCGCGGCGCCCGGCTGCGCGCAGGTTCATCCCACGCCTTCATTCCAGATGACATCGGCGCCCGTTATGCTGTGCCGATGCTGCCCAAGAAAACCGCCCTCCCCCTGATCTGCCTTGCCCTGCTCGCGAGCCCGTTCGCCCAGGCGCGGGGGACGATCGAGAAAGTCGATATCCGTGGCCTGGACAGGGACGACGACGCCGGCATCATCGAGAACATCGAGGTGTCGCTGTCCCTGTATGACACGATCGGCAAGGTCCAGGGCGAGTCCCGGCTGGAATACCTGTTGTCGCAGGCGGAGCGGCAGACCCGCGAAGCACTGGAACCGTTCGGCTTCTACAACCCCACCATCACCGTGGATGCGCCGCGCGATGGGGAATCCGTGCGCGTCGTGATCGACGTGGCCAAGGGTGAGCCGGTCCGGGTGCGCAAGGAGCATGTGGAGATCACCGGGCCGGCGATCTACGACCGTTACCTGCAGGAGGATATTGACGCCTTCAAGCCGCAGAAGGGCGCGCCCTTCGATCACACCACGTATGAGGCCAGCAAGATCAAGGTTACCCGGCGGCTGGCCGAGCGCGGCTACTTCGATGCTGACTACACCCAGCGACAGGTGCAGATCACCCGCGCGGAGAACGCCGCCGACATCGACCTGACATGGGATAGCGGCCGTCGCTACAACATGGGCCCGATCACTTTCAACCAGGATTACTTCGTGGACCGGTTGTTCGATCCACTGGTGTACTGGGAGGAGGGAAGCTATTTCCACGAAGGGAAGCTGGATCGACTGCGTGAATCGTTGACCAAGCTGGATTATTTCAGTGTCATCGACATCCAGCCGCGCCCGGACCAGGCCGATGACAACGGCGATGTTCCGGTGGAAGTCAACCTGACCCGGGCCAAGCGCAGCATCTACAGCGCGGGTCTGAGCTACGGCAGTGAAAGTGGCGCGGGTGTGCGCGGTGGCCTGGAACGGCGTTATCTGAACAGCCGCGGCCACAAAATGAACACGCAGCTGGACTACGCGCAGAAACGAAAGAGCCTGATCACCAGTTACCGCATTCCTGCTTTCCGCTGGCTGGATGGCTGGTACACGTTTGCCGCCAGTGTCTATGACGAGCAGACTGATTACATCGATCTGCGCAACGTAAAGCTGATGGCCAGCCGCAGCGGGCAGATCAATGAATTCTGGACCGCCACCGCGTCGCTGAACGCGTTGCGCGAACGCTGGGGCTATGCGTCCGGCAACGAGTTCACCAACGCGGTCTATCAATATTCCACGCTGGTCTATCCACAGCTGGCGGCCGACTACGTCAACGTGGACGATCGCCTGTTCCCACGCAGCGGCCTCAGCGGCAACGCGACGCTGCGCGGGGGCATCGAGGGCGCCGGTTCGGACACCAGTTTCGTGCAGGCCAACATGGTGCTGCGCTGGTATGTGCCTGTAGGCGAAAGCAATCGCCTGATCCTGCGCGGCGAGGGCGGCACCACCTGGACCAACGATCTGGTCGCCATGCCCCCCAGCCTGCGCTATTTCGCAGGCGGCGACCGCAGCATCCGTGGTTATGCCTATCGTGAAGTGGGGCCGCGTACCCCGGCACCTGACCGTTTCGCGCTGGGAGCGAAGCACCTGGTGGTCGGCTCGGCCGAGTATGAACATTATTTCGGTGGCGGACCGTGGGGTGCGGCCGTGTTCGTCGATACCGGCAGCGCGTTCGACAACGACGTCGATCTGCACACCGGTGTCGGCTTCGGCGTGCGCTGGAAATCGCCCGTCGGCCCGGTGCGCGTGGACGTGGCGCACGGTTTGAACGATCCCGATTCCAACTTCCAGATCTATCTGAACATCGGAGCCGACCTGTGAGCGCGCCGACCCCGACGCCACCGGGCAGCCCGGCTCCCGCTCCACGTGTCCGCTTCTACCGCCGCCGCCGTTTCTGGGCGTGGTCCGGTGTGGGGGTGGCGGGCCTGGTGTTGCTGGCCCTGCTGCTCATCTACTGGCTGCTGCAGACAGTGGCCGGCCGCGATGTCCTGCTGGCCCAGGTGGTCGCTCGCCTGCCTACCGGTGCGACGCTTACCTGGGACGAGGCCGACGGTCCGCTCGCGGGTCCGCTGACCCTGCGCAACGTCGATTTCCGCTACGACGATATTCATTTCCATGCCGAGCGCGCCTATCTGGAGCCGGACCTGCGTCCACTGCTGGGTCGCAAATTGTTGCTGGACAAGCTGGAACTGGATAACGCCACGCTTAATCTGGCCAAAAGCGACGAGCCGTTCGAGCTGCCGTCGTGGCCGGATTCGCTGCCCCAGATCGAGATGCCGCTGGCGATGCAGGCCGATGCGATCGCGGTGAACGGACTGCGCATCACCTCCGGCGGCGAGCCGATGATCGATATCGCGCGCATCGGCGGCGGGATCGAAGTGGCCAATGGCGAGTTCAAGGCCACCGGGTTGCTGGTCGACAGCGACATGGGCGATTTCCGTATCGATGGCCATTACATCCCCGCCAAGGATTACGACACTGACCTGACCGCGACCGCTGTGCTGCCGGCTCCGCGAGGCCGCACTCCGGCCAGCCTGGGGCTGGTGGCGCGTGGTGACCTGGGCCATATGGAAGTGGCGGTGGCCGGCCGGGCACCGAAGCCATTGCGTGCCATGCTGGTGTTCGATGGCCGCACCGACCCCACCTGGAGCGCCAGTGTGCGCAGCGACGAACTGGACCTGCGCCTGCTGGGGCCGGCGTTGGCCGATTCCACCCTGGAGCCGCTGGCGCTGGACTTCAGCGCCCGGGGCAAGGGCGGCCGTGCCGAGCTGCAGGGTCGCGCGCAACTGGGCAACAACGTGGTGGAACTGGCTCCGTCCCGGGTGCATCTGGAAGACCAGGTATTGAACGTGTCGCCGCTGGTGCTGAAGATTTTCGGCGGCGAAGCGCGCCTGACCGGCAATGCCGATTTCCGCGACCAGGACCACCAGAAGATCAATTTCTCGATCATCGCCAGGGACATGACGTATGTCCCGGCGGAGGATCCGTCCACTGCCGGCGATGCGCCGGTGCCGGTGACGCTGAAGGAAGCGCGCATGGGCCTGGCCGGCACGCTGCAGGCATGGGCGGCGATCGGCCGGGCCGACGTGGAACGCGATGGCCAGCAGGCGGCACTGCAGTTCGATGTGCGTGGCAACGAGAACGCTGCGCGGATCGAAACGCTTGAGGCGCGCACCCCCGGCGGTACGCTGGGCCTGGCAGGCCAGCTGGCATGGGCGCCGCAGCTGCAGTGGGACGCTACCGCGACGCTGCGCAATTTCGATCCGGGTTACTTCGCGCCGGGCTGGGATGGCCGTCTTTCCGGCAATCTTGCCTCGAAGGGACGCCAGCTGGACGTGCCGGCCAATGCGCCGCCGGGCACCACCGGGGCGATCGAAGCCACGGTGGACCTGCCCTCCTTGAAGGGCACGCTGCGCAAGCGCGCGCTGGATGCGCAGGGCAAGTTCGCGGTGCAGGGCGAACAGGGCGAAGGCACCCTGCGCCTGAGCCTGGGCGACAGCCGCGTGACCGCCTCGGGCAAGGTCGGTGATCGCCTGGATATCGACGCGCGTTTCGAGCCGCTGCAGCTCGGCGACCTGATGCCTGGCGCCGCCGGCGGACTGCGTGGCCAGGTGCAGGTAAAGGGCAGCCGCGATGCACCTGACATCAGCGCCGACCTGGTGGGCAGCAGCCTGCGCTGGGACGACTGGAGCGCGGAGTCCTTCAGCCTGAAGGGCCACCTGCCGTGGCGCGGTGACACTGGCGCGCTGGCGCTGCAGGGGCGCAACGTCAACGTCGGCATGCTGCTGGACAGCCTGGATGTCGACGCCCGGGGCAGTGTCAGCAATCTTGCGCTGTCTGCCCGGACTCACAACGACCTGGGCGCCATCGACCTGCAGGGAAGCGTGCGCCAGCAGGGTGAACAATGGCGCGGGCAGCTGGCCAGCCTGCGCATAGCACCGGTCAAGGGTGATCCATGGACGCTGCGCGGACCCGCTGATTTCGTCGTCAACGGCGGAAGTTTCAGCCTCACCGACACCTGCCTTGGCGCGGCCACCGGTGGCGCGCTGTGCGCACGGGCCAACTGGCCCCGCGAAGGGCTGACGGTGCGTGGCGATGCCCTGCCGCTGGCGCTGGTGCAGCCCTGGCTGCCGCCCACGTCCGGCCGGCGCATCTACCTGCGTGGTGAAGTGACGCTGGATGCGCAGATACGCCCCCGTGGCAATGCGTGGGAAGGCCACGTGGAAGTCCGCTCGCCCGAAGGTGGCGTACGCCTGGGCGACAACGCGCGCGGCGAGCTGGCGCGCTACGACCAGTTCTCGGTGAAGCTGGACATGACACCGGCGCGCATCGAGGGCTTCCTCGGCATGGGCTTCCAGGGCGATGGATTCGTCAACGCCCGCGTACAGACCGGCTGGGATGCCAGTGCGCCGCTGAATGGCGAGCTGTACCTCAACATGGCGCGGCTGTACTGGCTGGAACTGTTCTCACCGGACATCGTGCGTCCCACCGGGCAGATCGAAGGCCATGTCAGCCTGCGTGGCACGCGCGGCCAGCCGTCGCTGGGCGGCGAGGCCACGCTGCGCGATTTCAAGGGCGAATTCCCCGCGCTGGGCCTCACCTTCGAACAGGGCAAGGGCAGCTTCATCGCGCAGCCCGACGGCTCGGCGAAGATCACCGCACAGGCCAATTCGGGCAAGGGCACGCTGTACGTCGATGGTGGCCTGTCGTGGTTTGGCGATGCGCAACCCCTGCAGCTGCATATCCACGGCGAGAACGTGCTGCTGTCCAATACGCCGGAACTGCGCATCGTCGCCAACCCGAACCTGGATTTCACCATGGCGGGCACGGCGATGCAGCTCAAGGGTGTGGTCCATGTGCCGGAAGCGGACATCGACCTGGAGCGCCTGGATCGCGGCACATCGGTATCCGAAGACGTGGTGGTGCTGGATCCGGTGGATCCGGAAGAAGCGGCGACCTCGCCACTGGACATGGATCTGACCGTCAGCCTGGGCGACAGCGTCAAGATGGCCGGATTCGGCCTCAAGGGCGCGCTGACCGGGAAGATGCAGGTGTGGGCGCGGCCGGGCCGGGAGATGACCGCAAACGGTGGACTGGAAGTCAGTGGCCGCTACAAGGCCTATGGACAGGACCTGACCATCACTCGCGGCCAGCTCACCTGGAACTACAACCCGGTGTCCGACCCGCGCATCAACCTGCGTGCGGAGCGTCGCATCGGCGATATCACCGCCGGTATCGATGTCAGCGGCCGGGCCATGCAGCCGCGCGCGCAGGTATGGTCGGAGCCGTCGATGTCGCAATCCGAAGCGCTCGGTTACCTGGTGCTGGGGCGCAGCCTGACCGGCGCTACCAGCGGCCAGGCCGACCAGGTCAACGCCGCCTCCGCAGCGTTGTCTGCCGGCAGTGGCCTGCTGGCGTCGCAGCTGGGTGCCAAGCTGGGCCTGGACGATGCCGGTGTCAGCCAGTCGCGCGCGCTGGGCGGCTCGGTGCTCGGCGTGGGCAAATACATTTCGCCGAAGCTGTATGTCGGCTATGGCGTATCGCTGGTGGGCAGTGGTTCGGTGCTGACGTTGAAATATCTGCTCAGCCGCGGCTTCGATGTCGAAGTGGAATCGAGCACCGTGGAAAACCGCGGCTCGTTGAACTGGCGGCGGGAAAAATAGCCGCAGGCTGAACCATGCATCGGGCATCGACGCGCCATCGCGCCGATGCCCGAGTATTGAAATACGCATGAGCATGGTCGAAGGAGAATCTGCGTCCCGGCCGAGCCGGGCTCCTTCCACAGCGTTCCAATATCTCAATGAATGAAACTTCCCTCGCACGGCGAGCTTCCGTGCCGGGCGGTGTCGTGCTGCGTGTACACGATGCTCAATCCTCGTCTCCTGTGCTTCATCTTCTGGCGTACGACGGGCCGCAGCCCAGCCACATAGGCAATACGGCCCCCATGCCAGTGATGCCTGTGCCGGGTGCAACCGGCCATCAGTCAGGTGTGATGCGCGATGTTTCGCTGGCGACGGCCGCACTTGGATGCGCTGCCGTGACATCGACTTTGCTGCCAGCGCTGGCGATACCTGTAGCGCTTGCTGGCGCGGCAGGCTTCATCAGCTTCGTAGGCAATGGCCTGCGCACCGCCCAGCGCGACCCGGTGCGCGCGCTTGATCGGTCGCAACGACAGTCGACACGTGGTTCGCGGGAAGCCAGTGATACAGATACGTCCGATGAAGAAGTGGCGACACCACCGTGGCGACCGCTGCCCACGATGCCCAGTTTCAGCCGGCGCAACGGCCTGATCCAGGCCGCGGCACATGTCATCACCCTGTTTTCCGATACGCATGGGCCCAGGCCCGGGCACATGGAGTTGGCACGACGACATCGGAGTGGAGATCCCACATCCCTGGCCAGGGCTGCAGGTCATCTCGATGCGCGTGATGGCATTCGCCGGCTGAACGAACACATCGCGCGTAATGAGATGGCGCCACCCATCGAGGCGCATCTGGCTGCACTGGATGAGCGCGTATATGGACGCGCCAAGCGCCACGCGCGAAAGCTGGAAAAGGCGAAGCTGCGGCTGCTGCGTGCCCGCATGCTGCCGCCATCGGACCAACGACGCCATGCCATTGCCGAGGCACGTAGCCGAATCGAGGATCTGAAATCTCCGCAACCGATGATCGCAGCCGCGCGTTCGGGCAACGTGGCCGAAGCCATGCGCCTGAATCGTGAAGCAGTCGACGGTGCGACGGATGCGCGACCGGCGGTGTCATCCGCCGCACAATCCGGTGGCATGGCTGCCCATGTGCCATTGCTCGCCATTGCGGCAATCGGTGGCGTGCAAGCGCCGAGCAGTAATAAGCCGCTGTTGCTGACGCTCGCAGGGGGGGGGATGGCAGGTGGCATTCTGCTGTTGAATCGCATGGCCGTTCGCCCGGATGACGTGGATTCGGGCGTGGCGACGCTTGATTCATTACCTGACATCGAGGTGCTGGAACGAGAGGAAAGCATCATCGTGGCCCTGCCGGATGGCAGTTGGGCCAGCCAGTGGGACGTGAACCATCCGTCCACGCTGGTGGAGCCTCCGTCGCAGCGTCGCAGGCGTTCGCCCGGCAGTGACGGGATGCGGGCGGGTGCGGCAGGCCGGTCCGGCGGAAGCGATCGTTCGAGGGTGAGCGACGAGGTGGTAAGCCGCCATGCGATGGAGCTGGCCATGCTGCAGCATTTCGCGTCGCTTCCCGCGTTTGCGTGGCTTGGCGGGCTGACGTCGGTCGAACAGCGCTTGTGGTTGAGTCAGCATATTCTCCTTGAGCAGTACGAAAGCGAGATATCCAGACAGCAGCCAGGCGCAAGGGAGCTGCTGGGTAACGCGCTGGAACGCATCGGCTGGAAGGGCGTATGGGATGACGTGCGGGTAACGGTCACGGGCAGCCGCATCGATGGACAGCTCTGGATCGGCGACAGTCTGCCGCTGTTGGAATACTGCCTCTATCGTTCGCACAACGACGGTGTGTTGCTGCTTTCCCGTCACGACATGCCGCTGACCGATGTGGAGGATCAGCGCATCCACGCACTGCTGGCCTCTGCCGACTGCAAGGCGTTGGCTGGCACGATAGCGCCACAGCCCACGGTGGATGCCATCCATCTGGAGATGATGCAGGCACGCTTCCGGCTCGCGGCGATTCGTGCCAAGGCAACGGGTGCGCTGGGCTCCGGCAGCGGCTCGCACCTGCGGGGTGCGGAGATCGTGTTGGGCTTCATCAACGGCGATCCATATATCGAACACGCGACACTGATGTTCAACGGTCTCGCCAGCGCGGGTGTCGCACTGCCTGCCGGCGTCGCCGCCGCCGTTGACTTCCAGGTGCCGAACTACCTGGTACTGCGCAGCACTGCGCAGGATCCCGATGAGCAGCGCCGTGGGCAGGTGGTGCTTTTCCGGCTTGACGCGAACGCAATGGCAACGTCAGCGGATGAGCAGATTTTCCGGCAGTTCATTGGTGAACGCGCGGCGACCCGGGAGCTTGGTGCCAGCCGTGCCTTCATCCAGGACGTGATAGCAGCCGCTCCTGCATCGTTGCAGTCCGTGCTGAAGCGGCTGTACTTCGATGACCAGTGGCTGGGGCGGCCATCGGGCTGGCGGCAGGAAGATCATGTCCGGCTGAGGCCTGAAGAAGCCGTACAGTCTTCCCCGCGTTTCACGCAGTGGGCGAGTGAAGCCGCATTGCAGGTAGCGGCGCAGGTGGCTGAAGCGGCGCACCTTCAGCAGGCGCAACAGGTACGCCAGTGGAGCCCACTGGGCGTGCGTGTCCAGCAGGTTATGCAGGCATTCACCACCGCACACGCAGTCCTGATGCAGTGGGAGGATCACGCGCGTCAGCGTATTACCGACGCAGTGAACGCCATCCATGCGCGACTGCTGGCAGCTGAAGACGACCCAGGTACCCTGATCGGACCTGAAGATCGCGTCGAGCTGCGTTACCAGTCGCGAACCGGCGATCTGGCGTACTGGGCTACCCAGGGATGGCAGGCGCACGGTCCCAAGCAGGGAGCAAGCAACCGCTTTCCCGACGACACCGTACTGCAGCGCCTGCGTGTCACGCTATACCGCAAGGAGGCAGACGGGCAGCTGAGGGTGGACGAAGAACGCACACAGTGGATGAACGAGCGTGTATTCCTTGCAAATCTCTGCTATGCGTTGCGGGACTTGTCCTCCAGTCCGCGTCTGCTTGATGCGTACAAGGACTACCTGGAGCGCTTTGCCAGGACGCCGGAAGGAAAGCAGCTGCGGTACGCGATGGCTGACAGCATCCGCTGGCGCATACGCGCGCTGGTGGATCCGGCCGAGCCTGCGATCGCGGCGCTGGATGCGGACACCCGGTCGGCGCTGCTGGAAGCGTATGCGCATCTGGACGATGCGCATTCGACGCTGAAAACGGTATCGCTGGCGGGTCATGAAGTGGTTGGGCTGTGGGCTTTGCACGCAAGGGAACGCCACTTCATCCTGGTGCTCGGTGGTCCGGAGGGCGATCGCCTGATGGACGAGTCGCAGTTCCAGTACTTCCTGGCCAATGACCGCATGCGCGCCGAACAGTTCATCCAGCAGCGCGCTGCGTTCCGCGAGCACGCAGGGCTCGCCGAGGCCTTCCAGAAGACACGCACCACCGATGGTCTCTCCGTCAGCTTCGGGCCGACACGGCCATCGATTGCTTCGCTTCTCTGGCTGCGGAAACTTGCCGACAACGCGGATTTCCTGAGGCAGCCATCGGTGCAGTTGGCTGACTGGATCACGATGGCGGCCGGGCTGGGATTGGGCATCGTATGTGTCGCGGCCACCGGTGGCATCGGCGCGGCTGTCTGCGCCGGTGGTAGTGCAGCTTTCGTGATAAAGGGATTCCGTGACGGTGCCGAGGCCTTGGAGCGTGGTGAGCTGTCGACCGCGATGGGCGAGATGCTGGGGGCCGGTGCCAGCGGATTCGGCATGCTGGCTCCGGCGAAAGTGGCGAGGATTCTCTTCCAGGTCAATCGCCGCGTCGTGGCTACCGCTGCTGAAGCCAGTGAGGCGCTGATCGAATGGGGCGCACAGGCTGCCGCGTTCGACAAGGCCGGACTGCTGGTGGCCAGCGTGGGCCTGTTGCCGGCTGTGAAACCCATGCTGGTCCGTCGCGCGCTGGATGGCGCCATGGAGTATGTGCAGGACGGCCGCGCTTTCGTCCGTGCCGCCAACGGCAATCTTGCGGAAACGCAGATCGACGGACACGGGACACGCAGGCTGGTGGATCCCGATCACCCAACCGGCTCCGGTGCGCCCATCGAATACCGCAGTGGCGCCTGGCGGCGCCGTGAGGCGCCACCACACGGATGGTATCTGCGTACCACGCCTCCGCCGGTGGTGGGTGCGTCGATATCCGGCCTGCTGCCCGATTTCGATCTTCTTGCAGCGCGTGATCAGGAGCGGCTGACGGCGCTGTTCGGGCTGGGTGTCGCGCAGACCACGGTCACTCCGGACCTGAGGCGCAAGACCAGCGACATGCTGGTGACTGAACGCATCCAGCAGATGATCGAAAATCCCGACGGAGTCGGAGACGTGCTTACCGATATGCCAGCGGTTCTGAACGCCTGGTGTTTCTCGCGGCTGGGCAACCAGCAGGGCACCCGACTTTACCGAAGCGGTGGTCGCTACACGCAGCGCAGAAACGGCATGCTGTTCGGGCCCGACACAGTCGGCCTGAGCGTGCCACTGCGCAAAGGCAGCGAACTGCCGAGCCTGGACGAAGTGGTGGATGCCGCAGGCCTGGAGGTCATCGCAGTACGGCTGGGTCTGGAAACGAATGCACCGAGAGCACGGGTAATGGAAGCGGTGAAGGTGGAGCTTGCCGGCACCCTGGCCCTGCATCCGGACCATCATGCGGCCTCCTGGCGCGGATGGATCGACCGGCAAACCATCCTCGACCCGTTGCCGGACAATCTTTACCAGCACTACCCGGCGCTGACCAAGGAGGAAGCGATCTGGCTGGTGCAAAGCTCACCGGTGATGGCCAATGCCGCCCGGCGATGGGAATTCACCATCGAACACGAACGCATCGTGGGTGACCTGCTCGCCATTCGCCGGCAGCGACGGATCCGCGAGGTCCTGCTGGAAGGACGTGTACGGACACTGGATCAGCTGGAAGCCTTGCGCTCCCATCTCTCCAGTCTGCTGCCGGGACGCACGTGGCGGATACAGAACGCGCGCGGTGGAGCGATGGAACTGCATTTCAGCCTGCCGGGAACGACATACGCAGCTGCAAGGATGGACGTGTTGCCGGATGGCAGGTTGCTCAGGCCCGGTGGGTCGGGCAGTGGTGGCATCGAATGCGAAAGCTGGCAGCAGTGCATCCACACGCAGCTGGATACTGCGGAAAGGGGTCACATTCCTTCGACGGAGCTGTTGCTCAGGCGAATACGCGAACGGATGTCAGTCACTCCGCTGACTCCGGCCTGCGGTATGCGCCCGCCGCTGACCCGGCATCGCATCGCCCGCGGGGTGGATACGGCCGTCGCACAGGATCGTGCAGCCCTGGCACCTTGCCCGCGCGTCGTCGCGGCGGTTTCACCCACGGCCGCTGACATTGCGGCCAGTGTCGCGGTGCATGCGCAGCATCGAACCAATACCGAGGCGCTGTGGAGCACGTACGATGCAGTGAAGGCTACATTGAGTTCCCGAACACGGAACGGCTTCCCGCAGATGAACCTGGCCAGCTGGCAGGTGGCGGACCTGCATTTCGATGGGCGCCCCGTGAACCTTGGGACATTTCCTACCCACGGCAAGGCACTGAGCGGAAACATCCAGCTGGAAGGCATGGTGCAGGGGCCATCGCCCAGAACGGTGCTTTTCCCCGCCACCGACGGGCAGGACGTTCGACAGGGGATCTATCCCGAGGTGTATGTGCTGGGTGCAGATGCCATCATGGCCGACCGTATGGGGTCGACACCCAAGCTGGTGTTCGAAGAAGCCGACTTGCAGGTCGTTGCGGGAAGGCACAAGGGCAGGTCGCTGAAGTCGTTGTCCGACAAGGAACTCGACTCGCTGCAGAACGCCCACGTCACAAAACGGGTCGGCAATCTGATGAAGAAGGACAGGCTGCTGAGGGAAAATGTGCAGGAACTGCAGCCAGGCATCGAGTACAAGGTCTATACCATCCGCTCATGCAGCGAAGGAAAGTTCATCGAAGGTTTGCTCGGTGCCATGCGGCCCGAGGTACCGGGTGTGGACGCCGCGTTCCGTTCCGCGCCACGCATGCCGTTGCCGCTGGTAACCGGACGCATCACCCTGTTCACTGACAAGGATCCCTGTGGCGAGAGCTGTGCCCGACGCCTGAAGGAACTGCGGCTCCTGCTTCCGAACCTGGTCATCCGAGTGCAATCGAGCTTCTTCGATGGCACCGCGCGTGATGCTGCACGCCGCACCTGGGTGGATCGGCGGAAGGAAGACATGAAGGAACAATGGAAGCAGGATGGCAAGCCGGACGACACACTGGAGTCATGGGTCACGCAGGAGTGGTACCGGCATCAGCATGATGGTGAACCGAGAACCTGGAACCCGCTGGCCCCTGACGACGACGCACCTCTGGGACATGAAGGACGCTTATGAATACGATTCCACCGCAGGGCCCGCAACGCTCTGCACCCCAGATGCCACCACTCCCCGCACTTGATGGGTTGCGAACGCTGAGGTTCAAGGACAGCCTCATACGCAGCGCGCCCGCATGCTGGCCGGAATACAGGAAGCAGCTTGAAGAACTCCTGGTCGGAGTCGTTGCGGATGAGGGGGTGCCCGACAATGCCCTTCTCACCGTAAAGGAGGGTCGGCAGGCGATCAGGGACGACATGGTCGTGTTCGCATGCTGCAATCAGGAGTCGTCCGATGGTTCGGTCGACTTCTACATGTGTGCACCCGCAGCGACGCTGGAAGGCTCCGTCTTCGGCAAGGTAACCGTGGCGTGGGCGGACGACGATAGCTGCACCATCGAGGCAAGTCCCCCGTATGGCTGGACGTCCTTCCGGAATCTGCTCGTGTAATCCATTGGTCCCCGACCTTTGGCCGTTGCCCGGCAAGGCGGCAACGGCTATGGTCGCGGACTGTTCTGTGCAGCCCGGAAACGCCAATGCCTGTCCGTAACGTCCTCGCGATCGCCCTGGCCCTCGGCCTGCCTGCCGCCGCCCATGCCGATGAAGGCATGTGGATGCCGACCCAGCTGCCGGAATTGGCCAGGCCGCTCAAGGCTGCCGGATTCAAGGGTGATCCGGCGCGCCTGGCCGATGTCACCGCGCCGCCGCTGAGCGCGGTGGTGCGGGCAGGCGGGGGGACCGGTTCGTTCGTGTCCGCCGAGGGCCTGCTGCTGACCAATCACCATGTGGCGATGGGCGTTATCCAGTACAACAGCACGCCGGAGCACAACCTGATCAATGAGGGCTTCATTGCCGGCGGACGTACCGACGAGCGCCCGTCCAATCCGGATTTCCGTGTGCTGGTCACGGTCGGGTTCGACAAGGTCACTGACGACGTCCTGAAGGACGCCCGCGGCAAGTCTGGCCGCGCCTACTTCGACGCCGTGGACGCAGCCAGCAAGCGGATCGTGGCCGACTGCGAGCGCGATGGAAGCGTACGTTGTTCGGTCGCCAACATGTATTACGGCAGCGATTTCTACCGTATCTCGCAGCTGGAAATAAGCGATGTGCGGCTGGTGTATGCCCCACCGCGCGCCATCGGAAACTATGGCGATGAGATCGATAATTTCATGTGGCCACGGCATACCGGCGACTTCACCCTGCTTCGTGCCTACGTGGGCCGGGATGGCAGGCCGGCTGCCTACAGCCCGGACAATGTGCCCTACCAGCCGCCGGCTCACCTGAAGATGTCGGTGGAAGGACCGAAGGCAGGTGATTACGCGATGCTGGCCGGCTACCCCGGCATCACCTATCGGCATCGCACGGCGGCGGAGTTCGCCAGCCAGATCGATGCCGTGCTGCCGCGGCGGGTAGAGGTGTTCCAGAAGCTGATCGATACCATCGAGGCCGCCAGTGCCGGTGACGAGCAGGCACGCACGCGTTATGCCTCGCAGCTGCAGTCACTGAAGAACAACCGCAAGCGCGCTGCCGGCGAACTGGAAGGCCTGCTGCGCAGCGACGCCAAGGCCCGGCGCGCCGCCGACGAGCAGGCCATGCTGGCGGCTACCGAGACGACGTACCGCACCGATATCCAGGCACTGGCCGAGAGCCTGTCCGCCGGTGCGGCGGTAGGCGAACGCGACCTGCTGCTGGATCTGGCCACCAGCCAGAGCCAGCTGCTGCGTTCGGCGATGTTGCTGGAGCGGCTGCGCATCGAATCGGCCAGACCTGATGCCGAGCGCGAGGCCGGCTACCAGCAGCGCGACCAGCAGCTGCTGGAAGGCGTGCTCCGGCAGGTGCAGCGGCGATATGCGCCGAATGTGGAAAAAGCGCTGCTGACCACCCTGTTCGCCCGCTACCAGAAGCTGCCTGACGCGCAGCGCGTGGCGGAATTCGATGCTGCCTTCGGACGCACGCCGCAGCAGCTGGCCAAGGCCCTGGAGGGTCTCTATGCCAGCACCCGGCTGGGCGAGGAAAGCGAGCGTCTGTCACGCTTTGCCGCCGCCCGCGAAGGCAAGGCATTGGCGGCCGATCCGCTGCTGGCGGCCGCTGCCCCGCTGGTTGCCGCGCAGCTGCGTCTGGAAGGCGAAAAGAAGAGCCGCACTGGCGAAGACCTGCGCCTGCGTCCGGCATACATGCAGGCGCTGTTTGCCTGGCGCGCCAAGCAGGGCAGGGCGGTATACCCGGATGCAAACAGCACCCTGCGCATCAGCTACGGCAAGGTGGAAGCCCTGCACCCGCGCGATGCGATCAGCTTCGATCCGGTGACCACCGTGGCCGGGATCGTCGAAAAGAACACCAATGCCTATCCATTCGATGCCCCCAAGCCGCTGCTGGATGCGATCACCAAGGGCGATTTCGGCAGCACCGCGGATCCGGCGCTGAAGACCCAGACCGTCAACTTCCTCACCAACCTGGATACCACCGGCGGCAATTCCGGCTCGCCGGTGCTCAATGCCAAGGGGGAACTGATCGGACTGAACTTCGACAGCAACTGGGAATCGGTAAGCGCCAGCTGGTGGTTCGACCCGCGTTACAAGCGCGCCGTGCACGTGGACATGCGCTATCTGCGCTGGCTGCTGGCCAAGGTCTACCCGGCGCCGGCGCTGCTGCAGGAAATGGGCGTGCCGGCCGAGTGAGTGGGTGGACCCGGCTCAGAGGGATTCCGCCGACAACGGCATTATGCCGGTCCAGTCCAGCTGGCACGGTGCCCGGCCGGGATCCGGAGCCTGCATGAAGGCGGTTGCCTCATCCACGCCGGGCGGAAGCTCGACCGAAGCCATCGGTGGCGGCGCCCTTTCATTCCATGCCGCGATATGGCCGGTGATGGCACCGGCGTGGATACCCGCAACCGGCGCCAGTTCGCGGAAGCCGAACAGCCGCGCGTTGGTCGGCACAATCCGCTGGGCTTCGCAGCGCAGGAGAAGCTTCTCCGTGATCACGTCTGCGATCTCGGCTCGCTTTGCGGTTGGCTGGATCGCATGCGGAAACGGCAGGCTTCCCAGCTCACGCATGACCTCGGCACGGAGGTTGTACAGCGTGTGATCACGCTCGTGACGCGCCACCAGCAAAGCGATGTTGTTTTCGACGCTGGCCTCGCCCGCGAGATGGATGTCGCGTAGATGAGCGACGAACCGCAGCGTCTGACGCTCGGTGGCCGAAAGCGGATCATCGTTGCCGGGACACGGACGCTGCAGCGCGCAGTACAGGGTCTGCAGGTTCCCATCCTCGCCAAGTCCCTGCAGATGCGCAGCCGGCACGACCTCGCCATGATCGAGCCGCACGTTCACGATCCTCATGAGCACGTCGCCCAGCAGGGCCTTCAATGTATTGCGTTCGGTGGCCTCAGGATGCGGGAGGTTGTGCTCCAGCCTCTGCAGCAGCCGCTCGGTCAAGGGCGATGAGGTGATGGGTGGCATCGGCTATCGGTCCACGGAAACCAGCTGCGACGCTATCCGGTGTCAGGCCCGCAGTGAATAAGGGGATATGCAGATCCGGCAGAGAGTGGCAGGCAGACGGCCTGCCGCGCAGTCAGGGCACCGCTTTCATCATGGACCGTGGTGTCGCTGGGCCGATAGCGACATAACCCTCTACACTGTCGCCACTCCTGCCTACGGAAATGGGCCTTGGTCTCGAGCTGGATCCTGCTGCTGGTCTCGGTCGGCTACGCCGCGCTGCTGTTCGGCGTGGCGTGGTGGGGCGACCGTCGGCCGATGTATCCGGACCGGCCGTGGCTGCGGCCGGTGGTCTACAGCCTGGCGCTGGCGGTGTTCTGCTCTTCGTGGACGTTCTACGGCGCGGTAGGCACTGCCGTGCGCAGTGGTCTGGGTTACCTGCCGATCTACATCGGCCCGCTGCTGATGATGTTGTTCGGATGGCGCATCATCGAGCGCCTGGCGCTGATCGCGCGTAGCCAGAATGTGGTATCCATCGCCGATTTCATTTCTTCGCGGTTCGGACGCTCGCGTCGGCTGGCCGCCCTGGTGGCCTTCATCGCGCTGGTCGGCGTGGTGCCGTACCTGGCGCTGCAGTACAAGGCCGTGGCGATGAGCCTGCAGGTACTGACCGGCAACAATGGGCCGACCGGCTATTTCAGCGACCCCGCGCTGTACGTGGCGCTGCTGATGGCCCTGTTCGCCACCCTGTTCGGCACCCGCCAGGTGGACGCCACCGAGCATCACCACGGCATGATGCTGGCCATCGCGCTGGAATCGGTGATCAAGCTGCTGGCGATGGTGGCGGTGGGTGTGTTCGCCTATGTATGGCTGGGCAGGCGCACCGATGCGGTGGTGGAATCGGCGCACACGCTGTTCACATCGCTGCCGCCGGTAGGCTTCATCTCGCAGACGCTGCTCAGTTTCCTGGCCATCGTCTGCCTGCCCCGGCAGTTCCACGTCGCCGTGGTGGAATGCGGCGATGTGCGCGATGTGCGGCGCGCGCGCTGGATGTTCGGTGGCTACCTGGTGCTGATCTCGGCGATGGTGGTGCCGATCGCCACGGCCGGCGTCACCCTGTTCGGAACCGGCGGCAGCGTGGCCGACGACGCGATGGTGCTGGCGCTGCCGCTGGCCGAAGGCCGCAACGTGCTGGCGTTGATCGCCTATGTGGGCGGTTTCTCGGCGGCGACTGGCATGGTCATCGTGTCGTCGATCGCACTGGCGACGATGATCAGCAACGATCTGGTGATGCCGGTGCTGCTGCGCCGCAGCGGCGACCACCAGGAAGCGGCGGACGTCGCTTCGCGGGTGCTGTGGATACGTCGGCTGGCGATCCTGCTGCTGGCCCTGATGGCCTACAGCTACTACCGCAGCAGCGGCAACGACAGCACGCTGGCATCGTATGGACTGATGGCGTTCGCCGCCGTCGCACAGTTCGCGCCGGGACTGATCGGTGGCCTGTACTGGCGAGGCGCCAGCCGCCGTGGTGTGGAAGCTGGCATCGTGCTGGGCTTCGCCACCTGGATATATACGCTGCTGCTGCCGGCGCTGACGCAGGCCGGTGGGATGGATGCCGGCTGGCTGCAATCGGGCCTCTTCGGCGTGGCCTGGCTGCGTCCGCAGCAGCTGTTCGGCATGAGCGGCTGGGATCCGCTGACCCATGGCACGTTCTGGTCGCTGCTCGTCAACGCGTCGGCGATGATGCTGGTATCGGCACGTTGGCGGCCAGGCGTGGACGAGCGGCTGCGCGCCGCACCTTTCCTGGATCCGTATGCGCAGCGGCCTTCGGTGGCCACCGGCTGGCCCGGCCATGTGCACGTCGGTGATCTGCTGGCGCTGGCCTCGCGCGTGGTCGGCGAACGCCACGCACGGAGGTCATTCTTTGAACAGGCGCAGTCACTGGGTCGCGAGCTGCAACCGCAGGTGCCGGCCGACCGCCCATGGGTGCAGTTCACCGAACGCCTGCTGGCCGCATCGATCGGTGCGGCATCGGCGCGCCTGCTGCTGACGAGCCTGCTGCGTGGTTCCGGCATGGACCTGGGCGAAGTGGTGGCGGTGCTGGATGAAGCCGGCCAGGAACTGCGTTTCAACCGCGAGATCCTGTCCACCACCCTGGAAAACATCAGTGCCGGTGTCAGTGTGGTGGATCCGGAAATGCGGCTGACGGCGTGGAACAGGCGCTACCAGGAAATGTTCGGCTATCCCGACGGCATGCTCTATGTGGGCCGGCCGGTCGCCGACCTGATCCGCTACAACGCTGAGCGCGGCGAGCTGGGCGAGGGCGACATCGAAATGCAGATAGGCCGCCGCATCGGCTACATGCGTGCAGGTTCAGCGCACGTGTTCGAGCGCACCCGCAGCGACGGCAAGGTCGTCGAAATGCGCGGACAGGCGCTGCCGGGCGGTGGCTATGTGACCAGCTACAACGACATCACCGACTACAAGCACGCCGAGCAGGCGCTGCTTGAAGCGAATGAAACGTTGGAAGAACGCGTTGCCGAACGCTCGCATGCGGCTGAAGCCGCGCAGCAGTCGAAGACGCGCTTCCTGGCGGCGATCAGCCATGACGTGCTGCAACCGCTCAATGCAGCGCGGCTGTTCGCATCGGCGCTGCGCGACAGCCATCAGAACAACGAAGAACAGCGGCATCTGGCCGAGCGCGTGGATGCTTCGCTGCGTGCCGCCGAAGAACTGCTGGATGGCCTGCTGGATGTATCGCGGCTGGATGCCGGTGGTCTGCATCCGGTGATCGGCGAGTTCGACGTCAGCGCGCTGATGCGCGAACTGGCCGCGCAGTATTCACCGGTGGCGGCCGGGCGTGGGTTGCGGCTGGAACTGTTCGCACGGCCCGCCTGGGTACGCAGCGACCGTCGCCTGTTGCGTCGCGTGCTGCAGAATTTTCTGGCCAACGCGCTGCGCTACACCCGGCAGGGACGCATCGTGCTGGCGGTGCGGCTCCGCGGTGAAGAAGTGGAGCTGCAGGTATGGGATACCGGACCCGGCATTCCAGAGCATCACATGCAGCAGATCTTCGATGAATTCCATCGCTACCAGCAGCCATTCGACTGGGGAGAGCAGGGCCTGGGCCTTGGCCTTTCGATCTGCCAGCGCATCTCACGCCTGCTGGATCATCGCCTCAGCGCGCGCAGCCGGGTCGGCAGCGGCTCGATGTTCTCGATCCTGCTGCCACGCGTGGATGCAACACCGGGCGCGGACGATCCGGTGGTGGCGCCGGCGCTGGCGGCATCCTCGGATTCGCTGGTGGGCCTGCGGGTGCTGTGCGTGGACAATGACGAGGAGATCCTGGACGGCATGCGTGCGCTGCTCGGCCGCTGGCACGTGCAGGTGATCACGGCCAATACCGTGGACCAGGCATTGCAGCGGGTTGCCGAGCAGCCGGACGTGATGCTGGTGGACTACCACCTGCATGACCGGCTGGATGGGCTGGACACGCTGGTGGCGCTGCGCGAGGCGGCGCGTCACGATCTCCCCGGCGCGCTGCTCACCGCCGACGGGCGCGATGAGCTCAAGCATCTGGCACGCGAGCGTGGCTACCGTGTGTTGACCAAGCCAATCAAGCCGGCGTCTCTTCGCGCATTCCTGGCGGCGTATGCGCGGCCGAAGGGCTGAGCCAACAGCGCGCAGGGTGACCGCCGCTCGCTAAAATGCAAACATCCTGATGGTAATCAGTTGCCACTCAGGATTAAAGAAGAGGGCCTGAGCTGCTGAGCCATCCTTTTGCCTGCCATCGCTCCTGCACCTGCCACGGGTGCCCGTACCTCTTCATCGCACCGGCCTGGGTCCCGGTTACCGCGTGGGAATATGTTGTCTGCCTGCGCAGCGTCCGTGTCGTCGGTACTCAATACATCATTGCAGTCTCGCGACGCAGCTCCCCTGGCGGTTGCTGCCGGCGGCAGCATCGGCGCGCTGGTGTCATGGTTCGCGCAGTGCTGGAATGCATCCGCATCGCTGCATGCGGGCTCGGCAGTCGGTGCGGCATTGGGCGCGGTGTCGCTGCAGATCTCGCGTGGCGCGCAGGCGAAGGCGGACGCCCATCGCCTGCGTTGGGATTTCCTGCAGTTCCATCGAGGTACGCGCACGCTGTTGCGGGACAACGGCGTGACGTTCGAACAGGACCTTGCCGTGCGCCATGTGTACGATCATCTGAAGCAGCGGCTGAGCGAGCTCATTGCCGGTTTCCGTGACCATTGCGAGGAACGTGGTGTCTGCTGCAACGCGCTGGTGGAGCAGGTACTGAAACACTTCTACGTCGCGCATTGTGCTGATCACGTTCCGGTCGTGGTGAGCCGGCTGGCGGAAAACAAATACTTCATCGGTGCCATCAGGGAGGAGGTTGCTGACAGCGTGAGGATACGGATGAACAGTGCCGACGACCCCGCCGGCGTGTTTGCCAGCGAAGGCGCGGTGCACATGGTGCTGGACATGCAGCGCGACGGTGACGGCAGATTCCGCGCGTGCGTATTCGAGCCGCAGCGCTCGGGTCCTGCTGAAGCGCAGGTCCGCCAGCGGCCTGACCGTATGCCGATCATGACGCATGAGCAGCCCGCCGCGGCCGCTGAAACGCTTCCCGGCTGTCGGCCGCAACCCTTGGTGGAACTGCGCCGCCGGAGTGGGCCGAGGCATCTGCGGCGGACCTGTGAGCCGGGATCGGCCGCGGTACCGGTCAGGCATGGAGCACGGGATGCCACGATGGCGGTGGTGCGTGGCGAGACGCTGCGCGAACAGTGTGCACATCTTCCCGCAGGAAGCAGAACCCTGTCGGACATCGACAGGATTCTTGAGGACCTCGCACATGGACGGACGAGCCGACATTCGGTCGACGTGGACGGCGAGCGTTACATCGCCCGGGACGTGCACCTGGAAGGGCTTTCAGGCCGCAATCGTTGGCGCCTGCTGCATCGACGCGTCACCGGAGGCTACGAACTGGTAGGCATCGCGGATTATCACCTCGACACGCGGACGGCGCGATGGTGGAACCGATGATCGGCTGCTCTGCAGATTGAACCGCAGGATCAAGCTGTGCCGCCGAGATGCTCGTAAAGGATGGTGGCGCCGATGATCATCAGGATCGCGCCGCCGATGATCTCCGCGCGCTTGCCGACCAGACTGCCCAACGCACGGCCCAGCATGACGCCCACGGTGACCATGGTGAGCGTGCACAGGCCGATCACCGCAGCCATGACGCCGATATGCACGTCCATGAAGGCCAGGCCTATACCGACGGCCATGGCATCGATGCTGGTGGCGAAAGCGGTGATTGCCAGCCGCCAGAAGCCGCCGTGGCGCGCGGGGTCGTCTTCTTCCTCCGCGTCATGGCGAAGGCCGTTGACGATCATGTGCACGCCGAGCGCGAACAGCAGGCCGAATGCGATCCAGTGATCGTAGGCTTCCACGTAGCCGAGTGCGGCACGGCCTGCCAGCCAGCCGATGACCGGCGTGATGGCCTCGATGATGCCGAAGATGAGGCCGGCCCGCAGTGCGTCGCGGAAGCGTGGCCTGCGCATGGCGGCGCCCTTGCCGATCGCTGCGGCAAAGGCATCGGTGGACATGGCGAAGCCGATGAGAAGTATGGAAACAGGGGACATCAGGCGCAGTGCAGGTCGGGCATGAGTGGACGCACGGCCCGCGTTCGCGCCCAACCTGTCGTTGCGCACGCGGACCGCTGGTCTCGCCAACCATCATGGCTGCCCGCACCACGGCGCACTGGCCGAGCATGTTGATACGGGCGTTTCCCTGTGCAGGAAACAGGCTACTCCCCAAGGGGACGCGAAGCTTAGCACCGGCATCGGCGTGCAACGCGTTTTCCGGCAATTGCGCAGGCAGGGCTGGTTTTCATAGCGCCGGCTATATCGCCATGGATGGCGGCGCCGGCTGCTGACATCTTCTGGCAGGTTTGAAGCGGTTGCCGGCCAGCGGCCGGCACTATCCGTGGAATGGCCGACGGATCAGTCCTCTTCCGGCGGCAGCACGATCTGTTCGTCGTCGATGGCCAGCTTGCCCGCCATCAACACCGCCTGGGTGCGGTTGGTCACGCCCAACTTGCGCAGGATGGCGGTAACGTGGGCCTTGATGGTGGCTTCGGACACGCCCAGGTCGTAGGCGATCTGCTTGTTGAGGCGGCCTGCGCCGAGCATCTGCAGCACGCGGAACTGCTGCGGCGTCAGTTCGCGCAGGCGTTGTCCTACCTCGCGCTCTTCGCGTGCGGTCGGCGGCACGTTGTGTGCTTCCGGCGGTGCCCAGGTTTCGCCATCCAGGATGGCGCCCAGTGCATGGCCGATGGTGTCCGAATCAGCAGACTTGGGAATGAACCCGAACGCGCCGTGGTCCAGCGCGCGGCGCATCACCGTGGCTTCTTCGCGAGCGGACACCACCACCACCGGCAGGTGCGGGTGCAGCGAACGCATATGCACCAGGGCATTGAAGCCCTGTGCGCCGGGCATGTTGAGGTCCATCAGGACCAGATCGGCGTCGTTGTGCTGGTCGGCCAGCGCATACAGCGCTTCGACGCTGTCCGCCTCGAAGAGCTGTACACCGGGAATGACCCGTTGCACGGCTCCGCGCAGGGCTTCACGGAACAGCGGATGGTCGTCGGCAATCAGGAGGGTGGGCATGGGGTCAGCTTACGGAACAATGTTGAAGAAACCGGGGATCGGAGCCCTTCGCATGCAAAGGGCCCCGATCCCTGGAAGTCGGCATGCGGCGGCCTGGCCCTCCTCCCGGCTGCCACCATGCGCCTACTTGACCTTGCGTTCGTCCACCAGCGACGCCACCACGGACGGATCGGCGAGGGTGGAGGTGTCGCCCAGCTGGTCCGGTGCATTTTCGGCGATCTTGCGCAGGATGCGGCGCATGATCTTGCCCGAACGGGTCTTGGGCAGGCCCGGCGCCCATTGCAGATGGTCCGGCGTGGCGATCGGGCCGATCTCCTTGCGTACCCAGGCCACCAGTTCCTTGTGCAGGTCATCGCTGGGTGCCTCGTCGGCCACCAGGGTCACGTAGGCATAGATGCCCTGACCCTTGACGTCGTGCGGGAAGCCGACCACGGCGGCCTCGGCCACCTTCGGGTGCGATACCAGCGCGCTTTCCACTTCGGCGGTGCCGATGCGGTGGCCGGACACGTTGATCACGTCGTCGACGCGGCCGGTGATCCAGTAGTAGCCATCCTCGTCGCGGCGGCAGCCATCACCGGTGAAATAGCTGCCTGGATAGGTGCGGAAATACGTGTCGATGAAGCGCTGGTCGTCGCCGTAGACGGTGCGCATCTGGCCCGGCCAGGAATCGCGGATGATCAGGTTGCCTTCGGTGGGGCCTTCCTGGATCTCGCCATCGGCGTTCACCAGCGCCGGCTGCACGCCGAAGAAGGGCAGGGTGGCCGAACCGGGCTTGAGGTCAACCGCACCGGGCAGCGGCGAAATCAGGATGCCGCCGGTCTCGGTCTGCCACCAGGTGTCCACGATCGGGCAGCGGCTGTCGCCGACCACTTCGTAGTACCAACGCCAGGCTTCCGGATTGATCGGCTCGCCGACGCTGCCGAGCAGTCGCAGCGAAGCGCGCGAGGTCTTCTTCACCGGCTCGTCGCCTTCGCGCATCAGCGCGCGGATGGCGGTGGGCGCGGTATAGAAGATGCTGACCTTGTGCTTGTCGATCACTTCCCAGAAGCGCGAGGTGCTGGGGAAATTCGGCACGCCTTCGAACATCAGCGAGGTGGCGCCGTTGGCCAGCGGACCGTAGACGATGTAGCTGTGGCCGGTGACCCAGCCGACGTCGGCGGTACACCAGTAGATGTCGTCCTCGCGCAGGTCGAAGATCGCCTCGTGGGTGTAGGCGGCGAACAGCAGGTAGCCGCCGGTGGTGTGCAGGACCCCCTTCGGCTTGCCGGTCGAACCGGAGGTGTAGAGGATGAACAGCGGATCTTCCGCGTTCATGCGCTCGGGCTCGCAGGTGTCGGGCTGGTCGTCGACGACGGCGTCGTACCAGCGGTCGCGTGGCATCTGCATGTCGACCGCGCCGCCGGTGTGGCGCACGACGAGCACGGTCTCGACGGTGTTGGTGCCCGGCAGCTTG
>JAEZCF010000091.1 GCA_023430045.1 Pseudomonadota bacterium | reverse complement strand
GCTCTGCCGGGCAATCCGACGTACCGCAGCCGGGCTGAGCCCGGCTCTACGTGACGATCAGTAGATCGGGGTGACCTTCATCTGGGGCAGCGGGCGTGGCGCGCCATCGGTCAGGTCTGGCCCACAGTCTTCCCATGTGCGCCCCTGCTCCACCATTCCGGCATACAGCGCCTGCGATTCACGGCGCTTGTCCTGTGCGCTTAACGGATAGGACGGCGGTGACGGCTGCCCATCCGCCACCATCGCATAGGCGGCCCGATAGGCCATGACCTGCTGCGCCGGGTCATCGGTGCGCGATACCTCCAGCGTGTAGCGCTGGTAGGCGGAGGCCAGGTTGCGCCAGCGTATCCAGTAATGGTTCTCGAACGAGAACGCACAGAAGCGCTCACCGGCCAGCGTGCCCTTTTCAGCAATGCGGCTGAGCACATCCTGCGGCATGTCCAGGTTCATTCCGCCTTCGTCGCCATCCAGCGCCACGTGCACGATGCGGTCACGGTAGCCGGGCGCACGCGCCTGCAGCAGGTCGCGCCAGTTCTGCATGGTCGATATCACGGCGAACAGGAAACGGGACAGTTCAGCCGCCGCCAACGGTGAAGCGATGTCGCGGTAACCGCGCTGCCAGCCCTCCCGGTTGCCGCGTGCGATCACTACGGCGCGCTCCAGCGATTCGCTGTCGTCGACATCTTCCGCAGGCGTCGCTGCATGACCGGGATACATCAGATTGATGGCGAAGGTCGGCCAGCGCGGGAGCGCCGCGTCGAACAGATGGATCGGAAAGTTGCTGCTGATGCCTCCATCGGAAAACCAGCAGGGGCGGAAATCCGCGATCAGCGTTCCCTCGCCCTGGCCGCCATGGGTCAGCCCTTCCATGCTGTCGGCGACATTGCGGCCATCGCGGCCCGGCTCGGCCGCATTGGCGCGGGGTCGCGGCTGCCACCGTGCAGGCTCGTGAAGCGGCACGGCGCTTATCAGCAACGGGAAGCTCAGGCTCATGCGGGTCGCCACAATCACGGGCAACTGCGCCCCGGCCGACAGGCGATGGTAACGACGTCCTTCCACCTCATGCGTGGCCTCGGCATGGCCCACCAGCCAGTCCACCACCGTGGCCGGGAAAAGCTGTTCGAACTCCTCGCGCAGGAACCAGAAACAGGCGTCGGTAAAGGGCAACGTACGCGGCTCGTTGTGCGACACGCAGGTGCTGATCATCTGCAGCGTGATCGCCCGCGGATCGGAGGGCTCGCCCGGGTAGCACGGCGCATCATGCAGATCGGCAAACGTCAGCGGCTCGTCCAGCGGCTTGCCGGCCAACTGCTGCAGGCGGTCATGCAGCCAGTCGGTCAGCGCAGGCCGTGCGGGGTTGTCTCCGCGCCCATTGCACAGTCCCAGCAGATTGCCGCGTGCCACCCGCGCCACCCGCAGCAGCGCTCCCGCCACGCCGGCACCATAGGCGCACAGCAGCGATGGCAGCAGCGTAGCCAGCATGCCGGTGCTGCCGCCAGCCCAGAAACCCAGGCCCAGCAGCAGCGCCAGCGACAGCATCACTTCCAGCGGCGCGATGGTGAACACCGCTGCAAGCAGGCAGGCCAGCTTGTGCGCCCAGCCTGCGTGGCTGGTCAGGACCACCAGCAGGCGATAGGCCGCCCGCGCCCCCCGTGCCGGCTGGAACAGGCCGTGGATGAAGCCTCGCTGCGACAATTCGGCGGACACCTCGGCCAGGCCTTCGAAACCCGTGTTTCCGGCCATTGCATGGCCCGCCTGGTGTCGCCGGTCGCCCAGCGCGGCCGCAGCAGCCACTGCGGCGGCAATGGCGCCTGCGGAGGTGCCGCCGATGCTCTTGAAGCGGTACTCCTTCGCCAGCGCGAGCACCGCCTTGGGATACACGATGCCGCTGGTGATGCCGCCCTTCATGACCAGATCGCAGTATTTGACTGCCATGTACCCTCCAGGAGTGCCCGCTGGGCCGATTATGGCCGCTGCATCTCTCAGCGGATGAGACGCATGCGCCAGTATGGATCGCCGACGCCCGGCCCCCGCTCCACCCAAATGTGACTGATTCGTATTTACGACGTAACATGCCGCGCCTGAGCTCCGTTCGTGCCCGCCTGTCCACCTGCCTCATGCCGTCCAATGCCTCCCACCTCACCGACCTGCTGATCCGCGAACGTCCAGCGCTGCTGCGCCTGGCGCGCTCCATCCTCGGCCACGACAGCGGCGCCGAGGATGTGATCCAGTCGGTCTGGTTCAAGGCACGCGGAGTGGACAGCGCGCAGCGGATCGACAACCCGCGTGCCTACCTGTACCGGCTGGTCGCCAACCTGGCCACCGACCACGGTCGCGAGCACACCCGCCGCAACCGGCTGCTTGCCGAGCACTACCTGTGGGGCCCCGACGAAGTGCTGTCCACCGAGGAACAGGTGATGGCCCAGGACGAGCTGCAGCGTGTGCTGGACGCGGCCAGCCACCTGCCCGAGCCGACCCGCGACATGTTCCAGCTCAACCGGCTGCAGGGCCTGACCCAGGCCGAGGTCGCCCGCCGCCATCAGGTATCGGTGACCACCGTGGAAAACCATATCCGCAGCGCACTGCGTCGCCTGTCGTGGGCGCGCCGTGGCCGCTGAATCCCGATCGTCCTTGGGTACGCGGCCACACCACGCGTCTACTGCATGACTGCAGCACACTGCCCATCCCGCCCATCCACGCCAACGCCTTTCCATCGCCAGCCATGAGCCCGCAGCCCCCTTCCCCTGCCAGCGCAGCCGCTTCCGACGCCGATGCCCTCGCCGGGCAGGCCCAGGCCTGGATCACCGCGCTGGCCTCCGGGGCGATGGACCGCGTGCAGTTGCAGGCCTTCGAACAGTGGCTGGCAATGCCGGGCCACCGCCGCGTGTTCGAATACGAACGCCAGCTGTGGCGGAGCCTGGGCCCACGCCCGGCCAGCAGTGCGACGCCGGTGCCGGTGCCGGCACCGCGCCGCCGACGCACGCGCTGGCAACGCCTGGCCTGGGCCAGCGTTGCCGTGCTTGCGCTCGCGCAGGTCGTGCCGGAAGCCCGCCTGCGGTTGCAGGCCGATCATCGCAGCGGTGCGGGCCTCGCCGAGGTGGCCCTGCCCGATGGCAGCCGGGCGGTACTCGACGCCCACAGCGCGATCGCGGTGCACTACGACGCGCAGGCCCGGCGCGTCGAACTGCTGCGCGGCCAGGCCTGGTTCGACGTCAGTGCCGACCCACGGCGGCCCTTCCAGGTCGGCGCCGGAGGCGGGGTGGTCGAAGACATCTCCACCGCCTTCGCGGTCGCACGGCGCGACGATGGCGTCGAGGCGATGGTCGAGCAGGGACGGGTGCGGGTGACCGCACGCGAGGGGGGCCGCTGGACCTATCTCGATGCCGGGCAGCGCGCGCGCTATGGCGGCGGCAGGGCGGTGAAACGCCTCGACGATATCGCGCCGGACCGCATCGCCAGCTGGCGCCAGGGCGAACTGCTGCTGGAGGCAAGCAGCGTAAGCACCGCCGTGCAGCGCATCGCCCGGTATCGCCAGGGCCCGACCTTCGTGCGTGGCGAACTGTCCTCGCTGCCTGCGGTCAACGCCGCACTGCGCGTGGACCGCCCGGAGCAGGCACTGGATGCGCTGGCCGATACCGCCGGCCTGCAGATCACCCGCCTGCCGCTGGGCATCGCCATCGTGCGTCCGGCCACGCCCCGCGCGCAGTGAGCGCCACGCGCTCGTCGATCGACCTTGGGGAACGCGGCCGCCGGTTCGTCTTCATTGCAGAACGTCCCCGCCGCCGCCAGGCACGTTCAGCGTGCCCGCACTGCACAGGTGCGGCTTCTCCGCATCCGCGGCCTCGACAATCCACAGGTTTTTCCATGCGCAACGCTCTCCGCGCGGGCACCTCCCCCCGCCCCTCCCGTCTTTGCCTGGCGCTGTTCGCCGCGGGCCTGTTCGTCCCGGCGGCGCTGCCGGCGCTGGCGCAGGCCGACGCTGCCGCGGCCCGCCCCGCCACCGCACGCTTCGACATTCCCGCCCAGCCGCTGGCCGCTGCACTGCGCAGCTACATGCGCCAGTCCGGCGTGCAGGTGGCCTACCCGGCGGCCCTGGCCGCAGGCGTGCAGTCCAGCACAGTCAGCGGCGAACTGGATGCCCACGCTGCCCTGCTGCGGCTGCTGCAGGGCAGCGGCCTGGTGGCACGCCGCGTGGGTACCGGTGCCGTCAGCCTGGAGCGTGCGCCCAGCAGCACGGGCGGCGTGATCGTCACCGATGCGCTGAGCGTGGCCGGCAACGCCGGCGAGGGCGGCAACGACCCGTCGCCGGCACTGGATGTGTATCGCACGGCCGGCTCCAGCGCCTACATCGCACGCGATACCATCGAACGGTTCCGTGGCACCTCCACCGCCGACGTAGTGAAAGGCGTCGCGGGCGTCACCGCTGGCGACCCCCGCGTAGCCAATGCACTGGATGTGAACATCCGTGGCATCCAGGGCCAGAGCCGCGTGCCGGTGATCATCGATGGCGGACAATCGACCATGGACACCTACCGCGGCTACGCAGGCCAGTCGCAGCGCAACTATCTGGACCCGGACCTGATCTCCAGCATCACCATCAGCAAGGGGCCGACGCTGGGCGTCAACGCGTCGGGCGGCATCGGCGGCGTGGTGGAAATGGAAACGCTGAAGATCGACGACGTGCTGCGCGAAGGACGCGACAGCGGCCTGCGCGTGCGCACCGGCGTGGCCAGCGGCAGTTCCAACAACGTGCCGGCCTACAGTGCTGCGCCACGCACCGACCGCAGCGCCCTCGGCAGCCAGTTCTTCAACGTGGCCGCTGCCCGCCACTGGGACCGCTTCGATCTCGTGGCCGCCTACGCCTGGCGCGAGAACGGCAACTACTTCTCCGGCAAGCACGGCTACGACGACTTCCCGCAGACGCGGCGCACCCTGGCTGCGTTGAATCCCCGGGACACGGAAGTGTTCAACACCTCCTCGCGCTCGGAATCGTTCCTGCTCAAGGGCACCTGGCGCATCGATGAAGACCAGACCGTGGAAGCGGGCTACCGCCGCTACGAAGGCACGGCCGGCGAGATCATGGCCTCGCAGATCATCCGCGTCGACCGCGACCGCGTACCGCAGTGGGACCCCGGACATGTCGACATGGACACCTGGAACCTGCGCTACCGCTTCAATCCGGACAACGAACTGTTCGATGTGAAGGCCAATCTCTGGTACACCCGGGCCGACAGCCTGATGTACAACGGCCTCACCGGCATCACCCCGTGGTATTTCGACCGCCGCACCGAGTGGTATGACGGCCCGACCTTCAACGAGGATCCCGGCTACAAGGATGCCTACCGCAACGAACTGAGCCAGGAGCGGGTGGGCGTGGATGTGGGCAATACCAGCCACTTCGCCACCACCGCCGGGCTGTTCACCGTGAACTACGGGCTGTCCTGGAGCGAGGAGGATGTGGGCCCCGGCCCGCATTCGCCGATCATGCACGATGACCTGGTCAACAACCGCTTCCTGCGCAACGCCTCGCGCAGGGAATCCAGCGCCGTGGCATCGCTGAAATGGCAGCCCGACGAGCATTGGGAAGTGCTGGTGGGCGGCCGCTATAACCGCGTCAGCGTGCACGACCGCAACCGCCTGGCCACCGTGGCCAGCGAGGGCGTGATCGGTCAGTACCGCTACACCGAGCTGCTCAACGGAGATCCCAGCCTGCCCGCCTGGCGTGCCGATCGCATCGCCATGCTGAACTGGTATCCGGACGCCGACGGCCAGTTCACCGAGGCCTCGCTGCTGGCATCGCCGTATGAGAAGGGCACGGTAGCCGACATCACCGGCTGGAACTTCCATTCCGCCGACGACGCCGAGGACCTGGTGGTCCCCACGAGCTGGACCTGGTCGCAGCCGATCCGTCGCCGCGACGATGCCTTCATGCCCACCGCCAGCGTGGCCTACCGCTTCAACGAAGACACGATGCTCTACATCAAGTACGCCGAGGGTGTGAAGCTGCCGAGCCTGTTCGAGACCACGCTGGGGCTGTTCACCGCCGCGCGGCCGACCGCCGAGCTCAAGCCCGAACGTGCCGGCACCTGGGAAGTGGGCGCGAGCACCGTGGTCCGTGGCCTGTTCACCGAAGGCGACGAGGCCGCGCTCAAGCTGGCCTACTTCAACACCCGCATCGACGATCTGATCACCCGCGACTACCGCACGCTGTCGGCCGGACTCATCCGCAACGTCGACCGCTTCAAGGTGTCCGGCCTGGAACTGCAGTCCAGCTATGACAGTGGCCCGCTGTTCGCCGATCTGTCCGCCCACTACTACATCGAAGCCAAGACCTGCGCCCCGGACATCGCCGCCGAACGCCGCGCCTACGGCATCGCCCGCCGCATCGTCGAACTGCAGAACACGCCGGACTGCGTGGACGGTGGTTTCGAAGGGTCGTACAGCAATACCCAGAACCCGCCGCGCTACACCGTCAACACCACGCTGGGCGCGCGCCTGTTCGACAAGCGCCTGACCGTCGGCACGCGCGTGATCCACAACGCCGGTCCGATCAGCCGGCTGGACAAGGAGTGGAATGTCGGCCTTTCGGCGATCCAGCAGCTGTACCGCCCATCGACCCTCGTCGATGTGTTCGCCAGCTGGAAGGCCAGCGAACAGTTCGCCGTGGACTTCAACGTGGACAACCTGACCGACCGCTATTACCTGGACCCGCTGGCACTGGGAGTAATGCCCGCGCCCGGCCGCACCGCAAGGCTGGCGCTGACCTACCGCTACTGACACCCGGGTCCTGGGGGGGGCGGGGCGGGCGGCCGGCCGGCGCCCCCCCCCCCCC
>JAEZCF010000077.1 GCA_023430045.1 Pseudomonadota bacterium | reverse complement strand
CCCCCCCCCCCCCCCCCCCCCCCCCCCCCCCCAACCCCACCAGAACCGAGGCCCGCCCACGAGGGGCCCAGCCGTTCGCCTAGATCTCGATCTGCGCGCCCAGCTCCACCAGCCGGTTGCCCGGTATCCGGAAGAAACCGGTCGCCGGCGCTGCATTGCGGTGCATCACCGCGAACAGCTTGTCGCGCCATATGGGCATGCCGCGGTTGGCCGTCGCCACGATGGTCTCGCGGCTGGCGAAGAACGTCGTGTCCATCGGATCGAAATAGATCCCGCCGTGGTCACACGAACGCATCAGCGCCAGCGGCACATCCGGGGTTTCCATGAAACCAAAACGCACGTGGACACGGTAGAACTCATCGCCCACCGATTCGATCTTCAACCGCTGGCTCTCCGCCGCATAGGGAACCGGCAGTGTCACCACGTGCAGGAACACGTTGCGCTCATGCAGCACCTTGTTGTGCTTCAGGTTGTGCATCAGCGCATGCGGGGCGACGGTCGGGTCGGCGGTGAGGAACACCGCGGTTCCCGGCACGCGCACCGGCGGTGCCAGCATCAGCCCCGGCAGGAAGGTATCGATGCGGATGCCGTCCTTGCGGATCTCGTCGCGCAGCAGTTCGCGGCCACGACGCCAGGTACGCATCAGCGTGAACAGCACGATGCCCAGCACCACCGGGAACCAGGCACCCTGCAGCAGCTTGGCGCCGTTGGCGACGACGAAGCCGACGTCGATGACGAAGAAGACCACGCACAACGGCAGGATCCAGGTGCGCGACTTCGGCCACAACGCGCGCGCCACCAGCGCCAGCAGCAGGGTGTCGATCAGCATCGTCGCCGATACCGAGATGCCATACGCCACTGCCAGGTTGGACGAGCTGCGGAATGCCAGCACCAGCCCGATGACCATGACCGCCAGCCCCCAGTTGATGCCCGGGATGTAGATCTGGCCGATGGTGTCGTGCGAGGTGTGCTTGATGCGCATGCGCGGGATGTAGCCCAGCTGCATCGCCTGGCGGGATACCGAGAACGCACCGGTGATGACCGACTGCGAGGCGATCACCGCCGCCATCGTGGCAAGGATGATCATCGGGTACAGGGCCCAGTCCGGCACGGATTCGAAGAATGGATTCTTGACCGCTTCCGGATGGATCAGCACCAGCGCGCCCTGCCCCAGGTAATTCAGCACCAGGCAGGGCAGCACGAAGTAATACCACGCGTGGCGGATCGGCCGCGCACCGAAATGCCCCATGTCGGCGTACAACGCTTCGCCGCCGGTCACCGCCAGCACCACCGCGCCCAGGATGAACACCCCGTGCCAGCCGTGGTCCATGAAGAACCGGATCGCCCACCACGGATTGAACGCCTTCAGCACTTCCGGTGCCTCGACGATGTTGTACACGCCGATCGCCGCCAGCGACAGGAACCAGACCGTGGTGATCGGGCCGAAGGCCTTGCCGATCTTCTCGGTGCCGAACCGCTGCGCGGCGAATACCGCCAGCAGCACCACGATGGTGATCGGCAGGATGAAGGCATGCAGCCCTGGTGCGGCGATCTCCAGGCCTTCCACCGCGCCCAGCACGGAGATCGCCGGGGTGATCACCCCATCGCCGAAGAACAGCGAGGCACCAAAGATGCCGAGGATGCCGACCACATAGGCCGAACGCGAGCCGTTGCGCAGGGTGCGCTGGGCCAGCGCCATCAGCGCCATGATGCCGCCTTCGCCATCGTTGTCGGCACGCATGATGATGGTGACGTACTTCAGGGTCACCACCAGGATCAGCGCCCAGAACGCCAGTGACAGTACGCCCAGCACCGTGTCGTGGTCGCTGCTCAGGCCGTAATGCCCTGAAAACGCCTCTTTCAGGGTGTACAGCGGGCTGGTACCGATATCGCCGAACACCACGCCGATCGCGCCGATGACCAGCGCGATTCCACTGCCGGTGGGGGCGTGCCCGTGGCTGCCGTCATGCGGTTGGGACGTGCTGGACATGGAGTGCTGACCGGGCCTGGGGATCGTGGGAGTGCGTAGGATGGAAAAGCCGACTCAGCGCAATGCCGACTGCAGCGCCTTGCGGATGACCACGGCAACGTCGTCGCCGTCCACATGCGCGTCGCGGGCCATGCGGACGGCTTCGGCCGGCTTGTAGCCCAGCTGCTGCAGCGCCACCGTCGCTTCGGACACCGGATCTGCCGCCGCGGGACCGCTGCTGGTGGGCAGCGCGCCGCCGGCACCGAACTGTGCCGCGCGGTCGCGCAGTTCCAGCACCATGCGCTCGGCGGTCTTCTTGCCGATGCCCGGAATGCGGGTCAGCGCGGTGATGTCGCCGGCCTGCACCATCCGCGCGAATTCTTCCACGCTGACACCCGACAGTACCGCCAGCGCGATCTTCGCACCGATGCCGGTGACCTTCTGCACATCGCGGAACAGCCGGCGCTCGCCCTCGCGCAGGAAGCCGTACAGCGACACGCTGTCTTCCTTCTGCGCGTAATGCGTGTACAGGATGACCTCGCGGCCGATATCCGGCAGGTCGTAGAACGTGCTCATCGGGGCTTCCAGCTCGTAGCCGACGCCATTGACGTCCACCACCAGCCACGGCGGCGCCTTGTAGGCCACGATTCCGCGCAGGCGACCGATCATGCGGCAATGCTCCTCATTTGCGGCTCCACGCCTGTCGCGTATCGAGCCCCAGGCGTCTGGCCGTCGCCCGTACATGGGCGTGGGTGATGGCCACGGCCAGCGCGTCGGCAGCGTCGGCCTGCAGCTTCGTGTTCAGGCCAAGCATGAGCCCGACCATGTGTTGGACCTGTTGTTTTTCCGCGCCGCCGCGCCCGACCACCGCCAGCTTGATCTCGCTGGCGGCGTATTCGCTCACCGGCAGGTCGCGCAGCACCACGGCGGAAATCGCCGCGCCCCGGGCCTGGCCCAGCTTCAGCGCCGAATCCGGGTTGCGCGCCATGAATACCTTTTCGATGGCCACTTCCTGTGGCCGATATTCCTCGATCAGGCCCGCCAGACCGAGCACCAGCAGCTTCATGCGCTGCGGGAAATCCTCCGCGCCCAGAAGCACCAGCGGCTGGTGATGCACGTGCGAAACGCGGCCAGCCGCATCGACGTCGATGATGCCGACCCCGGTGCGCTGCGAACCGGGGTCGATGCCGAGGATGCGGGTCATTCCGGGCTCAGGTGTAGGCGTCGGCGCCGAGTTCGGCGTTCGAGTAGACATCCTGCACATCGTCGAGGTCTTCCAGCATGTCCAGCAGCTTCTTCACCTGCAGTGCGGTCTCGCTTTCCACCTTGATGTCATTGTCGGCCCGAAAGGTGATTTCCGCATGGTCGCTGGACAGCCCGGCCGCCTCCATCCCGTCCTTGACGGACTGGAAGCTGTCGGGCGCGGTGATCACGTCGATGGAACCATCGTCGGGGTAGACCACCACATCGTCCGCACCGGCGTCGATGGCCACCTCGGTGATGCGGTCCTCGTCAGCGCCGGGAGCAAAGCTCAGCACGCCAAGACGCTTGAACATGAAGGCCACCGAGCCTTCGGTGCCCATGTTGCCGCCGCACTTGCTGAAGGCATGACGGACATCGGCGACGGTACGTACCTTGTTGTCGGTCAGGCAATCCACGATCACCGCCACGCCACCGGGTGCATAGCCTTCGTAGCGGATCTCTTCGTAGACCACGCCTTCCAGCTCGCCGGTGGCCTTCTTGATCGCGCGTTCGATCACATCCTTGGACATGTTCGCGGACAGCCCCTTGTCCATGGCCGTGCGCAGGCGCGGGTTGTTGTTGGGGTCGCCTCCACCGCCACGAGCGGCTACGCCGATCTCGCGGATGATCTTGGTGAAAATCTTGCCACGCTTCGCGTCGGACGCGTTCTTGCGGGCTTCGATGGAAGGACCTCTACCCATGGGGATTTCCGTTTTGGCTGCTTCGGGAACAGGGCGCGGATTCTACCTGATCACGCGCCGCGACCGTGTCGAGCGCTGTGCGGCCGCCGCCGCGATCAGGCTGCAGCGGCCGGGCTTCCCGGGTGGAAACGCCCGTGCCGCAGGAACTGGGCGGTCTGCCGGGCAGCGTCCAGGGAGAAAACCAGGCCACTGTGGCTGCAACGCACCACGCAGTGGTCGGCAAGGCCCGGCAGCCGGGTTTCATCCAGCGCCACGGTGCCGTCGGATTCGCCATCCAGCGCGCCCAGCAGGCTGCCCAGCCCGTGTGGCACACATCCGGCGATCAGCCCGACCTTCGCCGTTCCCTGCCAGTCCGGCAGCCCGTCCAGCAGCAGATCACCGCTGCGGCCCAGCGCGGCCGCCCAGCCGTGCACGCTGAGCGAGCGCGCCGTGGGGGCGCCGCCGCCCCCCCCCCCCCC
>JAEZCF010000035.1 GCA_023430045.1 Pseudomonadota bacterium | reverse complement strand
GCGTAATCGCCCGCGGGAGACCCACCACCCGCCGCCGCGGGGGCGGCGGTCGCCGGAGCCGGCTCCGGCAGCACCGCCTGACTCGCGATCACCTGGGTCGGGCTCTCCTGTGGCGGCTCGGCACCATCCAGCGACTGCCGACCCATGAACAGGGCCACCGCCGCCACCGAAGCGGCCAGCGCCGCGCCTCCACCCCAGCGCCGCCAGCCGGCACGCGCCTCACGGCGTGGCTCGCGCTCCGGCAGCGGTTCGGCGGCCACGGCAGCGGACACACGTGCGGCGAAATCCGCCGGTGCCGGCGCCACGGCCTGCCCACGCAGCACATCGCCCAGCAACTGCCAGCGTTCCTGGCAGGCCTGCAGTTCGGGATCGTGCTGCAGTCGGCGCAGCAGGAACCGGGCTTCGTCGGTGGCCAGTTCGCCATCGACCAGGGCCGACAACTGCTGGCGGTTGTGTACGTCGATCTTGTCCACGGGTTGCTTTCGTTCGTTCATGCGCGGCTCTTTTCGCGGGTGGCGCTGCCGGTGTCCAGCAGCGGCCGAAGCTCGTTGTCGATCGCCTCGCGGGCGCGGAATATCCGCGATCGCACGGTGCCGATCGGGCACCCCATCTTCTGCGCGATTTCCTCGTAACTCAGGCCGTCCACCTCGCGCAGGGAGATGGCCAGGCGCAGCTCTTCCGGCAGCGCCGATACCGCCTTCATCACTGTGTTCTCCAGCTCCCGCCGCATCAGCTGGCGTTCCGGGGTATCGGTATCGCGCAGGCGGATACCGCTGTCGAACTGTTCGGCGTCGCCGATTTCGATGTCATCGGTCGGCGGGCGGCGATTGCTGGCGGCGAGATGGTTCTTGGCAGTGTTCACGGCTATCCGATGCAACCAGGTCGAGAACAGGGCATCGCCGCGGAAGCTGTTGATCGCGCGGTAGGCGCGGATGAACGTATCCTGGGCAACGTCCTGGCATTCACTCCAGTCGGCGATGTAGCGACCCACCAGGGACACGACGCGATGCTGGTGCCTGCGCACCAGGACATCGAACGCCGCGCTCTCGCCGCGCTGCACGCGCCGGACCAGTTCCAGGTCCAGCTCCTGTTGTGTTTCAACATCGGCCATGAGGGGCCGCACTCCTGTCAGCCCAACCGACGTCGAGCACTGAGACTGCCAATCCCGGGAAAAGTTCAGTGCCCGTCCCAGCAGCACCGCACCAGCTTTTAACCAACGTTCCGTTAACGTGCCCGCCTACGCCATGAAAACCACCGCGTGAGCCAGCGGGCACCGTCTTCTACGTATTGGGATTTGACGTAGCGGAAACAACCTCTGGATCATAGCCTCCTTCTCCATACACAACCGGATGGAACGTCCATGCTCTCAGGCTTCGATGGGCTCCGCTTCGCGCACTGGCACCCGGAAATCCGCGACGACGGTGTCGTGGTGCTCACTCTTGATCGGCAGGATGCCAACGTCAATGCGATGTCCCAGGACGTCCTGCTGGAACTGGGCGACCTGATCGAGCGCATCGCCATCGATCCGCCCAAGGGTGTGGTGATCCAGTCGGCGAAGAAGGCCGGTTTCATCGCCGGTGCCGATCTCAAGGAATTCCAGGAATTCGACCGCCGTGGCACGGTGAACGATGCCATCCGCCGTGGGCAGTCGACCTACCAGAAGCTGGCCGAACTGCCCTGCCCGACCGTGGCGGCGATCCATGGGCACTGCCTTGGTGGCGGCACCGAACTGGCGCTGGCCTGCCGCTACCGGGTGGCATCCAACGATGCGTCGACCCGCATCGGCCTGCCGGAAACGCAGCTGGGCATCTTCCCGGGCTGGGGCGGCAGTGCCCGCCTGCCACATCTGGTCGGCGCGCCGGCGGCGATGGACATGATGCTGACCGGACGGACGCTGTCCGCATCGGCCGCGCGCAACATCGGCCTGGTGGACAAGGTGGTCGCGCCGGCACTGCTGCTGGACACCGCGGTGGCGCTGGCACTGAAGGGCACCACGCGCCCGTTCAGGCAGCGCGCCACGGCCTGGGCCACCAACACCTGGCCGGCGCGCAGACTGCTCGCCCCGCAGATGGCCAAGCAGGTGGCGCGCAAGGCGAAGAAGGAGCATTACCCCGCTCCATACGCACTGATCAACACATGGGAACGCAGTGGCGGCAAGCCGATCCAGACGCGGCTGGACGCCGAACGCCGCGCCGTGGTCAAGCTGGCCAGCACCCCCACCGCACGCAACCTGATCCGCATCTTCTTCCTGACCGAACGGCTCAAGGGCCTGGGCAGCGGTCCGCACGGCATCGAGCACGTGCATGTGGTCGGCGCCGGCGTGATGGGGGGCGACATCGCCGCATGGTCCGCCTACAAGGGCTTCAACGTGACCCTGCAGGACCGTGAGCAGCGCTTCATCGACCCCGCGCTGCAGCGCGCACAGGCGTTGTTCGAAAAGAAGGTGAAGGACGAAAGCAAGCGTCCGGCGGTCGCTGCACGCCTGCAGGGCGACCTGGCGGGGGACGGCGCGGCGCGCGCCGATCTGGTCATCGAGGCGATCATCGAGAATCCGCAGGCCAAGCGTGAGCTGTATCAGACGCTGGAGCCGAAGATGAAGGCCGATGCGCTGCTGACCACCAATACCTCGTCCATTCCGCTGGTGGAACTGCGCGACCACATCCAGCGTCCGGCGCAGTTCGCCGGCCTGCACTATTTCAATCCGGTCGCGCAGATGCCCCTGGTGGAGATCATCCACCACGATGGCATGGCACCGGACACCGAGCGCCGCCTGGCGGCGTTCTGCAAGGCGCTGGGCAAGTTCCCGGTGCCGGTGGCGGGTACGCCGGGCTTCCTGGTCAACCGCGTGCTGTTTCCGTACATGCTGGAAGCCGCCACCGCGTATGCCGAAGGCATCCCGGGCCCGGTGATCGACAGGGCGGCGGTGAAATTCGGCATGCCGATGGGACCGATCGAGCTGCTGGACACGGTCGGCCTGGACGTGGCGGCAGGCGTCGGCGAGGAACTGGCGCCCTTCCTGGGCCTGCAGATTCCGGCGGCGCTGCAGACCGTGGAGCAGGGCAAGCGCGGCAAGAAGGACGGCCAGGGCATCTACACCTGGGAAAACGGACGCGCGAAGAAGCCGGAAGTGGCCAAGGACTACCAGGCCCCCGCCGACCTGGAAGACCGCCTCATCCTGCCGCTGCTCAACGAAGCGGTGGCATGCCTGCACGATGGCGTGGTGGCCGATGCGGACCTTCTGGATGCCGGCGTCATCTTCGGCACCGGTTTCGCGCCGTTCCGAGGTGGCCCGGTGCAGTACATCCGCGCGACCGGCGCCGATGCACTGGTGGAGCGCCTGAAGGTACTGCAGCAGCGTTACGGCGACCGTTTCGCACCGCGCCCGGGCTGGGAATCACCCGTGCTGCGCGAACCGGTGGCCTGACCCCAAAAAGGGGGACGGAGGTGGTTAATCTGAATTAACC
>JAEZCF010000104.1 GCA_023430045.1 Pseudomonadota bacterium | reverse complement strand
ATGCCGCCGTCATCCCGGCATCGCGCGGGGATGTATATGCTCAGCGCCGTCCGCATGCCGGACCACCCGGCTTACAAGGAGAAAAACCATGATTCGAACGGCTCCCCGCAATGTGGCTCTTGCCCTGATGACCGCTGCCGCGCTGACTGCCTGCGCCACCGGCGGTTCGTACGTACAGAGCGACCAGTACGGCAACCAGACCGAACAGCAGAACCGCACCGGGCGCAACGCGCTGATCGGCACTGCCGTGGGTGTTGCTGCCGGCCTGCTGACCGGCAACAGCGCGACCGAGCGTCGCCAGCACGCGATGATCGGCGCCGGCATCGGTGCCCTTAGTGGTGCGGCTGTAGGCCAGTACCAGGATCGCCAGGAACGCGCGCTGCGCGAGCGCACTGCCAACACCGGCATCGACGTGAGCCGCCAGGGCGACAACATCACCCTGAACCTGCCGGACGGCATCACCTTCGATTTCGGCAAGTCTGCATTGAAGCCGCAGTTCTACGGTTCGCTCAACGGCGTGGCGGGCACGCTGGCCGAATACAACCAGACCATGATCGAAGTGGTCGGCCACACCGACAGCATCGGCAGCGATGCGGTGAACAACCGCCTGTCCAAGGAGCGCGCCGACGCGGTGGCGGCCTACCTCACCGGCCAGGGCGTGCAGCGTGAACGCATCGAAACCCTGGGTGCGGGCAAGGCCTATCCCATTGCCGACAACAGCACCGACGCAGGCCGCGCACAGAACCGCCGCGTGGAAATCCGCGTGATTCCGCTGAAGCAATAAGCACCCGCGAAACGGTGCCTGCAGTCAACAGAATGCCGCCCGCAAGGGCGGCATTTCTGCAGGTGCCGGCCAGGGATCGGGATCATCGGCCTGCCGGTGAACGTTCCGGATTAGCAGAGGCTGCCGACCAGCGGTCGGCACTACCGGCCTGCAGCGGTGATGGATACGGCTGACGTAGCTTGCAATCAGGCTGCCACGGTTTCCAGCACGCGCTTGCCCTCGGCCAGCGCTTCGGCTTCGGCCTTCTCGCTCTGCTGCTGCGCATACTTGGCTGCCGGGCACTGCGCCATCATGTAGTTGGCGTCGAAATTGAGTTTCTCCACCAGGAAATCCACGAACGCACGTACCTTCGGCGATACCAGTCGGCCGCCGGCGAATACGGCGTTGAAATCCACTTCCGGCCCGGTCCAGCCGGCAAGAACACGGCGCACCATGCCGGTTTCCACGAACGGCTTTGCCATCACATCGCCGGTCAGCAACAAGCCTTCGCCGCACACCAGCGCACCGTTGAGCGCGGACATGTCGTTGGCTACCATCAGCGGATTCACCGGAAAATCGCGCAGATCGCCGCCATTTTCGCCCAGCTGCCAGGTAATGCGGTTGGGATGGCTGTGATACGCCTTGCGCATGGCCAGGATGCGATGGAACTGCAGTTCGTCCGGGTGCAGCGGCTCGCCATGGCGTTCGATGTAGGCCGGGCTGGCGAACACCTGCGTGCGCAGCGTGCCGAGCTTGCGCGCCACCAGGTTGGAGTCGGGCAGGGCTCCGACCCGCAGCGCGAGGTCCGCTTCGCCGGCGATCAGGTCCAGCTTCTCGTTGCCCAGATGCATGTCCAGGCGGATTTCCGGATACATCGCATGGAACTGGCCCATCAGCGGCGCGATCCAGGTGATGCCCAGCGAATAGGGCACGGTGAACCGCAGCCAGCCACGCGGGCCGGACTGCAGCTGGTTGACCGCGCTTTCGGCTTCCTCCAGCTCGCGGGCAATGCGCTGGCAGTGTTCGTGGTAGATCGAGCCGGCTTCGGTGAGCCCGAGGCGGCGCGTGGTCCGGTGCAGCAGGCGCGCGCCAAGACGCGTTTCCAGCTCCTGCACCTTGCGGCTGACCGTGGTCTTGGGCAGCCCGAGCGATTTGGCGGCTGCGATGAAGCTGCCTTGCTCGACCACTTTGACGAAGATCAGCGTTTCGTTGAGATCGTGGGACATGGGCGGATTCCTGGGCGCGGGGGACATCGCTATCGTGACAAAAAGATTGGACCGGGAGCGGGATGATTATTCCCCTAAAAGAGGACTAATCAAGTAGGAGTTTAGGTTTCATCATGGCGCCATTCCCGAATTGAAGGCCGCCAGACATGAGCCTGCGCAACATTCTCAACCACTTCCGCCGCGCCGGCCAGGACGCCCTGGACGTGGCGATGACGGTCGAATCCCGCCCTACATCGTTGGTCCACAAGGATTTTCGTGAGTTTACCGCACCTGCGCGACAGCAGCGTGGCGGCGCCCTGCGGATCCCGGTGCGGGGCGCTGATCGCATCGCGCGGATCGGTATTGTCCCGGGTGTGGGAGGAAATATCCCATGACCGGGACGCTGGCGCCGGAGGTCCTGGTGCTGGGCGGCACCGGCGCCGTCGGCCAGGGCATCGTTGGTGCACTGCTGGAAGCCGGCAGCCCGGTACTGGTGGTTGGCCGAGACCCGGGACGCCTGGCCGCACTGCGCGCGCAGTTCGACGACGAACCCGGCCTGGAGACGCTGCTGGGTTCGCTGGCCGATGACGAGTCCGCCAAGGTGGTTGCCGATCGCGTGGCCGCGCGCCCGCGTCCACTGGGTGCGGTGGTCGCCGCGCTGGGCGGACCGTATGCGCGAGGCCGGGTGATCGACCGGCCGGGCGATGCCCTGGTGCAGACCCTGCAGCTGGATCTGATGCCGCACGTGCACGCCGTGCACCACCTGCTGCCGCTGCTGCAGGACCACCACCACCCGCGCCGCTTCGTGATGATCGGCAGCCCGGCGGGAGTGAAACCGTGGGCTGCCCATGGCGACTCCTCCATCACCGCTGCGGCGCTGCGCATGTATGCGCAGGTGGTGCACCAGGAAGCACAGGCGATCGGCGTACGCGCGCAGATGCTTGAGGTAAGCGCGCCGGTATGTACCCCCAGCAATGCGGCCAATGCCTGTATCGAATGGCCGAGTGCGCTGCTGGTCGGGCGCCGGGTGGTTTCGCTGCTGGACCAGTGCCCGGACAACCGCGCCATCGTCCGCTGCGATACGCGCGACGCGCAGCTTCCGCGCGGCCTGCTGCGGCTGGATGCACCACCGCACTGGCGGGAACCGGCCGGGATGACATGACCGCCGTGCACCCGCCCATGACGAAAAACCGAATTCAACGCTTCACGTATCACCTACTCCTACGGATACCCCCCATGACCTCCATGATTCCCCTGCAACGCACTACACGCCGTCTGGCGCTGGCCACTGTTTCGGCGCTGGCGCTGGCTGTTCTCACGGCCTGCAGCGGCAGCCATGCCGAAGAAGCAGGCGCACCGCCGGCACCGGAGGTCAGTGCCGCTCCGGTGCTGGTCAAGCAGGTCAGCCAGTGGGACGAGTTCAGCGGCCGCGTCGAAGCGGTGGAGAACGTTGAACTGCGCCCACGCGTTTCCGGTTACATCGACAAGGTCAACTATGTCGAAGGCCAGGAAGTAAGGAAGGGCGACGTGCTGTTCACCATCGACGCGCGCAGCTACAAGGCCGAACATGACCGCGCACGCGCCGAACTGACCCGTGCACGCACCCAGGCCACCCTGGCGCGCGGCGAATCCGAGCGCGCCAGGCGCCTGTCCGAACAGCAGGCGATTTCCACCGAGACCTGGGAACAGCGCCGCGCCGCAGCCGACCAGGCCAGTGCACAGGTGCAGGCCGCGCAGGCAGCCCTGGATGCGGCCGCGCTCAACCTGGAGTTCACCAAGGTGCGCGCGCCCATCGACGGCCGCGCCGGTCGCGCGATGGTCACCGCCGGCAACCTGGTCAGTGCCGGCGATGCCGCCAGCGTTCTGACCACATTGGTATCGCTGGACAAGGTGCATGTCTATTTCGATGCCGACGAGGCCACCTTCCTGCGCTATGCACAGATGGAACGCCAGGGCGAACGGCCCAGCGAGCGCGACCAGGCGCTGCCGGTCAAGGTCGGCCTGAGCGGCGAGCAGGGTTTCCCGCATGACGGCAAGGTCGATTTCCTCGACAACCAGGTTGCCCGCAGCACCGGCACCATCCGCGTCCGCGCGGTGCTGGACAATGCCGACCGTGAGTTCACGCCGGGCCTGTTCGCCCGCGTGCAGCTGCTGGGCAGCGGCCAGTTCCAGGCCATGTTGATCGATGAAAAGGCCGTGCTCACCGACCAGGACCGCAAGTACGTGTACGTGGTCGATAAGGACGGCAAGGCGCAGCGTCGCGATGTCGTGCTTGGACGCAGCGCCGAAGGCCTGCGCATCGTGCAGGGCGGGCTGGCGGCCGGCGACAAGGTGATCATTGACGGCGTGCAGAAGGTCTTCATGCCCGGCATGCCGGTACAGGCCAAGCCCGTGGCGATGCAGCCGAAGGCCACTCCCGCACCCGCGCCCGCGCCGGCTTCCGCGGCAAGTGCCAGCACCGTGGGTGCCGGCAACGCAAACGTCGCCCTGAACTGATCCATCCGGCCAGCGTCAGGCCACGCCCGAACCCCTGCCGATACGGCAGGGGCAGGGCGCCTGCATCCCGGCGCCGGCCACACCAAGGACATTGCACATGGATTTTTCCCGCTTTTTCATCGACAGGCCGATCTTCGCGGCGGTGCTGTCGATCATCATCTTCGCCGCCGGCCTGATCAGCATTCCGCTGCTGCCGACCGGCGAATACCCGGACGTGGTACCTCCCTCGGTGGTGGTGCGCACGGTCTATCCGGGCGCGAACCCGAAGGTGATCGCTGAGACCGTGGCCACGCCGCTGGAAGAAGCGATCAACGGCGTCGAGAACATGATGTACATGAAGTCGGTGGCAGGCTCCGACGGCGTGCTGCAGATGACCATCACTTTCCGTCCCGGCACCGACGCGGACGAAGCGGCGGTGAAGGTGCAGAACCGCGTCGCGCAGGCCCAGGCCCGCCTGCCGGAGGACGTGCGGCGGCAGGGTGTGACCACCCAGAAGCAGTCGCCGACCTTCCTGATGGTCGTGCATCTGACCTCGCCGGAAGGCAAGTACGACACGCTGTACCTGCGCAACCATGCGCGCCTGCACGTCAAGGATGCGCTGTCGCGGATCCAGGGCGTGGGTGACGCGCAGATCTTCGGTGGTGGCGACTACGCCATGCGCGCCTGGCTTGACCCGGACAAGATCGCCGCCCGTGGACTGACCGCCAGTGATGTGGTCGGCGCCATGCGCGAGCAGAACGTGCAGGTGTCGGCCGGCCAGCTGGGCGCCGAGCCGATGCCCAGCAGTCAGTTCCTGACCCTGATCAATGCGCAGGGCCGCCTGCGCAGCGAGCAGGAGTTCGGCGACATCGTGCTCAAGAGCGGTGCCGATGGCGAAGTGGTGCGCCTGTCCGACGTCGCGCGCCTGGAGCTGGGCGCGGGCGATTACACACTGCGCTCGCAGCTGGATGGCAAGAACGCGGTAGGTATCGGTATCTTCCAGTCGCCCGGTGCCAACGCGCTGGAAATCCGTGATGCGGTAATCGCCACCATGGACGAGCTGCAGAAGACCTTCCCGGCCGACGTCAAGTACGAGGCGGTGTACGACACCACCATCTTCGTGCGCGATTCGATCTCGGCGGTGGTGTCCACCCTGCTGGAAGCCATCGCCCTGGTGGTGCTGGTGGTGATCCTGTTCCTGCAGACCTGGCGTGCCTCCATCATCCCGCTCATCGCAGTGCCGGTGTCCATCGTCGGTACGTTCGCCGCGCTGTACCTGCTGGGCTTCTCGATCAACACGCTGAGCCTGTTCGGGCTGGTGCTGGCGATCGGCATCGTGGTCGATGATGCGATCGTGGTGGTGGAGAACGTCGAGCGCAACATCGAAGAAGGCCTGTCGCCCACCGCCGCTGCACACCAGGCGATGAAGGAAGTGTCCGGCCCGATCATCGCCATCGCCCTGGTGCTGTGCGCGGTGTTCGTACCGATGGCCTTCCTGTCCGGCGTCACCGGTCAGTTCTACAAGCAGTTCGCGGTGACCATCGCCATTTCCACCGTGATCTCGGCCATCAACTCGCTGACCCTGTCGCCGGCACTGGCCGCGCGCCTGCTGAGGCCGCATGACGCCGCGAAGGACGCACCGACGCGTCTTATCGACCGTCTGTTCGGCTGGGTATTCCGTCCGTTCAACCGCTTCTTCAAGTCCAGCTCGGAGAAGTACGAGCGCGGCGTATCGAAGATTCTCGGCCGGCGTGGCGTGGTGTTCGTGGTGTACGCCGTGCTGCTGGTCGGCACCGGCCTGATGTTCCGGCTGGTACCGCCGGGCTTCATTCCCACGCAGGACAAGCTGTACCTGATCGCCGGTGTGAAGCTGCCGGAAGGCTCGTCGATCGCGCGTACCGATGCGATGCTGAAGAAGGTCACCGACATCGCCCGCGATACCGAGGGCGTCGCGCATACGATCTCCTTCCCCGGCCTCAATGCACTGCAGTTCACCAACACGCCCAACACCGGTGTGGCCTTCGTAACGCTCAAGCCCTTCAACGAGCGTGGTGGGCGGACCGCCGTGGAGATCAATGCCGAGATCAACCAGAAGATCGCGGCATTGCAGGAAGGCTTCGCCTTCGCGCTGATGCCACCGCCGATCCTTGGTCTGGGCAACGGCAACGGCTACCAGATGTTCATCGAGGACCGTGGAAACCTCGGCTACGGCGCGTTGCAGAACGCGGTGCAGACCATGCAGGGTGCGGTGTCGCAGACGCCGGGCATGGCCTTCCCGATCACCAGCTACCAGGCCAACGTGCCGCAGCTGGATGCCGAAGTGGACCGGGTCAAGGCCAAGGCACAGGGCGTGCAGCTGACCGAACTGTTCGACACGCTGCAGACCTATCTGGGTTCGGCCTATGTCAACGACTTCAACCAGTTCGGCCGCACCTGGCAGGTGATCGCGCAGGCGGATGGCCAGTTCCGCGACAGCGTGGAGGACATCGGCCGCCTGCGTACCCGCAACAACCGGGGTGAGATGGTGCCGATCGGCTCGATGGTCACCGTCAAGCAGACCTTCGGCCCCGACCCGGTGCTGCGCTTCAACGGCTACCCGGCGGCAGACCTGGCCGGTGAAGCCGACCCGCGCGTGCTGTCGTCCACGCAGGCCATGGCCAAGCTGACCGAGGTGGCCGGTGCCGTGCTGCCGGCCGGCATGGTCACCGAATGGACCGACCTGAGCTACCAGCAGGCCACCCAGGGCAACGCGGCGCTGATCGTGTTCCCGGTGGCGGTGCTGCTGGCGTTCCTGGTGCTGGCAGCGCTGTACGAGAGCTGGTCGCTGCCGCTGGCCGTGATCCTGATCGTGCCGATGACACTGCTGTCCGCGCTGTTCGGCGTGTGGCTGACCGGGGGCGACAACAACGTGTTCGTGCAGGTCGGCCTAGTGGTGCTGATGGGTCTGGCCTGCAAGAACGCGATCCTGATCGTCGAGTTCGCCCGTGAACTGGAAATGGCCGGCAAGGGCATCGTGGAGGCGGCGCTGGAAGCCTGCCGCCTGCGCCTTCGTCCCATCGTGATGACGTCGATCGCCTTCATCGCCGGCACCATTCCGCTGGTGCTGTCGCATGGCGCAGGTGCCGAGGTGCGCTCGGTCACCGGCATCACGGTGTTCGCCGGCATGCTCGGCGTCACCCTGTTCGGCCTGTTCCTTACCCCGGTGTTCTACGTGGCACTGCGCAAGCTGGTCAGCCGCAATGGCGGCGGCCAGCTGGTGCGCCACGGCGAATCCACCCTGCAGCACTGACCTGGTGGAGCCGACCCATGGTCGGCTCCTCCTCAGCCTGGTAGAGCCGACCCATGGTCGGCTTCCCCTCAGCCCGGTAGAGCCGACCCATGGTCGGCTTCCCCGGGAAAAGC
>JAEZCF010000172.1 GCA_023430045.1 Pseudomonadota bacterium | reverse complement strand
ACGCAGCGCCTCGCTGAAGCCGTGCGTGTCGCGGTGCACCTCGCGCTGGTTGATCAGGCACTTCTGCGAGGTGTGCACGAACTCGATCGGATCCTCGATGGTGAGGATGTGCCCGTACTCGTTCTTGTTGATGTGGTCAATCATCGCCGCGAGCGTGGTCGACTTGCCCGAGCCGGTCGGCCCGGTCACCAGGATCAGGCCCTGCGGCTGCTGGATGACTTCGCGGAACAGCGGCGGGCAGGCCAGGTCCTCCAGGGTCAGCACCTCGGACGGAATGGTGCGGAACACCGCACCGGCACCGCGGTTCTGGTTGAAGGCATTCACGCGGAAGCGCGCCAGCGAAGGAATCTCGAACGAGAAATCCACCTCCAGGAACTCTTCGTAATCGCGTCGCTGCTTGTCCGACATGATGTCGTACACCAGCGCATGCACCTGCTTGTGGTCCAGCGCAGGAATGTTGATGCGACGGACATCGCCGTCGACACGGATCATCGGCGGCAGGCCTGCGGACAGGTGCAGGTCGGATGCTTTGTTCTTGACGGAAAACGCCAACAGCTCGGCGATATCCATGAGCGGCTACTCCCCAATAACGGCTTGGACTGGAAGGTTGTTTCCCCGGGCGTCAGTATAGCCCCCTGTCACACCGGAACGCGCTACGTGTCCAGTCCGCTGCCTGAAATCCTGAGCAACCTTCGCAAGGCGGCCGCCGCCGTGGGCCACCCGCCCCCTGTCCTGCTGGCGGTCTCCAAGACCCGCCCGGCCGAGGCGGTGGCGGCGCTGGCGGCCCAGGGACAACGTGCCTTCGGCGAAAACTACGTGCAGGAAGGACTGGCGAAGATCCAGGCGCTGCGGTCCCTGGCGCTGGAATGGCACCTTGTGGGCCATCTGCAGACCAACAAGGCCGATGTGGTCGCCCAGCACTTCAACTGGGTGCAGAGCGTGGACCGCGCGAAGCTGGTGGCCGCCCTGGGCCGGCATCGCAGCCCGGAACAGCCGCCGTTGAACGTGCTCATCCAGGTCAACATCGACGACGAGGACAGCAAGCATGGCTGCGCTCCTGGCGAGCTGTCCGCCCTGGCGGACGCCGTGGCCGCCGAGCCCCGGCTGGCGCTGCGCGGGCTGATGGCCATCCCGGCCCCGTGGCCGGAAAGCGCGCGCCGCCGCGCCGCGTTCGCCCGCATGCATGGCCTGTTCAAGGCGCTCGCCGACGTCCACCCGCAGGTGGACACGCTGTCGATGGGCATGAGCGACGACTATGCCGACGCCATCGCCGAAGGGGCCACCATGGTCCGGATCGGCACCGCGCTGTTCGGCGCGCGCTCGCCCGGCCGATCCGGCCCTGCGGCGTGAACCCACAGATTGAAAGGAGAGTGCAGATGACCGATACCCCCATCGCCTTCATCGGCGGCGGCAACATGGCCCGCAGCCTGATTGCCGGCCTGGTCCGCCAGGGCGCTGCTCCCGCGCGCATCCATGTCGCCGAACCGGTGCAGGCATTGCGCGAGGCGCTCAGTGCCGACTTCGGCGTCCACGTGCATGCCAGCGCCAGCGACGCAGCCAGTCAGACCGATACCTGGGTGCTGGCGGTGAAGCCCCAGGTACTGCGCGAGGTGTGCGGCTCGCTGCGGGATATCGCCCAGGACCGTCGTCCGCTGCTGGTTTCCATCGCCGCCGGCATCACCAGCGCCCAGTTGGACCGCTGGCTGGGCGGTGGCCTGCCGGTGGTGCGCGCCATGCCCAACACCCCGGCGCTGCTCGGGGCCGGCGTTACCGGCCTGTTCGCCACCGCGCAGGTATCCAGCGTGCAGCGCGGCCAGGCCGATACGGTGCTGTCCAGCGCTGGACGCACCGTCTGGGTGGACGACGAAACCCTGATGGATTCGGTCACCGCCGTATCCGGCAGCGGTCCTGCGTACGTGTTCCTGCTGGCCGAAGCCATGGAAGCTGCCGGCATCGCGCAGGGCCTGCCGGCCGACGCCGCGCGCACCCTCGTGCAGCAGACCCTGCTGGGGGCCGCACGCATGCTGGACGAAGCCGGCGAGCCGGCCGCGGAACTGCGCCGTCGTGTCACGTCCCCAGGCGGCACCACGCAGGCGGCGATCGAACGCTTCCAGGCCGGGGGTTTCGAAACCCTGGTGGATGCCGCACTGAAGGCTGCGCAGCAGCGCGGAAAGGAATTGTCAGCCGCGAACGATGGTTGATTCAACGCCGCGGGGCCATCGTGGCCCGTGCGCAACGCTGTTCCATGGCGGTGTGCTGGCTGACGATCCACCGCCCCGCCGTGCCCTGCCTGCTACGGATTCCCCTCCCTTCCACGGAACCTGTCCATGAAGATCCTTGTCATCGGTGCTTCCGGCACCCTCGGCCGTGCCGTCGCCGACCACCTCGCGGTCCACCATGAAGTACTGCGAGCCGGCCGCAGCAGCGGCGACCATCGCGTCGATCTCACCCAGGACGCCAGCGTACAGGCACTTTTCGCCGCCACCGGTCCGCTGGACGCGGTGATCGCCACCACCGGGCAGGTGCATTTCGGGCCACTGGTGCAGATGGACGCGGCCGCTTTCGCCACCGGCCTGCAGGACAAGCTGCTGGGCCAGGTGCGGCTGGCACTGGCCGCCCAGCATCACCTGCGCGAAGGCGGTTCGATCACCCTTACCAGCGGCATCATCAGCGCGCAGCCGATCCGCGATGGCGCCAATGCCACGGCGGTGAACGCGGCGCTGGAAGGCTTCGTGCGTGCCGCCGCATTCGAGCTGCTGCCGCGCGGCCTGCGCATCAACGTGGTCAGCCCGACGGTGCTGGAAGAATCCATGGAAGGTTATGCGCCGTATTTCCCGGGTTTCGAGCCGATTCCGGCGCGGCGCGTGGCACTGGCCTACCAGCGCGCGGTGGAAGGCATCCAGAGCGGGCAGACCATCACCGCCTGGTAACGCGCCCTGCCGGGATCCCGCCGCATCGCGCGTCGCATTGTAGTGCCGGGCTCTGCCCGGCAAGCCGGACACCGCGCAGCATCGCGCAACCCGGCAGCGCGTGGCTCTAGCGTGCGCGAGCGCCGACCTCGTCCACGTCTTCGCGCAGGATGCGCCGGATCTCCAGCACCGCCTGGGGGGTTTCCTGCACGCTGTGGCCGGAGGTGATGACCTTCTCCGACAACGCGCCATCCAGGTGCGCGCTCCAGTACGGCACCAGCCCATCGTCGGACTGTTCAAGTGGTACGTCCGGTTTGCGGTGCGCGATGATCGAGTGATACTTCAGCCCCGGCTGGATCGGCAGCGACGCGGCCGCCTTCACGAACGGGTCGCTCGCCTTGAGATTGTCGATGCTGTTCGGTACCCGCGCCTTCTTGTTGCCGCCGCGCTGCCCGTCGTCCTGCTGCAGGGCAAGGAACGCTTCCTCGAACGACCCCAGGATGGTCAGCGGCAGCCGCACCAGCCGGCCGAGCAGCCGGCCGATCCGGTTGCCGGCGATATCGGTCCCCTGGTGCGGGGCGGCGATGAATATCGCCCGTTCCACGTTCGGCTGCGGCTGGAAGTGCAGTACCGGGCCCAGCTTGGCCTGTATCCTCCGCAGTCTTTCGCCCTTCAGCTCATGGCGCGTGGTCACATCGTTCCACAGCGTTTCGCCGGACGAACTGACCAGCAGCCGCGCCAGCACGCCGCCCATGCTGTGGCCGATATAGATCATGTCCCTGGACGCACGCGTACGCCCGGCAGGATCGAAGTGCTGCAACGTCTGGTTGAAGGCCTGCGCGATCTCGTAGCGGTTCAGGGCGATCGGCGCATTGGTCGGGTAATAGACCTGCCACACCTGGAACTCGCGGCGCAGTTCCTGTTCTCCCATGATTTCGTTGGCCACGTTGACCCACGCTTCGGGACTGCTGCCCAGGCCGTGCAGCATGAAGATGATGCGGCGATCGGGATCCCACGGCTGCATCAGGTAGATGTGCGGCTTGTTGATGCCCTCGCTCATGCCGAACAGGGTGCGCAGCGACTGCGTGGCAAAGCCGCTCTGTGCCAGCCACAGCCCATAGGCGGCGGTGAAGTTGCCGGCCAGCGGAACCCGCTCGCCCTGCAGTTCCACATGCTCGGTGGCTTCCGGCGAATAGACATCCAGCAGCACCTGGCTGGTACCCAGCACGTCCTGCAGTGACTGGCCCTTGAAGCGCAGCAGGGCAGTGGCGTTGATCGACGACATCTCGCTGTACTGCGGCACCTCCTCACGCTGCCTGCGCGGACCGCCGTCCACCGGCGCATCGGCCTGCGGCAGCGGCGTGCTCAGCTTGGGCGGATCCATCACCACCACCAGTTCGGCGCCGAAGCCGTCGCGTCGGTAGGTGCTGCGCAGGCCCACGAAGCTGACCGTTGCCGCCGATACCAGCCGGGTGGGAATGCTGGGCAGTGCCAGACGATCGAAGCTGGAGGTGATGGTCCACCGCTCGCCCGCCACCGGAGCGTTGTAATCCTCGCCTTCCAGCGCGGATTCACGCGCGCGCCGGAACATCATCGACGCGGTCTGCTCGGCTGCATGGTTGTAGTAGTCGCGCACCTGGGTCTGGCGATCCTCGAAGGCCCGGTCCGACGGTGCACGCCCGCTGAAGAACAGATAGGCATACGCATACCGGGCGGCTTCCAGCCAGGCATCCGCTGCCGCCACGCTCATCGGCTCCTTGTCGGCATTCTTCGGCTTCGGGCTCAGCGCCAGCGCCGTACGCACCCACAGCTCGGACAACGCCGACAGCCGCTGTTCGGTATTGATGCCCTCGGTTTCCAGCAGCGTGGTACGGCAGGCCACCACGTCCTTGTCGCACTGGCTTTCATCCAGCCCGACCACGCTCAATGTTTCCCGCGAAGCTGCGCTGAGCTTGCCGGACGTAAGCACATCGGCGCGCTTGGTCTGCAGGTAATCCGTGTTCGCCACCTGCTTCACGGTGACCATGGCACAGCCGCTGCCGAGCAGCAGCACCGCCGTCGCCAGCAGCAGCCGGCCGGTACGGGCGCACGCCATCCATCGCATCGTCATGCTCATTGTTCGCTTTCCTGCGGGCTGCCGTCCTGCGCCATGCCCGGCACGCCGCGACGGATCCATGTCGAGAAATCACCCTCAGCACCCGGCTGCAGCGCGCGCTCGGTGATCCGGCCCCGCGACCGCAACGTGGCGAAATCATGACCCGGCACCAGCGCCTGCTGTTCGTAGGCATATTCGGCCAGGTAACCGGACAGCAGCAGGCGATAGTCCAGCGGCAGCCCCGGCGCGATGTGGCGAGCCAGGTCGAACACGATGGTGGTGCAGTTGCTGGTCAGCGTGTTGTACCAGGCCGGCGCGGCATCCAGCCGGCGCGCCTCGTCCAGGTAACCCGCAAACAGCGCGCGCAGCTGGGCGCGGGTCAGCCCATGCAGGCGGTACAGGTAGACGTCCTCTCCGCGCGCATTGGTGCGGGTGCGGATGATGTCGGTTTCCTCCGAGGCCACCAGGGTCATTTCGAACCGGCGGAAGAATCCGCCCAGCGCGGAAAACGATTCACCGCGCTCCTTGCGGATTTCCACCGAAAAGACCAGGTGCCGCCCGTCTTCGAAGCCGAACGACACCAGCGTGTGGGCGATGGCCGGCCCCATCCAGTAGGACAGCACCAGATCGGCCGAACGCAGCTGATCCAGATCGTAGTCACGGCGCACCCAGCGGGCGTCGTAATCCTCTTCGGAGCGCCAGCGGAAATCGCGCACGTTGTCCAGCACCACGTGGCGTCCATCGAAGGACATCACGTGCAGACGCTCGGCGACATCATCGGCCCAGACCCGGTCCTGCCGGGGCGACAGTGCCATCCACCACCCTGCGATGGTCGCGATGCAGGCCGCGAAGAGCCCCAGGCGTCGGCGGGTCGCACGTCCACGCCCCACCGCCAGCGACATCCATCCGGCGGCGACCAGCCAGCCGGCAGCTACCAGCCCGGCCAGCCAGGTCGGTCCGGGAAGCTGGTAGAACACCAGGCCCGCGCCCCACGTGGCCAACAGCAGCATCGCTGTCGCGATGCTCCAACGCCCTGCTGCCTTCACCGGGAACCATCCTTGTCGTTTCGGGGACCATAGTTAGCCATAAGCGACGAGAACACGGAATCGCGCCCCGTTCAGCCACCGCTGCGGCACAATGTCCGCACCTGCGGCCCCCTGGCTGGCCGCGCGGATGCACCATGGGAATCAAGCAGGTTTCAGGAATTCCGGTCCAGGAGTGGCACCGCGCCACCTGCCACTGCGGCGCGGTGGAGCTTCGGCTGCACCTGCCGGACGGCATCGTCAACCCGCGTCGCTGCGATTGCTCGATGTGCCGCCGACGCGGCGCGATTGCCGCAGGCGTGGCCGAAGACGGCCTGGAAATCGTGCGTGGCCACGACCACCTTCGGCTTTACCAGTTCAACACCCATGCCGCCGAGCATTATTTCTGCGCGACGTGCGGCATCTACACGCATCATCGTCGGCGTTCGAATCCCCACGAATACGGCTACAACGTCGGCTGCCTGGAAGGCATCGATCCGTTCGCGCTGGGCGAGGTGCCGGTCAACGATGGCGTCAACCATCCATCGGACCGCAGCAGCGCGCCGCTGCCCTGACGGGCCAGCGCCTCAGTGCCGCGTACGGCGAAGCGGCGCGACCTTCTGCCACGGTGCCATTCCGGCACGCCCTGCACGAACGCCGCGCTTGAGGGAAAGACGGCGCGCGGGCGCCTGCAGCGACGAAGGCGGCAGGACCGCAGCGGTGGGCTGGCGATGGCTCCTGGACGCGGTGAGCAGGCGGTCGATCAACCACATGGGGATTCTCCATTTGGATTCTTTCAGATCACGGCTCCACGCTAGCGGTCGGATGGCATGCAGGGCGTGATCCACCGGCGACAGGGCGATGACAGTCCTGAACCAGCCTGAACGAGCCCCCCCGCAGCCTGCGCCACCAACGCATCTGGGAATCGTTTGTATTTACATATCCGTGCCGGGATAATCCGCAGCCAACGCTCCGTCGCCCACCTCCAGCTATCGCCCGAGGATTCCTGCTGCATGCAACGCTCCGCCATCAAGGCCTGGTTCGTGATCCACAAGTGGACCAGCCTGGTCTGCACCCTTTTCCTGCTGCTGCTGTGCCTGACCGGGCTGCCGCTGATCTTCGGTCATGAGATCGACCACCTGACCGGTGCCGATCCGGACGTGGCACCCGCACCGGCCGGGGCCATCCTGCGTGATCTGGATGCGCAGGTGCAGACAGCGCTGCAGCACTATCCCGGCAATGTCCCGCTGTTCGTGGGCTGGGACCCGGAAGCTCCGGTGATGTACGTCAATACCGGTGCACGCGTGGACACCCCACCGCCGCAGATGCAGACGGTGCAGCTCAACACGCTCACCGGCGAGCAGGTGCCCGCTGCGCAGTTCAATGAAGGGGTGATGTACTTCATCCTGCGCCTGCATACTGACCTGTTCGTCGGCCTGCCCGGCCTGTTGTTCATGGGCGGGATGGGGCTGTTGTTCGTGGTGGCCATCATCTCCGGCCTGGTGCTGTATGGCCCGTTCATGCGCAGGCAGCGGTTCGGCACGCTGCGCACCGGCCGCAGCCGTCGCCTGGCCTGGCTGGACCTGCACAACGTACTGGGTGTGGTGACGCTGGGCTGGGCGCTGGTGGTTGGCCTGACGGGCGCCATCAACACCCTGGCCAAACCACTTGAACAGGCGTTCCAGGCAGAACAGCTGGGCGAGTTCGCCGCGCGTTACGCGGGACAGCCCCGGCCGGCCACGCTTTCATCGCTGCAGGCGGCGGTGGATACCGCGCGATCGGCCGAGCCAGCCATGCGGCCGGCCTTCGTGAGCTTTCCCGGCACCGGCTACAGTGGCGATCATCACTATGGGGTGTTCATGCAGGGCAATACGCCGCTGACCGAACGCATGTACCGCCCGGTGCTGATCGATGCCACTACCGGCGAACTCACCGCACAGCCGCAGCTGCCGCTCTACATGACCGTGCTGCTGCTCAGCCAGCCGCTGCACTTCGGCGACTACGGCAAGCTGCCGCTGAAGATCCTGTGGGCCCTGCTGGATATATTGACGATCATCGTGCTGGTGAGCGGACTGTACCTTTGGATCAAGCGTGGCAGCACCGCCACGCGCGTGACCGAGATCGAGCGCGCGCAGCACCGGGAGGTCGCATGAATCCGACCGACCGCAGGCCTGCCGCGCCACGCAGCCCGTTCGTCGCCCCGGCGTGGATCGCCCTGGCCAGCCTGGTCGGGCTGGTGAGCGCGCTGCTCGGAGACGGCATCTTCGATGTGGTGTCCTGGCTGGTGTTCAGTGCCCTGATCGCCCTTTTCGTCCGCGCCTGGACCAGGCGCGAACGTCGCTGACCGCAGTACCGGCCCCGGCATCATCAGCGAAGGATGATGCCCTCGATGCGGGCGTTTTCGACCGTCCGCACTTCCGCATCGAATGCCGCCTGCACCATGCGCAGCACGATGACCGCGATGGACAGGACCGTCGGCACCAGGATGAAGAGCATCAGCCTGCCGACGTAGATACCCTGCGCCACCGACGAAAGCGCCGCATAGCGCGCCGGGTCGATCAGCAGCAGGCGCGCGCAGATGCTCATGACGATGGACGACGCCACGACCGCGCCAAGCCCCAAAGCCATCGGCGTGATGGCATCGGTCTTGTCCCGGATAAAGCGCCCTGCGCCGCTCCTGGCAGCAAAGTAGATGAAGGCGTGCAGCACAATGACCACGACAGCTATCGCGATACCCATGAATCCCCCTTTCTTCAACATCGATATCAACACCGTGATCCCCCACGATGTCCCCGTGCCGATCTAACACGCAAAAAAGAACGCCATCCGTGACGCAAGTCACAGAAGACATGATTATCGCTTCCTTGCCGAGCAGTGATGCCCGACCGCAGCGCAGAACAAGCGCCTTGCCGGTTGACCCGCTCCCCAGCCGGTCGATCCCTCTGCTCCACAGCGCCAGACCACGCCGCGTCCCATGGCGGATGTTAGACAGGCCCCCGCCCCCCGCACAAGGGGGACGGAGGACGTTATTTGCAGTTAACCACCTCCGTCCCCCTTTTTTCATTTCAACGTACGGCGCAGGCGTCTCCAGCCGATCACCAGTGCCGTCACGCAGAGGGCGGCGCCCACCATGCTCAACAGCAGAAGACCGGCCAACCGCGTGTTCGCCGTGCGCAGCATGGGCGGCAGGTCCCAGCTGTGCAGGAAATTGAACAGCCACCGCCCTGCCCGTTCGCGCCTGCCGAGGATCAGCAATGGGTCGCCGGTGGCCAGGTCCACGTAGACGCGGGTGGCATCGGTGTCGGCGAATTCGGCCAACACCACCGGAAACCGACGCACCGACGCACCGTTCATTGCCTCCGGGGCGCGCGGATAGAAATACCCATCCGGGGCGTGCAGCACATGGAATGCCCGCAGCGGCGCATCAACCAACGCCGGCACGGCCTTGCCCAACATGCTTTCCGGCAACGTGCGCATTACCTCCAGGCCTCCTTCGCCCTGGCTGATGATGCGGCTGTCGCCATGCGCATCCAGCGCTACCGCGAACAGTACACCGCCGATACGCCGCCACTGCAGTTCCACCGGCGTGAAGTCCGCTGCCCGTGTCACCCGCAGCAGCAATGCGGGTTCGGCTACCGCGCCCAACACGCCCGACATGCCGCCCCGGTAACGCGCCTCGTCCACGGCCTCCCTTCCACTGCTGAAGACCCCCAGTGGATTCATCGACATCAGTCCGCTGAATATCCAGGTGAACACGACTGCGCTGGCCATGAGGCCAAGCAGATGGTGCCAGCGCATCCACGGTTCGGTATAGGGCGTCCTGGCGCCGGATCGATAACGTCCACGGAACCGCCACCGCCAGATGCCCACCACGATGCCGCTGATCGCCGCCACCGTGCACAGTGCCGACAACACGATGACCGTCCAGGTCCATACCGGATCGGTCGGCTGCATGCGCAGGAAATACAGCCAGTGCAGCCATGCGCCCACGTAGTTCCAGCGTTGCTGCAGCTGCGGTGCATCCAGCACCACTTCGCCGGTGCGCGAGGAAACGTACAGGCTGCCGGCCCGCTCGCCACCGACGTCCACCCGGTACAGCGGCCGATGCGGATTCAAGCCGCGCGAATGCGTCCAGCGGTCCTCATCGAGCAGCCGCGTTGCACCCAGCACGGGCGCCTGCGCGAACACCATCGCCGCAGCTTCGGCGCCGGCAGCGGTCATCCCCGCCATCGCCTGCCCACTGCGTGCCGACCACGCGCTGGCAGCCGCACCGGTGCGGACCACATAGACCGGCTCGCCGCGTACGGTCGTCAACGCAACCGATTCCGGCGCACGCTGCACGTCAGCCGGCAGCACCGACAGCCCGTTCAAGCCATCGGCAGCGTCCAGGGCCGGCAACGCGGCAAGCCGTTCCCATGGTGTCAACTTCGGGTAGCCGATGAACAGCATCACCATGCCGCTGGCGAACCAGAGCAGCATCAACAGGCATCCGCCGATGCCCAGCCAACGGTGCACCAGGTAGGTCCAACGCCGGGCGGTGGTTCGCAGCGACATGGCCATCGTCCTCAGAAACGATGGTCGAAGGACACTTCGACCCGCCGGTCCGCACCCAGCAGCCACTGCGTATCGGTGTAGTACGCGGTGGTGTGGAACGTCCTGTCAAACAGGTTGAACACCCGCGCGGTCACCCGCGTGCGTACCGCAGGCTGCCACGTGAGCGCCAGGTCAGTGGTGCTGTATCCGGGCAGTTCCAGCGTGTTGGAGGTATTCGCGTAACGCTTGCCTACATGGCGCACGCCACCGGCCAGGTTCCAGGCAGGCAGAAACTGCCAGCCCAGCCACACGTTGGCCAGGCGCTCGGCCACGTTCGGCGGCACATTGCCATTGCGGGAAACGGCCACGGCCGGCGAACCACTGCTTTCCAGGAAGTCCTCGAAGCGTGCCCTGAGCACCGTGGCATTGGCATCCAGCGACCACTTTGGGGCAAAGCTCCAGTTCAACGATGCCTCGATGCCCTTCGATGCCTGCGCGCCGACCTGGACGCTGCGGGAGGGATCCAGTGGATCCCGGCTGAGCAGGCCGGTCTTGCGGATGCGATATGCCGCCAGCGTCCACTCACCGCCGTCGAACGCCTGCTTCATGCCGACTTCCACCTGCCGGCCCCTGGACAGATCGAAGGCACTGTTGCCGGGGCTGATCATCAGCAGTCCGCTCACCGGGTCCGCAGCCTGCGAATACTGCGCGTACAGGCTGAGCGTGGGCCGCAGCGCGAACACCGTACCCGCGCGCCATCCGGTGCTGGAATATGTCTTCGAAAACGCCGGCTGGCCGCTGATCAGATCGGCACGATCCACGCGTGCGCGATCATGGCGCACACCGCCCAGCACAGACCAGCGCTCGCCCACGGACAGGCGATCCTCCACGAACAGCGCGTACTGTTCGGCGCTGTTGCGATAGCGCGGCAGGTGGGGTGCATCGCTGACGAATTCTCCGGGCACTGGATGGAAGGGGTCAACCGGCCCCGAGCTGCCCGAGTAGGTGTTGTTGGTGTGCCTGAAATGCGCCCGGTTGGCGTCCAGGCCAACGGCGAACGTATTGGGAAAAGCACCCAATGGACCGCGCAGCCGCAGGGTGGAAGTCAGTCCGGTCTGCTCCTGGTCGTGTGTGATGCGGGTGTTGTCGGACCGATCGATCAACCCTGTGTCGTCGTTGTAGACATAGGCCTCGGAATTACGCCAATCGCGCCGGCTGTCCACCTGGTAGGCACGCGTACGCCATTCCACATTGCTGTCCGGTGTCCACACGGCGTCCAGTTGGGTCCATCGGTCACGGAAACGGATCAGGCTGTCGGCCACGTTGTAGTTCCGGTGGCGAAGCGCCTCCAGCTGCCGTCCATCCACCAGCGGTGTGCCGAAGTAGCGCATCGGCCGCTGGTAACCTTCGGCGTGCGTCAGGGTGAACCGCAGGTCCGGCCTCGCCTGCCACAGCACCGCACCGGAGAACGTGGCATCGCCATTGTGGCCACGGTCCACCCAGCCGCGGCTGTAGTTGCCGCTGACATCCAGCCGGTACGCAAGCGCCGGCGACAGCGCGCCTCCGCTGCCGAAGCCGAACCGGGCCGTGTCCTCGCTGCCGACCGTCATGCTGATCTCGTTCTCGACGGCGCCGCGCGAAGGCTTCTTCGGCACGATGTTGACCACACCGCCGATGGCGCCGTCACCATGGATCACCGATGCCGGACCACGCAGCACCTCGATCCGCTCGATCGACCAGGTATCGAAGGGAAAGGTGACACCCACGCCGCCATACTGGCGCAGACCGTCATACAGGCGCATGACCGAGGCACTGTCGGTGAAACCGCGGCTGGACAGTGCGCTCAGGCCGTTGCCCGGATGCGGCTGGGCGCTGATCGCCCCGGCGCGGGTGATGGCATCGGTGAGGTTGGCATCGCCGCGCTGCTCCAGTTCAGCGCGGGAGATGACGGTAAGGCTGGCCGGGGTTTCCAGTACGCCGAGGCCGAGCGCCGAGCCGGTGCTGGCGATGGCCGAAAGTCCACCGCTGCGCGTATCCACGACGCGGACGGTATCCAGCGTGGTGGGCAGCACGGCTTTCTCTGCCGCGCTCGCAGCGGCATGAAGAAGGCCAAGGCACAACGCAGGCAGCACTGCCCAGCGATGATGATCGGGAATCGAGTTTGTTTTCATTTTTCCATGGCATGCAGGGCCGTCCCGCAGCGCGGGGCAGCATCAATTGCTCGTGTATCGCGTAATGCCAGCCGCTGGCCGGCAACGCCTCGTCACGCGCATGCGCACGTACTGCCCGAACGATGCATGGGTACCGCACAACATCCCGTATTGCCGGGCTCTGCCAACAGACAGCCCGCACCGACACCGCAGCGCCGGGCGCTGCCCGGCAACCCCGGGAAACCGGAATCCACGCATCAATGGAAAATCAGAAAGCGCGCATGGCTCAGGAAAGCAGCACGGGCGGGCCACGCGCACCCAGCGTGCCCATCAACGGCACCGGCACCGTCCGCACCGCACCGGCCAGCGCGCGGCAGACTGGCGCCAAGGGCACCAGCAGCAACAGAACCGCCACCAGCAGGCTGATCAAACGCGCCGCGATCAGGCAGTAGTCGCAGTCCACGCCCATTTCGTGGTCGGCATGCGGATCGGGCGCAGGCGCAGGTGGCGCCAGCGCATCGCCGCCGACCGGCGCGTGATGGTCGCCATGCGGCGCCATGTCGTGATGATGCGCGTGACCGGCCGGCATTGCCTCGGCGTGGGCGACTTCGGCATGCAGGGCGTGCGAAGGCATACCGTGTTCCGCAACCGGCTCGACCATGAGCGCATGCGGCAGCACGGACGCCATCCACCGGCTCACCAACGGCGCACACAGCACCAGCAGCATGGCAAGCCATGCCAGGGCCTGGAACCGGCGATGGAGTCGGGAATGACGCACACCACGATTCTAACGGCAGGGTGTGCTCCGGGACGCATTCAGCCCTTCCACAATCCGCCGATGCGACGATATGACGCAGGTGGTGCGTGGGCCGTCGTGGGAAGCCGATCGCAAGCAGGACATCGCTGCTGTTCCAGCGCATGGAATGGAAACGCTTGCTGGTTCGATCCGCCGAAAGCAGACGGGAAGCTGGCTGATTCGAGCACGGACTCAAGTCTACGGGCGGTCACGTAGTCAGCGACCGCCCTGGCCCATGCACCGCTCCAGCAGGTTCCTGCCGCCCATGAACGCATTGCCCATGCGACCACGTTGGCCCGCATGGCGCCAATGCAGCTGTCCCGGATTCATCAGCCACCCTGATGAGGGCCGGGACAGACCGCCACCCGTTTCGTGCGCTGGTCAATGAACACGGTCGTATCCTGAAGCGCGTGCGCACCAACCAAAGTTTCCGGGTAGCGCTTCGACACCCGAGCTTCGATGTTGCGTAACGCTACCTCCCCGACCCGCAGCGTCCCATCAAGCCATGTGCGCCCCCCATCAACCTCGCCGTGGCTGAGGGTCAAACTGCCATCCGCGTTGACGGATCTGCTGGAAACCCGCTGGTAGATCGCAGTGGGCAACACCAAAGTGACATTCGCCCCTGTGTCCATCTGCGCCTGGGTGGTGACCGCACCAATGCTCACGGGAATACGGAACGCGCGCGTATACGGCATCGTGTCTGGATCGCTGGCCAGCAACGCGTGGTCCCGACGAAAACGCAGACGCCGTTGTGGGAAGTCGATCGCAAGCAGGCCATCGCTGAAGAAGTCGCGTGCCAGGATGCCATCGAACGCCGCCGCTTCGGTCTGGCGTGCGTTGTAATTCCGGCTGATGGCAATGATGCCTTCGCGCCGTACTTTTCCCAGCGCCAGCGCGTCGAAGCGAACGGTAGCCTCATCCGCAGTCCGGACGCCATCGAAGTTTGACGCGGCGTCACCCGCAGGGAGGTTCAACGCCCGCACCAGGCGGACGTCGGCACGTGCCATCCCGCTTGCGCCCGAATCCACTGCGAAGCGGAAGCTACCCGCATCGTTGACCCGCACGTCCACATAGATTCGCCCGTCGACAACCTCGAACGGAACATCGATTAGGAGCTCGCCGGCAGCCGCGCTCCGTGAGCACGCCCTCTCAGGCCCTGGAGCTGCGGTCGCGAGCTGAGGAAGGCATGTCGCCATGGCCAGCCGGCCGATCCAGCACCACCAGAATCGTCCCGGTGGAGAGGAGCGTCGCACACCATTGCGGGCCACCGGGCTTTTCGACAGATCGGTGGTACGTATTGGCGTCTCGATATTCATGATGCTGGCTCCAGGAAAGTCCAACACATTTGATGCCGCGCCACCGTCGCCGGTTGCAGCAGTATGCGAAGCAGGGATGCCGCAGACGCCCGCGCCACGTCTCAACACCACACGCTGTCGGCTGATGCTGATGTCAGAAAACATCTGATCGCGTCCCCACAGCATTTCTGACGTCACCTCCGTACAGCCTGCTGCGCCGGGGAATGTAGAGCGTCAGCGCGCCGCATCGCCGCTTTCTGACCGATGGCAGGCAACCCGCATGTTCGTAATGCTCCGCTCGTCGGATGTTGCAGATGCAGCCCCAGCAGGCCTCACCTGCCGCTTGCCGACGCCCTTCCCGAATGGAGTCCTTGCAATGGCGACGTCATGCACCCGTGCGATAATTTCCCTCGCTCTCTCCATCACCGCGTTCATCGCGCTGCCGTCCTCCGCAGCGCAACGTATTCCGCTGACGACCCCGGAGGTGGCCCTACGGTCCACCACACAGCCACTGGCTACCGATGAAACGTCGCTCATGGCGATGATGGGCCTGGAGTCAGCGGCGTCCCTGCGGGTGCTCACCGCACGCACCCGTCCCGACGGCAGGCGGCATAGACGAATGCAGCAACTCCACCACGGCGTGCCCGTGTTCGGCGAGCACATCATCGTCATCGCCGAACCCGACGGATCCCTGCGGCACCTCTCCGGTACCGCCATCAGATCATTGCAGGCCGACCTTCCAGACATGAAGCGGCGGGTGACCGCCGGGCAGGCAGCCGCCATCGCCATCGCCGCGCTTCCCGCGCCGCTTGCCGGCGACGCACGGGTACAGAACGAGCACCGGGAGCTGACCATCCATCTTGATCGTGACGGTACCGCGCGGCTCGCGTGGTTCATTGATTTCTTCGTCGACGGAGGCGATCAACTACCGAGCCGTCCGCTCACCATCGTGGATGCACTCAGCGGCGCGGTACTGGAACGATGGGAGGGGCTGGCGACCGCCAGAGAGGGCACCGGTCCAGGGGGCAACGAGAAGACAGGTCAGATTGCCTATGGAGTAGACGCGCCCTTCCTGTCAGTACTGCGCGAAGGCGTCCTATGCTCGCTGCAGAACGAGAACGTGCTGACCTACAACATGAACCATCGATACATACCGCCAGCGCGTCCGCATTCGTTCGTCTGTCCGCAGAACACGAGCAAGGCGATCAATGGCGCGTACTCCCCCTTGAACGACGCCCATCATTTCGGCGGCGTCATCTTCGACATGTACAAGCAATGGCTCGATGCCGCTCCCCTTACCTTTCCACTGAAACTGCAGGTGCATTATGGAAACGGGTATGAAAATGCGGCGTGGAATGGCCGGGTGATGTCATTTGGTGATGGGCGCACGAAATACTATCCGCTGGTTTCGGCAGACGTCATGGCTCATGAGGTATCACATGGCTTCACCGAGCAGAACTCAGGCCTGATCTACAACACAGAGCAGTCGGGAGGCATGAACGAAGCCTTCTCGGATATCGCAGGCGAGGCAGCGGAATTCTTCAACACCGGACGCAACGATTTCCTCGTTGGCGCAGACATTTTCAAAAGTCCAGGCGCGTTGCGTTACATGGCCAACCCCACCCGCGACGGTCGATCCATCGACCATGCCCGGGATTTCCGTTCAGGGCTGGACAATCACTTTTCGTCCGGCGTCTACAACCGGGCCTTTCATCTGCTCGCCACCCGTGTGGGCTGGAACACGCGTAAAGCATTCCTGGCCTTCGCCGTTGCCAATCGCGATTACTGGACGCCCCGTAGCACATTCAACGCCGGCGCCTGCGGCGTGATCTCGGCCGCCCGCGACCTGGGGCTGGATTCCCGGGATGTCATCGCCGCGTTCGATACGGTCGGCGTGCGATGTGATGCATGAAACAAAAGAGCCCCGGTTTCCCGGGGCTCTTTTAACGTATTCATGGTGGGCGGTACAAGGTTCGAACTTGTGACCCTTGCCGTGTGAAGGCAATGCTCTACCGCTGAGCTAACCGCCCGATGCTGCTGAGCCGCTCATTATAGGAATTTTTCCGGGAGCGTCAACACTTTTCAGAAGCCGCTTTCACATCGTGCTGGTCGGCTTTTCCGAGCCTGTCAGCCCCGCCAGCAGCGTCTCGATCCGGTGCCGCACGGTCTCGCCTTCCTGCCCGTCGGCCAGCTGCACGCCGATGCCTGCCGGACGGTTGCCCTGTGCGCCGGCAGGCGTCACCCAGATGACCTTGGCGGCCACTGGCAGGCGCTCGCTGGAATCGGGAAGCGTCAGCAGCAGGAAGACTTCGTCGCCCAGAAAGTAGCGTTTGGGTGTCGGCACGAACAGCCCGCCGTTTTTAACGAACGGCATGTAGGCGCTGTATAGCGCGGCCTTGTCCTTCACGGCAAGGGACAGGATGCCCTGTCGGGCGTTGGTGGCACTCATCGATTTCCCCTTGGATGCGGCCGTTCGTTGACCCGGTTCCAGGCAAGCAGCAGTTCCACCACGGCCAGGTCCGCGCGCACGGTGGTACGCAGCAGATCGCGGGTCCGGTTGGCAGCGTCGAACCAGGCCGCAAGCTTGTGCAAACGCTCCGGCGCGGTCAAGCCATCGCTGCTGGCCTGGGCCAGCGCCAGGTCCGCCGCGAAGCGCAGCCGCAGTGCCGCATCGGCGTCGCCGCACCATTTCTGCGCCAGCGCCACCGCGCCGGTGCGGCCGGCGATCAACTGCTCCAGGTCCCTGGCGACATCACGGCGCAGCGCCAGACCATCGGCACGCAGCCACTGGTCGGCCAGGCCGGGGTGCCCGCGCGCCGCCTCCAGCGCCTCTTCGGCGTCGGCATCGTCGTGCCCCTGGCGCTGCAGCCAGGCCATCGCTTCTTCGCGTGGCGGCAGCTTGAATTCCAGCCGCTGGCAGCGGCTGCGCACGGTCTGCGGCAGCCGCGCCGGATCGCTGCTCACCAGCCACAGATAGCGGCCGGGCTGCGGTTCTTCCAGCGTCTTCAGCAGTGCATTGCAGGCGGCGCGATTGATGGCATCAGCGGGATCGACGATCACCACCTGTGCCACACCGTATTGCGGGGTGAGCGACAGTTTCTGGCCGATCTCACGCACCTGCTCGATGACGATCTCGGTGCGCAGTTTGTCGCCGCTCTTGTTGGGGATGAAGCTGACGAGCTGCAGGTCCGGATGGGTCCCTGCGGAAATCAGCTGGCGCGTGCGCTCGGCCTGGGCGGCGCTGCCCTGCGACAGAACGTGTGCGGCCAATGCTTCGGCCACTTCGCGCTTGCCCAGCCCGGCCGGGCCACAGATCAGCAGGCCGTGGCCAAGGCGCCCGGCATCCAGCGCCGCTACGGTCTGGTCATAGGCACGTTGCTGCCACGGCGAAAACCCGCCTGGCGCGTTCGTGCTCATGCGCCCTCCCCGGCCTGCAGCCACTGTTCGACGCGCGCCACGACATCGGCGGCCACGCCGGCCTGTTCCTGGCTGGCGTCCACCACCGCAAAGCGCTGCGGCTCCTGCCGAGCGCGCTCGCGGAACACCGCGCGCACGCGCTGGAAGAAGTCGTCCTGTTCGCGTTCAATGCGGTCCGGGAACATGTCGCGACCGCTTGCGCGTGCGCGCCCGGTTTCCACGTCCACGTCCAGCAGCAATGTAAGGCCGGGCAGCAGGCCGACAGCGCGCTGTTCCAGTTCTGCGATCCATTGCGCGTCCAACCCACGGCCGCCGCCCTGGTAGGCGTAGCTGGAATCGGTGAAGCGGTCGCTGAGCACGTAGGCCCCGCGTTCCAGCGCTGGCCTGATCACCTGCCGCACATGCTGCGCGCGCGCGGCGAACACCAGCAGCAGTTCGGCTTCGGCACTGAGCGGCTCGGCGGCGAGTTCCTCATCCGGCTTCAGTACCAGCGCGCGGATACGTTCGGCCAGCGGCGTGCCGCCCGGTTCGCGGGTCAGTACCACGTCATGGCCATGCACCTGCAGGCAGGCCTGGATGGCGTTGATGGCGGTGGTCTTGCCAGCGCCCTCGCCGCCTTCAAGGCTGACGAAACGCGGATGGCGCTCAAGCGCGGAACTCATTGCGCCGGGGTCTCCTGGGTGCGTTGCCGGCGCAGCTGCTGCAGGTACTTCGCCACGGCGGCGGTGTGTTCTGCATAACTGGCCGAGAAAACATGGGCGCCGCTGCCGTCGCCCACGGCAACGAAATACAGTGCGTCGCCTGCGGCCGGGCGCGCGGTGGCCATCAGCGCATCGCGGCTGGGCATGGCGATCGGCGTCGGCGTGAGGCCGGCGCGGGTATAGGTGTTGTACGGCGTATCGGTAGTGAGATCACGCTTGCGGATGTTGCCATCGTATGCGGCGCCGATGCCGTAGATCACGGTCGGGTCGGTCTGCAGGCGCATGCCCATCTTCAGGCGTCGCGCGAACACGCCAGCGATCTGCGGGCGTTCGCTGGCCAGCGCGGTTTCCTTTTCGATGATGGAGGCCAGGATCAGCAGTTCGTAGGGCGAATCCACCGGCAGATCGTCCGCACGCGATTCCCACGCGTCGGCCAGCGCCTTTTCCATGGCCGCATGCGCGCGCTTGAGCACGTCGATGTCGGTGTCGCCACGCTGGTAGATGTAGGTTTCCGGCAGGAAGCGGCCTTCGGGATGCTGGCCGGCGAACCCCAGCCGCTGCATCAGCGCGGCATCATCGAGCGTGCCGGTGGTATGGACCAATGGCTCGGCGCGCTTGAGCGCGGCCCGCAGCTGGCGCATGTTCCAGCCTTCCACGAAGGTGACGCGGTGCTGCAGCACGCGGCCCTGGCGCATGCGCTGCAGCAGCTCGCGCGGGGTCAGCGAAGCATCCAGCGCGTACTCGCCCACCTTGAGCTTGCCGGCGGCGTCGAGCTGCCGCGCCAGCAGCTGCCATTGCACGTCCCGGCCTTCATTCACGCCCGCGGTACGCAGCTTTCCGAGCACGGTGGTGAAGCCATCGCCACTGTTGATCACCATGCTTTCTTCGCTGGGCGTCAGGTGGGCGTCGGCGAACTGTTCCTGCTGGTAATACAGCCACGCGCCGACGCCGACCGCTACCGCGGCCAGCAGCACCAGCACCGTCACCACCAGCAGACACCCGCGCTTGGCTCCCGCCATGAATTGCCCTCGAAGACCGGATCAGTGGTGCAGGATACCGCGAGCCGGGTGGGCATGACCTGCGGGAGGGTGTGATGACCAACGGTCGTCACCCACCAGAAGCTGCCAGGTCACCTGGGCGCGATGGGGCCGCGGTCAGCCCTGCTGGCCCAGCGCGCGCATCAGGCCGCGCGCCTTGGCGCGGGTTTCGTCCAGTTCCCTGTCCGGGTCCGAATCCACCACGATGCCGGCACCGGTCCGGAAACTGACTTCGCTGCCACTGACTTCGGCGGTGCGGATCAGGATGTTCAGGTCCAGGTCGCCATCGCGGTTCAACCAGCCGAACGCGCCGGTGTAGGCACCGCGCGCCACCTGCTCCAGCTCGCCGATGATCTGCATGCAGCGCACCTTCGGGCACCCGGTGATGGTCCCGCCAGGGAACGTCGCGGCGATCACCTGTCCCGGCCTCACTTCCGCGCGCAGCTGGCCGCTGACGTTGCTGACGATATGGTGCACGTGGGCATAGCTTTCCACCGTCATGAGCTCGTCCACCACCACGCTGCCGGGCGTGCAGATGCGGCCCAGATCGTTGCGTTCCAGGTCGATCAGCATCACGTGTTCGGCCCGTTCCTTGGGATGGCCGACCAGTTCCTGGATACGCGCGGCATCGTCGTCGCCTTCGAAACGCGGGCGCGTGCCGGCGATCGGGCGCGTCTGCGCATGGCCGGCATGCACTGAAACCAGGCGTTCCGGCGAGGAGCTGACCACGTGCCGGCCATGGCCGGTGAACAGGCCGGCAAACGGCGCGGGATTGGCGCGCCGCAGCCGCGCGTACAACGCCTGGGGGCTTACGTCATCAGCGAAGCGTGCATGCCAGCGGCGCGACAGGTTGACCTGGAATACGTCGCCCGCGCGCAGGTATTCGATCACCCGGCGCACGCCATCGGTGAAGCGCCGTGGTTCGTCCTCGTCCACGGCCAGCGGCGGCTGCCATCCTTCGCCGGCGTCGGCCAATGGCTGCGCCAGCAGCGCCTGCAGTTCCGCCAGCAGGGCCGGCTGTCCCGCCTCGGCCACCAGCCAGCTGCATTGCCGCTGGTGGTCGTGAAGCACGGCGCCCGGGCAGCGCAATGCCAGCGCGGTGGGCTGGCCGTCATCGCGTGCCTTGTACGGCAACACGGTTTCGATCTGGCTGGCGACTTCGTAATCCAGCAACAGCGCCCAGCCTCCCCGGAACGGCAGCGCGCGATCCTGCGGGACAGGAAGGCGTTCGGCCTGCCATGCCACGTCCAGGGCATCGAGGAAACCCATCGCATGCGTCTCGCCGTGGTGATCGCGCACCACGCCGTCGGCATCCAGGCGCAGGAAGGCGTCGCCGGCCGCAAGCAGCAGACTCCAGCGTCCCTGCGCGGTGCCCGATGCCGTGGACTCCATCAGCAAGGGAAAGCGCGCGGGGTGGGCCTGCTGCAGCGCCAGCAGGTCGATCGGCGTGTCCAGCGGCAGGATCAGCGGAGCGTCGGACATGATTGGATTTCAGGCTGCGTGACGGTGAGCGGAGAGGCAGCGCCGACCCAGGGTCGGCCGGACCGCAGCCAGTGTTCAGAAGCGGCCGGGCAGCGCCCGGCTCCACGGTCCATGCGCAGCGCGATCAGACGCGCTTGAACACCAGCGTGCCGTTGGTGCCGCCGAAACCGAAGCCGTTGGACATCACCACGTCCACGGTGGCCTGGCGTGCTTCGTTGGCCACGTAATCCAGGTCGCAGCCTTCGCCCGGCTGGTCCAGGTTGATGGTCGGCGGAATCACGCCTTCCTGCAGTGCCAGCACCGAGAAGATCGCTTCCACGCCGCCGGCCGCGCCGAGCAGGTGGCCGGTCATCGACTTGGTGGAGCTGACCATCATCCTGTACGCGTGATCGCCGAAGGCAGCCTTCATCGCCATGGTTTCACCCAGGTCGCCCAGCGGCGTGGAGGTGCCATGCGCGTTGAGGTAACCGATCTGTTCCGGCGTGACGCCGGCGTCCTTCATCGCCGCTGCCATGCACCGCGCGGCGCCTTCACCGTTCTCGCTGGGCGCGGTCATGTGGTACGCGTCCGAGCTGGCGCCGAAACCGGCGAGCTCGCAGTAGATCTTCGCACCGCGCGCCTTGGCGTGTTCGTACTCTTCCAGGACCAGGATGCCTGCGCCGTCGCCCAGCACGAAGCCATCGCGGTCCTTGTCCCACGGCCGCGAAGCGGCAGCCGGATCGTCGTTTCGCGTGGACATCGCCTTCATCGCGCAGAAGCCGCCCAGTGCGGTCGGCGACGAGCCACGTTCGGCGCCGCCGGCCACCATCACGTCGGCGTCGCCATACTGGATCATGCGCATCGCGGTGCCGATGGAATGGTTCGAGGTGGCGCATGCGGACACCGCCGAGAACGACGGGCCCTTCAGGCCAGTGATGATGCTCAGCTGGCCCGGCAGCATGTTGATGATGGTCTTGGGCACGTAGAAGGGCGAGATCTTCTTCCCTTCATGGAATTCGATGGTCTGCTCTTCGATGCCCAGCAGGCCGCCGATACCGGCGCCAACAATGGCACCGATGCGGTCGGCGTTGCTGTCGTCGATCTCAAGGCCCGAATCGGCCAGCGCCATGAACGAGGCGCCCAGGCCGTAATGGATGAACGGGTCCATCTTCCTGGCATCCTTGCCGTTGACCTTGTACTTGCCGAACTGTTCGTTGTCGGCGGTGATGTCGAATCCCTTGACCTCACCTGCGATTTTCGTGGTGAAACGGTCCAGATAGGAGTCGGCAACGTTGGTCAGCGGGCCGATGCCCGAACGGCCTTCGATGATGCCCTGCCAGCTGCTGGCAAGGTCATTGCCCAGCGGCGAAACCATGCCCATGCCGGTAACGACGACGCGACGCTTCATTGCTGTTCTCCTGACCCGTGGATGTGCGGGTATGACGCGGGGTAACGCTCAAATACACAGGGCCGCATGCGCGGCCCCATGGGGTGCCGTGCGCGGGACGTGCATGACGCCACCGCGCACCAGCGGCCGGACATCAGGACTTGACGTGCGCCTTGATGTAGTCGATGGCCAGCTGCACGGTGGTGATCTTCTCGGCTTCTTCGTCCGGGATCTCGCACTCGAATTCTTCTTCCAGCGCCATCACCAGCTCGACGGTGTCCAGCGAATCAGCGCCCAGGTCATCGACGAACGATGCGCTGGTGGTGACTTCTTCTTCCTTGACGCCAAGCTGTTCGACGACGATTTTCTTGACGCGTTCTTCGATGGTGCTCATGGGGTATCGCTCCAGATGGAGTAGTGGTTCGAAAAGACGCCATCGGGAACGATGGCCGTGGGATAGTGTAGTGGAAACCGGCAATGCCTTGCATCGTTCACAAATGCCTTACCGATCAACCACTTGCGGCGCAATCCATGCACCCCTTGCTTACGGCATGTACATGCCACCGTTCACATGGAGGGTTTCGCCGGTGATGTAGCCGGCTGCGGGGCTGGCCAGGAAGGCCACCGCATGCGCGATGTCTTCCGGCGAACCCAGGCGTTCGAGGGCGATGTCGTTGATCAGCGCCGCGCGCGATTCTTCCGGCAGCGCCTTGGTCATGTCCGTATCGATGAAGCCCGGCGCCACGACATTCACGGTGACACCGCGCGAGCCGATCTCCTTGGCCAGCGACTTGGAGAAACCGATGATGCCCGCCTTCGCCGCCGCGTAATTGGCCTGGCCGGCATTGCCGGTCACGCCCACCACCGATGCGATGTTTATGATGCGGCCCTTGCGCGCCTTCATCATGCCGCGCATCACCGCCTTGCTGGTGCGGAACACGCTGGTCAGGTTGGTGTCGATGATCGACGCCCAATCGTCTTCCTTCATGCGCATCAGCAGGTTGTCGCGGGTGATGCCGGCGTTGTTGACCAGGATCGAGATCGGGCCGAACTCCTTGGCGATGCCGTCCAGCACGGCATCCAGCGCGGCGCCGTCGGTGACGTTCAGCGCGCGCCCGTGACCGCCGTGTGCGGCCAGCCGCTCGCCGATGGCCGAAGCGCCGGCATCGGTGGTGGCGGTCCCGATCACGGTGGCGCCCTGGGCGGCCAGCAGATCGGCGATGGCGGCGCCGATGCCACGGCTTGCGCCGGTGACCAGCGCGATTTCACCCTGCAGGGGCTTGCTCATGATGATGTTCTCCAGACGGAACGGTCGCCTGTGGATGATGCCGCCCAGCAAGGCACGACAGACACGGGCGACGGATAAAGGTCAGGCCGAGAACGCCTCGCGGGCGCTTTCGAAGTCGGCCGGGGTGGCCAGGGCGCGGCCATCGATGCCCTTGTCGATGCGCTTGACCAGACCGGTCAGCACCTTGCCCGGCCCGCACTCGGCGATGCGGGTGGCGCCGCGCGTGGCCAGCGCCTGCACGCAGCCGGTCCACTGCACCGGCAGGTACAACTGCTGCACCAGCGCGTCACGAATGGCGTCGATGCCGTCATGCACGGAAGAATCCACGTTCTGCACCACCGGCAACGCCGGCGCCTGCCAGGACAGTCCAGCCATGGTTTCGGCCAGACGGTTGGCGGCTTCGCGCATGAGCGGGGTATGCGAGGGCACGCTGACGGCCAACTTGACCGTCTTGCGCACGCCCTTTTCGCCCAGCAGTGCCAGCGCGCGATCCACGGCGGCGGCATCGCCGCCGATGACGATCTGCCCCGGCGAATTGAAGTTGGCCGGTACCACCACCTGGCTGCCGGCCACTTCGGCGCAGACATCCTGCACCAGCTGGTCGTCCGCACCCAGCACCGCGGCCATGGCCCCCACGCCTGCCGGCGCGGCATCCTGCATCAGCTGACCACGCAGGCGCACCAGGTGGGCGCCGTCATGCAGGCTGATGGCGCCCGCGGCGACCAGCGCGGTGTACTCACCAAGGCTGTGCCCAGCCAGCAGCGAAGGCTGCGCACCACCGGCGGCCCTCCATGCCCGCCACACGCCGATGCTGCCGGCCAGCAGTGCCGGCTGGGTGTATTCGGTGCGGTTGAGCATTTCCTCCGGGCCACCCTGGGACAGCGCCCACAGGTCGACACCAGCGCCATCGGATGCTTCGGTAAAGGCTTCGCGCACCTGCGGGTGCAGCTCGGCCAGCTCGGCCAGCATGCCCAGCGACTGGGAGCCCTGACCGGGGAACACGAAAGCAAGGGTGGAATCGGTCACGCGATCGTCCGCCTGATGGAATCGAAGCGGGCCATGATAAAGGCGAACCGGGTCGGGCGTCTGTACGTGCGCGTATGCACGATGGCGACCGCCGCGGCAGGGCTGCCGGACAGCGCCTGGCCCAGCGCGTGAAACGGGGGCGTTTCATGGCAGCCAGGCAGAACCGCGCATCACGCCAGCCGAGGGCGAGCCGGGCGCTTCCCGGCGCTCCGGCATGGCGTCAGGTCAACAGTTCCAGGATGTCCAGCTGCCCGTCGGCGAACCAGTCCACGCACACTGCCACCACCATCAGCACGCCCAGCGTGGTGGCGCCATGCACCACCAGGATGCCGTGCGCCAGCGCGCGCGCCGAACGCCCCATCTTCAGGCTGGCGCGCGCGAAACGCTGCAGCCGCCCGGTCACCGCATGCGCATGTTCGCGCACCGGCGCCTGCACGCCATCCATCGCCTCGGCCATCATCGCCTGCAGATCCTGCGGGCGGTCGGCGTAGTACTTCGCCACGCCGTAGCCGAACATCAGCCAGTCGCGCGCCTGGGCCTGGGCCAGGTCCATCACTTCCAGAGGGTCCTCCTCGAAATCGATGAAACCGATGTTCTCGCCATCCCAGGTGAGGTTGCGCGGCAGCGGCTGTCCGAAATAGGCCCCGCGCGCGTGCGCGGCGGCAATGGCGTGCATGGCGCTGGCCACCAGATGGTCACGGCCGGCATTGTCGGCCTCGCGCAGGCAGGTATTGAAGGATAGGCCGTTGTCGCCCAGCACCAGCGTGGCGCGGCCGGAGCCCAGCACCAGCGGCACGTTCACGCCCTGCGCGTGCAGCTCACCCAGCCGACGGGCCTCGGTGGTTTTCGCTGCGTCGCCGCCTCGATGGGGTGGCGGGCGCAGTGCATCCAGGTGGAAGCGCCGGGCAACGAAATTGAGCAGCCCCAGGGCGAATGCACGGCTGCCCTGGCCGTACTGCTTCAGCCAGGCACGCTGGCCTTCGATGAGGATGGGATCGACCATGGCGCGGTTCTCCTGAACGCATTACGGCCCCGAAGGGCCGTAACGACAGTTTCACGTTGTCGTAACTGACACCATCAATAACGCAGCAACGCGGAACCCCACGTGAAGCCGCCACCGAAGGCCTCCAGCAGCAGCAGTTGGCCGCGTTCGACCCGCCCGGAGCGCACCGCGTGGTCCAGCGCCATCGGCACCGAAGCGGAGGAGGTGTTGCCGTGCTTGTCCACGGTCACGATCACCTGGTCCATCGACATGTCCAGACGCCTGGCGGTCGCTTCGATGATGCGCAGGTTGGCCTGGTGGGGAATGAGCCAGTCCAGGTCGGCCTTGTCCAGGCCATTGGCGTGCAGGGTTTCATCGACGACCGAATCCAGCGCCTTGACGGCGTACTTGAACACGTCGTTGCCCTTCATCAGGATCGCACCACGACCGTTTTCGCTGTCACCGAAGCCCGCCGATACGCCGACCGGATTCCACAGCAGTTCCTTCTTGCTGCCGTCGGCATGCAGGTGGGTGCTGAGGATGCCGGTATCCTCGTCGGCCTTCAGCACCACCGCACCGGCACCGTCGCCGAACAGCACGCAGGTGGTGCGGTCATTCCAGTCGACGATGCGGGTCAGCGTTTCGGCACCGATGACCAGCACATGCCGTGCATCACCGGAGCGGATGAATTTATCGGCCACGCTCAACGCGAACACGAAGCCCGAGCAGGCGGCGTTGACATCGAAGGCGGGGCAACCGCTCGCACCGAGCTTGGCCTGGATCAGGCAGGCGGTGGACGGGAAAATGAGATCGGGCGTGGTGGAACCGACCACGATCATGTCCAGCTGACTGGCTTCGATGCCGGCCGCTTCCAGCGCGCGCAGAGCCGCCTGGTAGCCGAGGTCGCTGGTGGTCTGGTCCTCAGCGGCGATATGCCGCTCACGGATGCCGGTGCGCGTCTGGATCCACTCGTCCGACGTCTCGACCATTTTCTCCAGGTCGGCGTTGGTCAGCACTTTCTCCGGCAAATAACTACCGGTGCCCGCGATCCTCGAGTAGATCCGCTTGCTCATCGACATTCCTGTTGCGCGGGCCATCCCTGCGGACAACCCCGGGGAAGACGCTGGAGGCCGCGACCGTACTGGCCGCAGCCTCCAGGCACATCAATCTTCTTCGACCGCCGAAGTCTTGGTCTGGATGACCTTCTTGCCGCGGTAGAAACCATCGGCAGTGATGTGGTGACGCAGATGCACTTCGCCGGTGGTCGGGTCGGTGGACAGCTGCTTGGCGCTCAGGGCGTCATGGGCACGACGCTGGCCGCGGCGCGACGGGGTAACACGGGATTTCTGCACAGCCATGGGATTGCTCCAAACTCGGTTCGATTCACTTCGTCGTTTCGTCGCACAGGACGCCAGCGCCCAGCACAGTTTTCGCTTTCGCCGCAGCCGCCGACGATACCCGGCTGCTGATTTTTCAGTCTTTCTTCTTCAACGCCGCCAACGCCGAGAACGGGTTGACCTTGTCGGTTTCTTCCTGCGACGGCGCCCATTCCCGCTCCACCGCTTCGCCATCGGGCGAAAGGGGAACGACCGGCACCGCCAGCACCAGTTCGTCCTCGACCATGTCCAACGGGGCCAGCTGGCCATCTTCCGGCACCAGCAACGCCTCGAAGTCCTCCGGCAACGACGATTCCTCGTCCTCTTCCCGGATCAGGCCGAGCTTCTGCACCATCTTCACCGGCAGCAGGAAGCGCTGCAGGCTGCGCTGACAGATCAGCGGCAACTCGGTTTCGATGGTCAATTCCACATAGGATACCCGCAGGATGTCGTCGTGCGCGAATTCCAGCGCAAACGTGCACTGGCCTTCGGTATCGGCAACAAGCCCTTGCAGGCGGGTGAATTCAGCCAGAGGTACCTGGCCGTCGAAGCGCCTTCGCGCTGCGACCATCCGCCAGGCATCCAGCGTTTCGGGCACGTTCGCGGACATAAGCCGCAGAATGTTAAGGACCGTCGACGCTGCTGTCAAATGAGATCGGCTTCAGGCTTGTCGAAAGGCTGCGGATGACGCCAGACTGCCAGCCCGTCCCTCCGTGTCCACCACGAAATGCCTCCTCTGATACTGGCATCCACGTCTGTCTATCGCCGGGAGCTGCTGCAACGGCTGCGGCTGCCGTTCCAGTGCGAGCGGCCCCAGGTGGACGAAACCCCGCTGGACGGCGAGTCCCCGCCCAGGCTGGCCATGCGCCTGGCCGCCGCCAAGGCCGCCGATGTGGCGGCGCGCCATCCCGGGGCCTGGGTGATCGGTTCGGACCAGGCTGCCGACCTGAACGGAGAGCCGCTGGGCAAGCCGGGGACGGTCGAAGCCGCGCGCGCGCAGCTGATGGCCATGTCCGGTCAGGCCGTGCATTTCCATACCGCCATCTGCCTGGCGCGCGGCGAGGCCCGCCTGGACGCGGTGGATGTCACCACGGTGCGTTTCCGTCACCTGCAGGCCGACGAGATCGCCCGTTACGTGGAAGCCGAGCAGCCGCTGGACTGCGCCGGCAGCTTCAAGTGCGAAGGACTGGGCATCGCACTGTTCGAGGCGATAAGGAACGACGATCCCAGCGCGCTGGTCGGGCTGCCGCTGATCGCGCTGTCCCGGCTGCTGCGTGAGGCGGGTTTCACCGTGCCCTAGGATCTCAGGTAGAGCCGGGCTCTGCCCGGCATGCATCACGTAGAGCCGGGCTCTGCCCGGCTGAAACCCACCGCAGCGGGGCAGAGCCCGCTCTACGTGCTGCGCTAACGCGCCGGCACCACGAACGGCTGTTCCTGCCAGGTTTCCATGCTGCCGTCATGCCCATACAGGCGCAGGCCCAGCCAATGCCGTCCGGGGGCCAGCCGCGTGGTGTCGATACGGGCATCGAACCCCACCCGTGGATGCTGGGGATCATTGGACTGCGGCCACGCCGGACGAATATCGAACTCGCGTCCGTAGACCGCATCAGTCACCGACCGGCCATCCACCAGCACCTCCACGCGCGACAGCCCCACGCCATCCTTGAAGGCCCACCCCTGCACGTGCATCACCGCTTCGGCGAGCGCTCCCGCGGCCGGGGCATCCACCCAGGCCATCGCCGGTGTCACGCATGGGCCTTCGGTGCGCTGCGCCGGCAGCTGGAACAGCAGGAACCGCTGGAAGCCATGATCGTTGCTGACCACGCGCGGCGCCGGCAGCGGACCGACCTGTTCACAGATGGCGTGGTACCGCTCCAGCAGCTCGCGGTAGCGCTGATCGCTCGGCGCCAGCACCAGCAGGCGCGGACCATCGCGTTCACCGGCCTGCAGCAGCCCCCACAACCCCAGTTGCACGCTGCGCCCATGCTTGTCGTTGAGCGGATGCGGCAGCACCTGGATATCCGCATCTCCCAGCTGGAAGCCGAGTTCCGCACCCACTTTGAAGTTGCCTGCCAGCAACCGCGTCTGCGCCGGCATCTGCCGCAATTCATCACGCACCGCCTGCGCCAGCGGCTCCCAGCCCACGAAATTACGCGGGTAGTACTTGTATCCGGCGAGCTGTTCGCGCAGCGCCGGTGAAGAAACCATCAGGTAATAGGTGAAGGCCAGCGCCAGCCCGCTGCCGGCCACCCACCATGTGGCGCGGCGCAGCCAGCGTGGCCAACCGTTGAGGACCACAGGCACCGCCACCAGCAGGGCGAGATAGCCCGGCAACGGCCAGTGGAAGCTGATGCGCTCCACGTCGGTGAAGAACCCCAGCACGAAGATGGACAGTGTGGAAATACCGCCGATCAGTCCGAAATAGCGCCACTGCGCACGCGTGCCGCCGCCGCGCGTGCCGGCCACCGCCACCTTCCACATCGCCAGGCACAGCAGCGGGGTCACCATCATCGGCTGGATCACCAGGAACCACAGTCCGGTCCATTCGAAATCCCATGGATGGCGCTCCACTACCTGGAATTTCAGGCCTGCTTCGTGGTTGTCGGCATTCCAGGCCAGCAGCGGCACCCACGCCACCACGCCGATCGCCAGCGCCACCCACACGCGTGGATCGCGCAGCATCTGCCGCCCCTGCGGCAACGCCAGCAGGGCGATGAAGCCCACGCCGACCACGCCGATGAAACGATAATGGCTCAAGGCACCGACCATCAGGCCCAGCGCCAGCTTCACCGCGGCTGCCGCATCGATGCTGCGCAACAGCCGCGCACCGGCGTCCAGGCACAGCACCGCGGCCATCGCCATCGGCACGTCCGGCACCGCTAGCATGCCCAGCGTTGCTGAAAGCGGCATCAACAGGGTCAGGCTGCCGGCCTGCCAGCCGGCCACGTTGCCGAACCAGCGCGTGGCGATGCGCGACACCGCCCACGGCAGCCACGCGCCGATGGCCAGGAACGGCAGGCGCAGCGCCAGCACGTGGTGACCGCCCAGTTCCACGCCCAGTCGCGTCAGCCATGCCGTCAATCCCGGCAGGTCCGAATACGCAGCGGCCAGGTGCTGGCCTTCCTGCCAGTAGAACGCCTCGTCGACGAACAACGGCAGGCGTGCGGCCACCACCAGTTTCACCGCAGTGACCAGCGTCCATAAAAACAGGAATATCGTGCGTGCGCGTTGTTCGCCCTGCATTGCTCTATAGAATCGAAGGAAGACCGAGCCAGAGACGACGATGGATTCTTCGCCCCCGATGCCCAGCATGCTAACCGATGAACTGCGTCAGGCTCTGCAGGATGCGCAACGACAGGTCAATGCGCTCGTGCTGGGCAAATCCCACGAAGTACGCCAGGCCTTTGTCGCGCTGCTGTCCGGCGGACACCTGCTGATCGAGGATCTGCCTGGACTGGGCAAGACCACCCTCGCCCATGCGCTGGCCTCCAGCCTTGGGCTCGGCTTCCAGCGCGTGCAGTTCACATCGGACCTGCTGCCGGCCGATGTGCTGGGTGTTTCCATCCTGGATCCGGGAAGCCGTGAGTTCGCCTTCCATCCCGGCCCGGTCTTCACCCACGTGTTGCTGGCCGATGAGATCAACCGCGCGCCGCCGCGCACGCAGAGCGCGCTGCTGGAGGCCATGGCCGAACAGCAGGTGACACTCGATGGCCGTACCCACGCACTGCCTGATCCGTTCTTCGTCATCGCCACCCAGAACCCGGTGGACCTTTCCGGCACCTTCCCGCTGCCGGATTCGCAGCTGGACCGCTTCCTGCTGCGGCTGGCCATGGGCTACCCGAACGTGGATGCCGAGCGCGAGCTGCTGCGCGGCGTGGACCGTCGTGACCTGATCGCACGTGCAACGCCAAGGCTGGATGCCGCCCAGGTGGGCCAGCTGCGCGAAGCCACGCTGGCCGTGCATGCCAGCGACGCGCTGGTGGATTACGTACAGGCCCTGCTGACCCGCAGCCGCCAGCATGCCGGCGTACGTGTGGGCCTGTCGCCGCGCGCCGGGCTTGCCTTGCTGCGTGCGGCAAAGGCGCACGCGTTGCTGCTGGGACGCGCCCATGTAGTGCCCGAAGATGTGCAGGCGCTGTTCATCGGCGTGGCCGGGCATCGGCTGGTTGCCGAAGCCGAATCATCGTCCGGCCCTGCGTTGGCCAGGGCGATCCTGCAGACCGTGCCGGTGGACTGACGATGGCTGCGCCTTCGCGCGCGCAACGACTGTTGTCGTTTGCCCGTCCGCGCCATCCCGAATCGCTGCCGCAGCGGCTGGATCGCCGACGCATCTACGTGCTGCCCACGCCATTCGGCCTGTTCGTGGCCGCCCTGCTGGCTGCGATGCTGCTGGGCGCGCTCAACTACAACAACAACCCGGCGCTGCTGCTGGCGCTGCTGCTGGCCGGCGCCGGCGTAGCCAGCATGATCAGCGCGCACTTGGCGCTGTCCGGCTTGAACGTGGAGGCGATATCGGCTGAACCGGTCGCTGCCGGCCAACCGCTGCGGCTGCGCCTGGCACTTTCCCAGCGCGAACAGCGCAGCCGTCCCGGCCTGCGGCTGGACCACGCGGCTGCGCGTGCCTGGACATCGGTACCGGCCTCGGGCCGCATGGATGCCGAGATCGAACTGCCCACCGAGCGCCGTGGCTGGCTGGACCTGCAGCGCATCCGTATTTCCACCACCCAGCCGCTCGGACTGGTGCGTGCCTGGGCGTGGATCTGGCCGGACCAGCCCCTGCTGGTGTATCCACACCCGGAAACGCAGGGCCCCGCCCTGCCGGACCAGGGCAGCGATCCACTGCACAGCAGGATGGATCCCACCGGAGAAGAACTGCACCAACTGCGTCCCTATCGCGCCGGTGATCCCCGCCGTAGCATCGCGTGGAAGCATTCCGCGCGACGCGACAGCCTGCTGGTACGCGAATACGAAAGACCGGTGGGCATCGAAATAACCCTGGATTGGCGCCTGCTGCACGGACTGGATACCGAAGCACGTGTGGCCCGGCTGGCACGCTGGGTGGATCTGGCCGAGCGGCAGGGCCGCCGCTACGCCCTGAAACTTCCCGGCCAGCCCGTGCTCGGACCGGCCGTGGGCGCAGCGCACCACCATCTGTGCCTGCGCGCACTGGCGCTGGTGCCCCATGACTGACACTGACTCCACCAACACGCTGGATCGCCACGCCCGTGGCTGGGCGCTGGCCAGTACCGCGCTCGCACTGTTGCCGCTGCTGCTGCAGCTGCCGCCGGTGCTGGCCGGCACGATTGCCGCTGCCGCGCTCCTGACGGCGCTGGCGTCCCGCCGCGGCCCGTTACCGATGCCTTTGCGCCTGGTGCTGGTGGTGGCGATGCTGGCGTTGATCTACCTGCAGATGGGTGCGCGCCCGGGCCGTGATACCGGCTGCGCGCTGCTGGCGGCGATGCTGGCCATCAAATCCAGCGAGCTGCGTTCGCTGCGCGATGCCCGCAGCCTGCTCGGTTTTGCCTTGTTCGCTCCCTTCGCGGCCTTCCTGCTGGACCAGGGCCCGCTCACCACCGTGCTGGCCACGCTGGCCGGCGTGTGCGCGCTGCTGGCCCTGCAACGGCTCGCGCAGGTCGAAGGCCAGGCCACGCCGCCCTCCCTGCGCGTGCAGCTGCGTGGTGTCGCGCGCCTGTTACTGCTCGGCCTGCCGCTGGCGATGGCGACGTTCTGGCTGTTTCCGCGCCTGTCGCAGCCGCTGTGGGGCCTTCCCGAACGCGCCGTCGGCCGGCCAGGCCTGTCCGACAGCATGGAGCCGGGCCAGTGGCTGGACCTGATGGCCGACGATGCGCCAGCCCTGCGCGCACAGTTCCATGGACCGGTTCCCCCCGCCGAACAACGCTACTGGCGTGGCCCGGTGCTGACCCGCTTCGATGGCCGCCGCTGGGAACGCGACCGCCGCAGCGAACAGGGAGCACCGGCGCCGGTGCGCTCCAGCGCAGCGCAGTGGGACTACACGCTGGATTACGAGCCCACCGATCGCCGGCAGCTGGTGGCACTGGACCTGCCCGCCAGCGCACCCGAAGGCACCCGCCTCAGTGCTGATTACAGCCTGTCCAGCGATCGCCCGCTGGCCGCGCTGACACGCTGGCGCCTGCAGTCTTCACCGCCGCAGGTGTTCGCGCCGCAGCTGTCCGGATGGCAACGCCAGCTGGCCCTGCAGTTGCCCGCCGACGTCAACCCGCGCACCGCGATCCTGGCCCGGCAATGGCGTGCGGCCGCCGGCAACGATGACGAGGCGCTGATACGGCGCAGCCTGGAATGGATCCGCGCCGAGTTCGCCTACTCGCTGGAAACACCCCTGCCCGGACGCAACGCCGTGGATGAATTCCTGTTCGACGGCAAAGTCGGCTTCTGTGAACACTTCAGCTCCGCCTTCGTGGTGCTGATGCGCAACGCCGGCATTCCCGCCCGCGTGGTGACCGGATTCGCTGGCGGCGTACACAATCCGCTGGGCGATTACTGGGTGGTGCGGCGCATGGACGCGCATGCCTGGGCCGAAGTGTGGTTGTCCGGACGCGGCTGGGTACGCGTCGACCCTACCGCGGCGGTCGCACCCGAGCGTATCTACGACACCCTGGAAAACCGTCTGGGCAACGGCGCAGAGGGGGTGCAGGCGGCCTGGCTGCAGACCGGCCAGACGCTGGACTGGTTGCGCCGTGGCTGGAACGATCTGGTGCTTTCCTTCAATGCCACCCGCCAGCAGCAGCTGCTGCGTCCGTTCGGCGTGAACACGCTGCAGCCCGGCCAGTTGATCGCCGCGTTGGCACTGGTCGCGTTGCTGGCGCTGGGCGTGATGGCCTGGGTACTGGCGCGGGGGGAACGAGAACGCGATCCGCTGCTGCGCGCCTGGCATCGTCTCGGCCGCCGCTATGCGCGGCTGGGCCTGGACCGGCAGCCAGCCGAACCGGCGCTGGACTGGGCACGTCGCGTCCACGCGCAGCGGCCGGATCCGGCCCTGCTGTCACTCAGCCAGCGTTTCGTCCTGGCGCGATACGCTGGCACTCCCGCCGACCTCGCTTCATTATTGGGCGACCTGCGCAGGCATCGCCCGAACTCCGGAGCCTCACCATGAACATCAAATTGCTGTTTCCCCTGGCCGCCTCGCTGGCACTGGCAGCCTGCGCCACGGCTCCCAAGCCGCTGCAGGGCCAGTTCAGTGGGGTCACCCCGCGTGATTCGGTGTCCACCCAGCAGGTCGGCACGCCGGTCCGTTGGGGCGGGCGCATCATCGAGACCCTGCCCGGCCAGGGCCAGACTTGCTTCCAGCTGATCTCGCGCCCGCTGAACGCCAGCGGTCGCCCGACCACCTCGTCCAACGATGCCAGCGATGGCCGCTTCGTTGCCTGTCGCGCAGGGTTCTATGACCCGGCGGTGTTCGAGGAAGGCCGTGACGTGACCTTCATCGGCCGCGTCGACGGTTACGAGAACATCAAGATCGGCGAATACGACTACCGACTGCCGAAGCTGGCCGCCGATGTCATCTATCTGTGGCCGGAACAGCGGCAGGTGGATGTGGTGCCGTATCCGTATGGCCCCTGGGGCCCGGGCCCGTACTGGGGTGGCTACGGCCGTTACGGCTGGTGGTGAGTTGACACCCCGGCGCTGACCGGTCGCCCTGTACGGAAACAGAAACGCCGCCTCACCGGGCGGCGTTTCTGCTTCTGCGATGATGCTGGAACATCAGCCGCCGGGCACGCCGAAGTGCCCCAGCGACGCACCGGCCAGCAGGTGCATGTGAATGTGGAATACCGTCTGCCCCGCATGTTCGCGGCAGTTCATGACGATGCGGTAGCCATCCTGCGCCAGCCCTTCCTGGCGCGCGTAAGCGGCCGCTGCCAGCGCCAGTTTGCCGATCAGGTGCGCCTGCTCCGGCTGCAGATCATCCAGCGTGGGGATGATGTCGTTCTTCGGAATGAACAACACATGCACCGGCGCCTGCGGCGCGATGTCCTTGAAACCCAGCACGTCCGCATCTTCGTAGACGATGGTGGCGGGAATCTCGCGGCGGATGATCCTGCTGAAAATCGTTTCGCTGCTCATGGTGCTTGCTTCCTTGGTAAATGCCGGTCGCCACAGCTTCGGTGGATATTGACCGTTGGCTGCATTGGTGCAAATGCTCTGGTGGGTACCGACCGTTGGTCGGTACGCCTCAATCCCTCACTTCGCTACGCGTACCGAAGGCATGCGACAGCGTGCCCCGGTCCACGAATTCCAGTTCGCCTCCCAACGGCAGGCCCTGCGCCAGCCGGCTCGGCCGCACCTGCCGCGCACGCGCCATCTGCGCCAGATAATGCGCGGTCGCCTCGCCTTCCACGGTGGCGCTGGTCGCGATGATGACCTCACCGACCTCACCTTCGCACAGACGCTGGTCCAGCTGTTCAAGCCCCAGCTCGCGCGGGCCGATGCCATCCAGCGGCGACAGGCGCCCCTGCAGCACGAAGTACACGCCGCGAAATCCGGTGGCGTTCTCGATGGCCAAGCGGTCGGCCGGCGATTCCACCACGCACAGCTGGCTGCGCTCACGGCTGCCGTTCGCGCAGGTCGGGCACAACGGCGTCTCACTGAAATCGCGGCACTGCGCGCAGTGCCCGATCCGTTCCATGGCCTCGGCCAGGATGCCGGCCAGCCGCGTACCGCCTTCGCGCTCGCGTTCCAGCAGGTGGTAGGCCATGCGCTGGGCGGTCTTCTGGCCGACGCCCGGCAGCACCCGCAAGGCGTCGATCAATTGTTCAAGCAGGGGAGCTGGCATGGTCGGTTTCTGGCGCGGCGGGCACATGGCCCGCCACCCTGGTTCAGAACGGCAGCTTCATGCCCGGAGGCAGCTGCATGCCAGCGGTCGCCGAGCCCATCTTCGTCTTGGATTCGACGTCGATCTTGTTGGAGGCATCGTTGAATGCAGCCGCGACCAGGTCTTCCAGCATTTCCTGGTCACCCAGCAGCGAAGGATCCAGGCGCACCTTGCGGCACTCCTTGGCACCGGTCAGGGTGATGCTGACCATGCCGCCGCCGGCGCTGCCGGTTACTTCCAGCTTGGCGATTTCTTCCTGGGCCTTCTGCAGGTTTTCCTGCATCTTCTGGGCCTGCTGCATCATCTGGGCGATATTGCCGCGCATCGTTCTTTACTCTTCAAAGGGACGGATGGAATCGGACACGAGCCGGGCGCCGTGCTGCTGCATGAGCACCTGCACTTCCGGATCGGCCAGGAACATGGCTTCGGCGGCCTGCTGGCGTTCGCCGCGCTGGCGGTCTGAACGCTCGTGCAGGGTCTCGGCCGGCGCCTGGGTGGTTTCAAACACGATCTTCGGCGCGGAACCGAGGACCCTGGCCAGCACGTTGGACAGCGCAGCCAACGCACCATCCGAACGCAGGTATTCAAATCCGGGCGAAAGGCCCAGTTTCAAGGCGCCGTGCTGAAAGCTGATGAAGGCGGCGTTGGCCGCCAGCAGGCGCGACGGGCCGGTCAGACCGCTGCCTGCCACCAGTTCCAGCCAGTCCTCGGCGCTTGCCAGTTCGGCCATCGCGCTGTCAGCGGCCACCGCATTGGCAACCGGCGCTGCAGGCGCGATGGCGATGCCCTCGGCGCGGAAGGGCCTGTCCGCCGCTGGGCGCGATTCGGCCGGCGGCTGCCACGGCGCCACCATGGCGGCATCCGGGCCGGCCAGCTCGGCGGCCAGCGCCTCGTCACGGTCATCATCAGGGGCGGTCGGCAGGTGCCCGCCCCCCTCCAATGGCGCACGCATGGTGGGTGCGACACTGTTGGCTGAAGGCATCTCCCACGGCGGCAGGTCCGGCGCGTCCTTCGCCTTCGGCACCTCACGGGCAGCGCTCATGGCGCGCTCGGGCACAGGCGTCGGTTCGGGCTCGCGAACGGGTTCGCGCACCGGTTCCGGCGGCGGATCGCGGACCGGCTCGGGGTCGGGTTCGGGCTGCGGATCCGGGTTGCTGTCCGGCTCAGGCGATCTTGACGGCGAGGTTCCCACCACCGCCCCGGAACGCGGTGCGGCGGCCTGCTGCCCATGACCGGCGGCAACGGCACCGACAGCACCGACATTGCTGCCCTGCCCGCCACCCCTTCCGGTGGCAGGAGCCGCGCCTGAGCCGCCTTCAGGCAGCATCGGGATGGCGGGCACCGCAGCCGCGGGACGGAATGCCAGCATGCGCAGCACGGCCATCTCGAAGCCTGCACGCGGGCTCGGCGCCAACGGCAGGTCACGGCGTCCGTTGAGCGCCATCTGATACCAGAGCTGCACCACTTCCGGGCGCATGCGGCCAGCGAACGCTTCCACGTCCAGGCCCTCGGCGATTGCCGCGCCCGGCACCAGCTGTTGCACCTGGATACGGTGCAGCGCTTCGGCCAGCGCATCCAGCACACCACTCCAGTCCGGCGAGAATTCCGCCAGCGTCGCCACCACCTGCAGCAGGCGCGCGCCGTCGCCTTCAGCCAGCGCGTCCAGCATCGCCGCCACCTGGGTACGGTCCACGGTACCCAGCATGGTGCGCACCACGTCTTCGCGCAGCGCGCCGCCGGCGTAGGCGATGGCCTGGTCCAGCAGCGAAAGGCCATCGCGGAGACTGCCATCGGCGGCCTTGGCCAGCTGCACGATGGCGCTATCGTCGGCCTCGATCTCCTCGGCGGCCAGGATGCGGGTCATCTGCCCCTGGATCTGCTCCTCGTCCAGCCGTTTCAGGTTGAACTGCAGGCAGCGGCTGAGCACGGTAACTGGCAGCTTCTGCGGATCGGTCGTGGCCAGCAGGAACTTCACGTGTTCCGGCGGCTCTTCCAGCGTCTTCAGCAGCGCGTTGAACGCGGCCTTGGACAGCATGTGCACTTCGTCGATCAGGTAGACCTTGTACTTGCCGCGCGACGGCATGTACTGCGCGTTCTCGATCACCTCGCGGACATCATCCACACCGGTGTTGGAGGCCGCATCGATCTCCAGAAGGTCGATATAGCGCCCGGAATCGATGTCCAGGCAGGCGGGGCACTGGCCGCACGGGTCCGCGCTGGTGCCCTGTTCGCAGTTCAGCGATTTGGCGAAGATGCGCGCGATGGTGGTCTTGCCGACGCCGCGCGTACCCGTGAACAGGAACGCATGGTGCACGCGACCGCTGTCCAGCGCATTGGTGAGCGCCCGGACCACGTGTTCCTGGCCGACCAGCTCGGCAAAACGCTTCGGACGCCACTTGCGGGCAAGGACGAGATAGGACATCAGGCCACCGGCTTCATCGGGACGTCCATTGTGCCATGCCTGTCCAGCCCCTCTGCCTGCCACCACCAGCGCTTGTGTCCCGCCGCCCAGCCAGCTAGAATCTGCGACCCCCAGCAGTGGTGCATGCCGCTGGCAGGGGAAATCCGGAGAGGTGTCCGAGTGGTTGAAGGAGCACGCCTGGAAAGTGTGTAAGCGTCTAAACCGCGCTTCGGGGGTTCGAATCCCCCTCTCTCCGCCAGACAAATGAAAAGGGCTGCCCATCGGGCGGCCCTTTTCATTTGTCTGGTGAAGAGATCGGGTGCGAGAAGCCCTGCCGGGGTTCGACGGTTCTGCAGGAGCAGAAC
>JAEZCF010000146.1 GCA_023430045.1 Pseudomonadota bacterium | reverse complement strand
TGGGGGGTGGGGTGGGGGCGGGCGCCGCCCCCCCCCCCCACTACAGGGTGCGGGGGCGCAGTCCCCGCAGCAATCCCCCGTTACTTCAGCTTGATCTCTCGCAGGCGCTCTTCCAGGAAACCGTGGGCGGTGATCGCCTCCGGGTAACGGCTCGGGTTTTCTTCCGAAACGCACGAGGGCAGCACGTCGATCAGGAAATCCGGGTTGGGGTGCAGGAAGAACGGCACCGAATAGCGCGGCTGGCGCGCGAGTTCACCCGGCGGGTTGACCACGCGATGGATGGTCGACGGATAGACGTGGTTGGTCAGCCGCTGCAGCATGTCGCCGATGTTGACCACGATCGTGTCCGCATCGGAAGTGAATGGAACCCACTTGCCCTCGTGCGACTGCACCTCCAGGCCCGCCGCGCTGGCACCCACCAGCAACGTGATGAAATTGATGTCGCCATGCGCGCCCGCACGCACGTTCGGAATATCGTCGGTGGTTATCGGCGGATAATGGATCGGACGCAGGATCGAATTGCCGAAGTTGGTCTTGTCGGCGAAATAATCCTCCGGCAGGCCGATGTGCAGCGCCAGCGCGGAAAGCACACGCGAGCCGAGAGTGTCCAACGCCTGGTACAGGCCGTACCCCCGCTCGCGGAAACCCTCGACCTCTTCCGGCCACAGGTTCGGCGGCATCACCTCGCGGTATTTCGAATCGTCCGGAATCTCACGGCCGATGTGCCAGAACTCCTTCAGATCGAAATGCTTCGAGCCCTTGGCCGTTTCCACACCGAACGGGGTATAGCCGCGCGCACCACCACCACCGGCGACGTGATACCTGCGCTTGACCTCGTCGGGCAGTGCGAAGAATGCCTTGAACACATCGTAGGCCGCATCGATGTCGGCCTGCGGAATGCCGTGGTTGCGGATGCCGGCGAAACCCCACTGGCGGTAGGCGGCGCCCAGTTCGGCCACGAACGCATCGCGGTCGCTGTCGAAGCGGGTAATGTCTAGGGTGGGGATCTGGCTCACAACATGTCCTGGCTGGTCGATTGAACGGTCCGGACCGCCCTGCGGCCCGGCTGCTCATTGTGACAGATCGCGCCGCGACCGCCAGCCGGACCGAGCCTGCGATCAGGCGCCAGCCGCTGCCTTCACCGCTGCGGACAAGCGGTCCAGGGTGTCCTGCATCAACCCGGCCTCATCGGCCTCCACCGTCACCCGCACAACCGGCTCGGTGCCGGACGGACGCAGGAACGCACGCCCGCGCCCGCTCACGGCCTGCTGCGCGGCAGCCAGCGCCTGTTGCACGCTGTCGGCCTGCACGGTCGCCTTCGCCGATGCATCGCCCAACCGCACATTGACGGTCTTCTGCGGCACCTTCACCAGCGGCTGGAGGGCCTGGCGCAGGCTCTGGCCCGCCTGGCGCAGCACCACCAGCACCTGCAGCGCACTGACGATGGCATCGCCGGTGGTGGCGCGGTCCAGGCACAGCAGGTGGCCGGAGGTTTCGCCGCCAAGCACACCACCGCCCTCGATCAGGGCCTGGTGCACGTAACGGTCGCCGACATTGCTGCGCACGAATGGAATACGCAGCCCGGCCAATGCCTGTTCCAGGCCGAAGTTGGTCATCAGGGTACCAACCACCGGCCCCTGCAACCGCCCTTCGGCCTGCCAGGCACGCGCCAGGATGTACAGCAGGTCGTCGCCGTCCACCGGGTTGCCCTGGTCATCGGCCATCAGCACGCGGTCGCCATCGCCATCGAAGGCGATGCCGAGGTCGGCACCGGTGTCGCGCACCTTCGCCGCCAGATTGTCGATATGGGTCGAGCCGACCCCGTCATTGATGTTCAGGCCGTCCGGCGCGGCGCCGATGGCGATGACCTCGGCGCCCAGCTCGCGGAACAGCAGCGGTGCGATGTGGTAGGTCGCGCCATGCGCGCAGTCGAGCACCAGGCGCATGCCACGCAGGTCGAAGCTGCGCGGCACGCTGGACTTGCAGAATTCGATATAGCGGCCGATCGCCTCGCGTGCGCGCATGGCCTTGCCGAGCCGCTCCGATTCCACGGTGGTGAATGGTTCGTCGATCTCGGCTTCCAGCGCCAGTTCGGTCGCATCATCGAGCTTCTCGCCATGGGCGGAGAAGAACTTGATGCCATTGTCATGGTGCGGGTTGTGCGAGGCGCTGATGACGATACCGGCATCGGCGCCCAGCGTGCGTGACAGGAACGCGACGGCAGGCGTGGGCATCGGCCCCAGCAGCTGCACATCGGCACCGGCCGCAACCAGGCCCGCTTCCAGCGCGGCTTCGAACATGTAGCCGGAAATGCGCGTGTCCTTGCCGATCACCACCACCGGCCGCCGGCCATCAGCACCGCGGCGGGCGACCAGCACGCGACCAAAGGCATTGCCCAGGCGCAGCACGAAATCCGCCGAGATCACGCCCTGGCCGACCCGGCCACGGATGCCATCGGTGCCGAAATACCTGCGTGCAGCCATCAGCCCTCCACCGGCGCAGGTTCGCGGCGAAGCATGGCCAGGAGTTCCGATAGGCGATCGCGCAGTTCGCGACGGTCGCAGATCTGGTCGATGGCGCCATGCTCGAGCAGGAATTCCGAACGCTGGAAGCCCTCCGGCAGCTTTTCGCGCACGGTCTGTTCGATCACGCGCGGGCCGGCGAAGCCGATCAGCGCATGCGGCTCGGCGATGTTGATGTCGCCCAGCATGGCGAACGACGCCGACACGCCACCGGTGGTGGGATGGGTCAACACCGAAATGTACGGCAGGCCGGCTTCGCGCAGCTTGCCGAGCGCGGCCGATGTCTTGGCCATCTGCATCAGCGAGAACAGGCCTTCCTGCATGCGCGCACCACCACTGGCGGAGAAACAGACATACGGCGCGCCGATTTCCAGCGCGGTTTCTGCTGCCAGCGCGAAGCGCTCGCCGACCACCGAACCCATGGACCCGCCCATGAAGGCGAAATCGAACGAAGAAGCCACCAGCGGGCGTCCCTTGAGCAGTCCGCGCATGGCGATCAGCGCATCGTATTCACCGGTGTTCTTCTGCGCGGCCTTGATGCGTTCGCCGTACTTCTTCTGGTCCTTGAACTTCAGCAGATCGGTCGGACCCAGGCGGGCCGCGATCTCGCTGGTGCTGCCTTCATCGAACAGGGCCGACAGCCGCGCACGCGCACGGATGGCCATGTGGTGCCCACACTTGGGGCAGACTTCCAGGTTCGCTTCCAGCTCCGGACCGTAAAGCGCGCTGCCGCAGTTGCTGCACTTCTCCCACAGGCCCTCGGGGACGCTGCGTTTCCTGCTGGGGACGTTGTCGGTGCGGATGCCCGACGGCATCAACTTGCTGAGCCAACTCATGCGGGTTGCTACTTCCGTTCAGGGCGGCTCACAGGCCGCAAAGGCGGACAGTCTAGCTCAGGCTTTCGCCCTTCGTGCACCCCTGCGGCGACCGGCAGCCCGCGCTGAAAACCATGCTGCCACGTACGTTTGCGCCCTGCGGGCGGGCCGTAGGGCCGCCGCCGGGGGGGGCAGGGG
>JAEZCF010000145.1 GCA_023430045.1 Pseudomonadota bacterium | reverse complement strand
CCTTGATTCCTAGCAGGCCCCATGAAAAAAACGGCCCTGCAGTGCAGGGCCGTCAGGGGTGGGCTGGAAGGGGGAGGGGATTCCCAGCCCGTGGCCGCCGACCGACGAGGAATCGCCGGCGACCCTGGAACTCAGGCTGCGGCGAACTCCGCGTCCGGCAGGCTGGCCAGCGCCGCAGCGATCGCTTCTTCGCGATGCTTCGGCGAATACGCGATGCCCTCGGCGCGCACGAACTCAACGTCGTCGATGCCCATGAAGGCGAAGATCTGGCGCAGGAACGGCTCCTGGAAATCGGCCGGCGAATCGCTGTAGATGCCGCCGCGGCTGCTGGCGATGATCACGCGCTTGCCACCGGCCAGGCCCACCGCACCGCTTTCGGTGTACTTGAAGGTCTTTCCGGCCACCGCAACGCGGTCGATCCAGGCCTTCAGCGTGGAAGGGATGCTGAAGTTGTACATCGGCGCGCCGATCACCACCACATCGGCTTCGAGGAACTGCTGCATCACCTGGCTGGCATCGGCCACTTCGACCGCATCGGCCTGCGCCAGCGAGCTGCCACGCAGGTGCGGAATCGGCTGCGCATCCAGATCGCGGTAGGACACCTGCAGATCGTCCAGCTGATCGCGGAAACGCGCGACGACCGCAGCGGAGAGCTGGCGGGACACCGAATTATCGCCGAGCGCGCTGGCATCGATATGAAGCAGTTTCATGGCAGTAACCTGTAATTCCGGCGAGGCGGAGCGCCTCTGACGGGAGACACGATAGGTTGTTGCCAATTTAGGATAAAGGTGGTTGAATGCCACGTATTGTTCTAGATATGGAACTGCGACATGCACGACCTCAATGATCTCTACTACTTCGCCATGGTGGTCGAACATGGCGGTTTTGCCGCAGCCGAACGCGCGCTGGGCATCCCGAAATCGCGCCTGAGCCGACGCATCAGCCAGCTGGAAACCGATCTTGGCGTGCGATTGTTGCAACGGTCCACGCGGCGTTTCGCGGTGACCGATGTCGGCACCAGCGTGCACCGTCACGCACAGACAATGCTGGCCGAAGCGCAGGCCGCCCGCGAAGTGGTGGACCGGCTGAGCGCCGAACCGCGCGGCCTGGTGCGCGCCAGCGTGCCGGTATCGCTGGCGCAGATGCAACTGCCACGCCTGCTGCCGAAGTTCCTGGAGCAGTACCCGAAAGTGCGCCTGCAGCTGAACATCAGCAACCGCCGCGTGGACATCATCAACGAAGGCTACGACGTGGCGCTGCGCGTGCGTTCGCGGCTGGATGACGATGGCAGCCTGGTGATGCGCAGCTTCGGCCAGGTGCAGGAACTGTTGGTGGCCAGCCCGAAATACCTGGACCGCGCCGGCCGCCCGAAGGATCCCGAAGAGCTGACCAGCCACGTCACCCTGAGCATCAGCGAAGACGAAGCGCGCCAGCGGTGGGAACTGCATGGCCCCGAAGGTGCGGTGCGCCGCGTGGACCTGCAGCCGCGCGTGGCCGGCTTCGATTTCCCGCTGCTGCAGAGCATGGTCAAGGACGGTTTCGGCATCACCATGCTGCCGGAAACCGTCTGCGCCGAAGCCGTGCGCAACGGCGAACTGGAAGTGGTGCTGCCGGACTGGTCGCTGCCGCAGGGCATCTGCCATGCCGTATTCGCCTCGCGTCGCGGCCTGCTGCCGGCGGTGCGGGTGTTCATCGATTTCCTGGCCGAACACCTGCCACCGCAGCTGGAAGCATCGCGGCTGGACTGCGGTGGCGCCTGCGAACGGGCCAAGGAGAAGATCAAGGCGACCGCGCTGGGCGCGTTGGCGGTGGATGCGGGCTGAGCGTGTGGGGCAGGGCGGGACGATATCGTGACATCGCGGCATGGGCAAACGCCCCGGCCGCGTGCGAGAATACGGCCCTCCCGGTCATGCCCCGGGACGCTGCACATCGGAGAGATGGCCGAGCGGTTTAAGGCACCGGTCTTGAAAACCGGCGAAGGGTCAAACCTTCCGTGGGTTCGAATCCCACTCTCTCCGCCAGATACGCAAGACGCCCCGAAAGGGGCGTTTTGCGTATCTGGTGGAGAGAGCTGGGTGCAGGAGACAGGCGGGTTCGACGGATTCGCCTGGAGCGAATCCGGACAGCCGAATGGCTGGCCCTGGAGCGCGCAGCGCGGAAGGGTGAGGTGCATGGATGCACCTCACAATCCCACTCGGAGTGCCCGCAGGTCAGGCGGCGCCAAAGGGGGCGTTTTGCGTATCTGGGGAGAGAGCTGGGTGCCGGAGACAGGCGGGTTCGACGGATTCGCCTGGAGCGAATCCGGTCAGCCGAATGGCTGGCCCTGGAGCGCGCAGCGCGGAAGGGTGAGGTGCATGGATGCACCTCACAATCTCACTTTCTCCGCCAATCGATCCTAACTCGTTGATTTTGAATTGAAATCAACGGTTTTGGGCGGATTGGAAGGCAGGAAGCATGCAGAGAAAATACTCGCATGCGTATCCCTCATCATTCGAGCCGCTCGTCAACCGGCCGCTGGTCGTTCGTCCAGCGCTTAATCTGTTATTCCATCATTTCGCTCGTCGGTGTCTCCTTTTGGGAAAGTAACACCTGAGCAGAAATTCAGTGGGTCATTACAATCGAACGCTGGACGATGACGCAGGAAGAGTCGGCCTATGCCCAACAGATTTGGTCAAAAATGGCAACGCTTGAGACATGCTTAAGGAGCGCCATGGAGGCGCAAGGAGCTATGCAATGAAGCGAGAAGAAGCGTTGGATGCTGCCGTCAAACTTACGGCAGCGCCGCTGCATTCGGACACCTACGGTCATCGAGGACACCTTGATGAAGACTCCGACCTAGCTATGGATATTTTTTCCCGGGCCTTTAGCAAGCTGCAAGAAGCTAACGTTTAAGCTTAAAGTTCGTTGGTTCCGGCCAACAGCTGTCGGCCGGAACATTGAGGCGATAGGAGGGAGGGCAGCCGGTTGCCAGCGGCATCTCGAATGCGAAGCGCTTTCAGACCATAGACAGCACTTCCTCTTCGCTAAACCACGCATTATCTAGCAAGAACTTCCTTACCCGCGCTACGTCGTCGGTGTAAGCGACAAGCGCGAGGCTTTTTGTGGCCCTGCTGGCGGTCACGTAGAAAAGTCGTCTAGTCGCCTCCAAGGTCTTCCCCTCCGTTTTCCGCCCAAACAGGTCTTCATACTTGAACATGAAGCCGCGTGCTTCTTGATCATCCATGATGACCATGACCCGTTCGAATTCTAGTCCCTTCACGCCTTGATGGGTGTCGAAACGCGCCTTTCGAGAGAGGTAGGTCGCCAGCGGACTGATCTGTGAGAAAGGGCACGCCAGAAGGCGATCAATCAGTCTGCTCCGGTCATCGTTTTCTCCTTCCTCCACGTCCTCGGTGATCTCTTCGTCAGAGGCACTCGTCCACGCAGCAAGTCTTTCTGGAATTTGCAGTAGGCGCCGCTCGAAGATGCGGATAAGAATATCCTGGAGAGTCGGGTCTTGGCCATCGACAAAGAGCAGCACTAGCTCATTCACGGCTGATTGAGCCTCTGCAAGATGAGCTTTGCCAGGAGCTCCCCTGAGCTTCTCCACGCTTACCAGCGGTGAGAACGTCTTCAGTATCTGCATGAGAGCGAATCGATCGCCTCGCTGGTGTGCGTTGACCAAGGGCAACACTTGGTCAGTAAAAAAGGTCGCAAGTGGTTGAGTGCCATTTAATAGGCTTGTCGAATCGATGTCGTAAAGCGCCACAAATACGTCTAGACACCCCAGCCTAGCGGCAGCCATTCTATGCTCAAGCGTAAGAGTCTTGACTGCTTCCCCTTGCAGCCATTGGCTGTCTAGGCTTATCTCTGCCATTCGCGCAGCGACCCGACCCTCCAGCTCAATCTTATTGTCGATGCTTGATGGGGCAATGAAAAGTCGAACAGTGCCTTCAGGCGCGTCTGTTCGTGGTCGTTGCTGGTGAGGGTCTACGGTGCTTCGGACCTTATTCAGAAGTGAGACGATGCGTTTAGGGCATCGATGATTCATTTGCTTTCCAGGCGTCTCCCATGTGGAGGGAAGATCGGTACCAAGCCTCTCCTTACCGTCGGCGTAAATTTGCTGCATCGTGTCCCCAATCAGGCCCAGAGAAAAAACCCCTGCCTGCTTGTCTGCCACTTCGAACAGCGCGTCGATAAGGTGCTTGTTCGTGTCCTGGCTCTCATCGACAAGAAGGATGGGGTAGCGGCCTACGAAAATGCTCTGCATGCGTGATTTAGACTGTAGGAAGTCAGCCGCAATGCGAATGACTTCCGCATGATTCAGTGCATCGCGTGTTCGGTTTGTTCCTGTTGGGCTGTAGATGAAGGTTCTTATGTTCGGCAAGGCCATTAGGCGTTTGGTGCCCGCTTCGATCTTGAATTTACGGTCCTCTGATGCTTTCCCCGCGCGACCGTTCGCTTCCTTTTCTCGCAGATCAGATAGATCCTCAGCGATCTTAATTTTTAGCCACTCTCGAATGTCGTAATTTAGGCCTTCGATCAGAGACCAGGCAAAGCTGTGGATTGTGCGGACGTCGAAGAGCGCATCGAACTGAATCCGTCGCTTGATCTCATCGGATGCAGCATTGGTGAAGGTGATGACGCCCACTCGCTTGCCTTGACGGCGGAGTCCCTCACCCCACTTGGCTTGAATATGCTCTAAGGCTGCCACCAATGATCTGGTCTTCCCAGACCCGGCGCCGGCGAAGAGGAAAAAGCTTTTCGGGTTCCCAGGGTTCAGGCATCGGGCAATGAGCGCGTCAGCAGCCTGATCGACATCATTCTCGACAGGATGGTCTGCCTTTATCACGACGTCACCTCCGCTTCGGTCGCTGCTGCGTTGCCAGTGGTCAAAGGAGTTATTGGAAGTTTTCCAGCGACCTCATCTTCTTTACGCTTTAGCTGGGCGATTAGCCAGAGAAGACCCCTGTGAATGTAGTCTGGAAGGTCGACTTGGTCGAGCTTGCTGCTTTCTAGCAGGGTCATTGAGAACTCTGCCTTGTCCCCATTCTTCAACGCCGCTTGAATCAGCTGAGAGAGCTCGACAGTGTCACCCGAACCTGCGATTGATTCTCGAATTGCCTTGGCCAAGCCGCCGCCAGAAAGCGATTTGAAGAATTCCAAGTTTTGATAGACAAGCGCATCTTCGAAAGTGTTCGCAATCGCTTCGACGCCCGAACTCCCGCCGAAGTCAACTTTGACGGGTTGTTGATAGGCTACGCGGAAGCCGAAACCGGTGTCATGCATATCGGCAAGTGATGCCTCAGGCATATCCAGCAGTGCATCGATGGAGTCCTCCTTCGGTGCCCAAGTCTTAATCGTTTGGTTTCGCGACAGTTGTCCGGCGGATCGTGTCGGAACCGCCTTGGCTCCAGCTGTTGTCTTGGCGTCCAAGTCCGTAACGATCAGCGTGTTGAGGCCGAGCTTGGTGAGAAGAGGCCGAAGGCGGTGGGCATGACTGCCTCCGATTTCTAGCCAGGTGATGTAGCAGTGCCGGAGATACTTGTAGTCGGATCGGCATCGAACCATGTGCGGGACGACCATGCGCTCGGCAGGTCCTTCAACGAGGATTGCGCCATCGGCAAAGAAAAGATCGCAGTGGGTGATCTTTAGGTAGCGCTTTACGAATCGGGTCGTGTCGTTGTCAGTTCCAAAAATCTTCGAAAGATTGACAACCTGAGATACCGGGACGGAACCCTTTAATGCCTTCACAGGCATGCGGCGGAAGTAGCGCAAGGACGTGAAATCAGCTTCATGAGCTAGATGGCTCGAGTGCGTGCTGACCACCATTTGAGTATGGAAGTCGGTGGAGTCACCCAAACTTTCATGCTTCCGCAGCACGGCGTATGCGTGGGCGATGAAGACCTGTTGAACTTGAGCGTGAAGATGGGCTTCAGGCTCCTCTACCAATACCAAGTGGAGCGGCGGAATGTTGTCTTCTGCCGACAAAGCTTGTTTCGATGCCTTACCTACTCGCATCCATTTATCGCGGAAGCTCATGAGTGCGAAAACCATCGACACCAGGTTTTGGTAGCCCAGTCCATTGGACTCCTCGGGTAGACGATTGGAAAAGCCTACCCCGGCCAGGTGCGTGGGAACCTCGTAATGCACAGCAGACCCATGGTTCAACGCATCCAAGGGGCGCAGATCCGCAGCAAGGCGCAGCTTTGGGTCAGTCAGCCCCGGATAGCCCACTGTCTCAAGCTCATTAAGCGCTGGCTCAAAGGACTCTGAAAGCTGCTTGCCGAAGGCGACCCGAGCCTGGTGAAGGGCCTGAAGGGCTTTTAGGTCCTTTTCTTCCGGTTGATCGAAAGGGTCCAAATGTTGTGAGTAGTAACCGCGGAGCTGGGTAGACAGCCTCTTTCCTAAACGAGAAGTTTCAGAATCCGCATCTTCTCCGCTTACGCTGCTGGAGGCGGTCCAGCCAAGTCCACGTTGGGCGCTGATCTCATCGATACGTATCAGCCCCTTGAAAGGGTCATTCTTGAGGGGCTCACTTCCGGCCGGGAGTGGCTGCGGGTTCGCATAGCCATCTTCAGGGTCATCCAATAGAGCTGGATCGAGTAGATACGCCTTGACCTCAAATGTTGAGCGAAGTCGTCTGGAAAGGAAGTCAATCATCGACTTCGGCCAGAGTGAGAAGGGGTCTTCTCCGTCTTCTAGTGCCGACGCCGCTGACATTACCGTTTTAGTGGCGGACCTTGCGTTGAGATATTCTCGTTTGAAGTCGTCCGCGTTCTTCGGCTCGTAACGGAGGCGGACGCCGATGGCACTTCCGTCCCAATCGAGTGTGGGGAGAATCCCTTGGACGTAGTGGAGCTGGTTGTCAGGAACTTGCAGCCAAACATCAAGCGCTGGCGAGATCGAGCCCCAGTCGAATTCGGTGGGCTCACCTTCTTGTGACTCTGCTTCCCAGGCGCTTCCCAGATCATTGATGACCGGCCAATGACTTAGCGTGAAGTCGTTGATGTTGAAGTCGCGCTGGTCCACCAAGAAGCGTCTCATGGCAACCATTGACGATGTCTTGCCGCTGTTATTGGCACCTACAAAGACTGTAGACTCCGTCGCGATATCTATCCGAGTCGCAAGAAGCTTCCGAAAATTTGCCACTTCGATGAAGTCGATACGCATTGTTTCCCTGTCCTTAGGTAAAGATAGTTGCGGAGTGCTGCGCCGGTTCTATCGGAGCAGCTCTTTCAGTCTCGTTGACAATCACCAAAAGTTTACTGGTCATCGGGTCCGCTTGGAAGTGTCGTTTAGTCTTATACGGGATAAACTCACCTAGAAGACGCGTAGTATTTATCGGGACGTGGCCTTGGTTTATGGCTAAAATTTGCTTTCATCTGTCAACCACTTCGCGAACTGCCCCGCTGGTAACGCGGCAGCTCCACGGCGGGTTGATACAAATCCAGTGCGCTGATCTGCTTTCTGCGCGTCACCTGCGGCTTCTTGTGGAGGTAGTGCGTGCGGAGAACCTGGACTCGGTCCCTCTTGTCAGTCGCGTGTCCAGTGACTAGGGAAATCTTCCGCTCCGGCACGTCTTGGACATCGAGTTCGATGGCCAGCTTGTATGCACCTCACAATCCATTCGGGATGTCCGCAGATAAGGACGCCTCGAAATAGGCCGCGTGGGCGATTCCTACGACAACGCGCTGGCCGACACCCCACTGGCCTGTACAAGGCCGAGGTGATCCACCGCCGATCTTGGAAAAGCCGACAGGAGGTCGAACTGGCTACCTTGGATTGGGTACATTGGTCAAAACCACAAATGCCTGTTGGTCCCTGTCGGTGACATTCCACCGTCCGAAGCTGAGGCGGCATGCCATCAGCACCCCACCGAGTCCGCCATGGCGGCGTGACTCAAACCGATGAGCCTGCGCGATTCTCGGGGCGATTCACGCCCAGCGAAAGCCCGCTCTTAGAGGAGTGCCTGTGATCAAGAAATATTTCGTTGTGCTTCTGATTGCCATTTTCTCTGGCTGCGCGTCCGTGCCGGCTGAGAACAAGGATGTGCCCCAGCAGCACTACTTGTTCGTTGGTAATAGCATTACATATATCTACGACACGCCAACGATATTCAGGTCAATTCTTTCCGCTAACGAAATATCAGCTGAGGTGGACGTTATTTCGTCGCCTGGAAAGACAATGGCTGACCATGTTGAAGACGGCTGGGCACAGAAGGCTATTTCCAGCAAGGCCTACGACGCGGTATTCTTACAGGACGTTGGCGGATATCTATTCTGTGTATTGGATGAGGAGTCCGCATCGGAACCCGAATGTGCCGACGTAATCCGCTCACATGAAAGAATTGCCGAATCTGCCCATCGTGCCGGGAGTAAAGTCTTTATCCTGGGTACGTATCAAAAATTGCCTGGCGCTCAAAGGGCTCTGTCATCTGCAGAGGCTCGACTCAGTGGACTGATTGGTGCTGATGGGCATGTGGACCAAAATGAACTACAAAATTCCGCAATGAAGCTCCAGCCTACATTGCCATGGTTCGACAATGATGGTGCACACCCGGGGCCCTATGCGGCACTACTCACGGCTCTAGGCGCTTATCGTGAGCTATTTCATAGTTGGCCTTCTTCGACACCTACATCGAGTCCTGTAAGCATCAGGTCCGACCTGGCGCCGCACTGTCTCCCATGTTCGGACCCCAGCCAATCAAGACGCCAACGGGTCCATGTGTCACGATTGACGGGCTTGTCTGGCGTGATCTGCTCAAATCTCTCGAGGGTGGCGGGTGAATGCCACTGATTGGGCGTTGCCTAGGGGAGGGCTCGCTCACCCTGTCCACTCCAATGCTGGATATGTCCGGCACGGTGGCGGCCATGCATGCCAACAAGGTTGAGATGAGCCTGGTTGACTTGGAGCTGCTTCCGGTCGTCGAGCCGTTCCTGCAATGACAGGCGAGTCAGATCTGCTGTAGCCGATGGAGCTTCCCGAGACCCGTCACCGCTCGACGCTCATCTGAACCAGATCAGCATGCACCCCACGAACAGTGCAACCATAACCACGTGGATCGCCAGCCCGTGCCGTCCGCCGAGGATCGAAGCAGGGCGGCGCCGGCGCAGATACCAGGCCAGCGCCCACGAATGCAGAAGCAGCAGCCCGAGAGGCCAGGATGACAGAAAGATCAACAACCCAAGCGGATCGGGGCCGTTACCATCGGACGCGCGCGGCGCCTCGTACATGGCCACACTGATCATCCACACGCCAAGCATCACCATGCTGAGCACGAAGCTGAGTCCGTAATAGCGCGTCACGTGGTCACCGTCGTTTCAAGGGGAGTACGCCGGAAGATCATGTTTCCCCGGCCTGATTGCCCAGCGTCCAGTACACCCGCCGTGTCCGCAGGCTCACCAGTGTCCGTGATAGCGGCAGGCAAGCCAGTTCCACCTCGTCGTTCACCTGCAGTAAGTTGTACACGTCGTCCGCTACCGGAAATGTCTCTGATGTTCCCTTCGCGGTGCGTACGCGCATGCTGTGGACTTTCATGAGCTCGATATGGTTCACAAGGCGTTCTTCCACGAAGCCGTTGATGACCACTTTCTGGCCTGTGGCGATATCACGTCTCACATCGCGGTTCGTCACGTGCCCCAGGATTTTCAGTACCAGCAGCACCAAAACAATAATGGCGATGAGGAAGGCGTAAGGTTTCAAGCTCACCGGGAGTATCAGCAACAGTAGCAATGCCACCGCCGTCGATGCCAAGTAGGCCTTGATGGAAACACGGTCGGTGGTTGTGCCGGCTACTACGGCCTGTAGCTCTCTGGCGGTGAGGGGGCGAAGGGCTCCGATGAAAGTATCCTCGTCAGGCAGGTCGGCCAGCGTGTCACGCACCATCATACCGCCGCCGCCCATCCGTGGACCGGACGCGAGCGTGTCAGTGGGACTTCACCACATCGGCCTGGAAGTAACCGCTGGCATCCACGAACGCCTGCACCTTGGCGTCATCAGCAAAATCCAGCTCGATCATCTGCCGGATGGACTCGGCCTTGTCCGCACTTCTTCGATGGTATGCCTGGCAGATCGCGTAGCCTACGTAATAGCCCAGGTCGCTGGTAGCAAATTCGTTGCTGGTTTCGTTGTAAAGCCACCTGCCGTAGTCATTGCCGCGCATTTCCCTGGCAAACGCCTGACGGATGGCGGCGTCGTGCAGGGGGCCGTAACGAACATATTCCAGATCGGGCAGACGCCCGGTCACCTGTTCGGGGAAAAAGTCGGCAACGCCTTCATACACCGCTTGGGCCAGGGTTACTCGCAAATTACTGTCACCTGCTCCGCCCTCGGGCAGTCAGCGCACCAATGCCAAAGCGCACTTCCTCGAAACGACTGGTGTTGCTCTAGGAATAGGACCGGGGATGACTGGAATGCGGGACTATGGGAGGGCAGAATGGGCCATGGACTCTATTCAACGATTCGCCTTGGACACCAACTTCTTCCTCCAAGTGAAGGCGGCAGAACTTTTACCTTGGGAGGAATTGACCAACGCGGCAAGAGTCGAGCTCTACCTTTTGGACGAAGTGATGGGCGAGCTTGATCGCCACAAGTCCAACGGCAACAGCCGGGCAGCCAGGCGCGCGCGCGTTTTCTTCGAGAAGCTCGATCCCCTCATCGATAGCGAGATCGATGAGCTTGTTGTTAGGAAGAGTGGTCCTCAGGTCGTTTGGCTGCTCGCTCCTTTCTTCGATCCTGAGCGTGCCAAGCCAGTAAGCTTGGATCTCTCATCGTCGGATGGAAGAATCGTGGAGCAAGCCTTCGCTTTGCAACAGGACTGCGGAAGCGTCGTGTTCCTGACCAATGATAGACTGCCACGAAGAATGGCCAGATCCGTTGGACTGCAGTGCGAGAAGATTCCCGAATCATGGCTTCTTGCCCCCGAAAATGATGAGCGTGATAAGGAAATCTCCAAGCTCAAGGACGAACTGAAGGCCTGGAGCAACCGCTCCCCGCAAGTCGATGTTCAACTTTTTCGAGATGAAAAGCAGGTCGACCGGATCTCTGGATCGATCAGCCGATACGGTCCTTTGTCCGACGAATTCCTCGACACCGCAGCCCAGATCATCCAAAACCGATTTCCTGAAGAAAGCGCCGGGCTGCCAGGTCAGGTCACGGTAATGAGGCAGAGCGATCTGTTGGCTTATCAGCAAGCACTGAGGGAGTGGCGCAAGCGTGTCCGCGAACGAATTGAGAAGCTTCCGGCTGTACTCAATCTTGATCAGGGGTTGTTTGAGCTGACGCTAGCTGTAAGTAACATGGGCGGCGCTCCCGCCGATGGGCTGACCCTGGAAGTCGTCGTGGAGGGGCCGATGATGCTGGTCAATGACAAGCTGAAGGAGAAGTGGTTTCCACCCGGTGTTCGGTTCACGCCGCCAAAGCCGCCAAAGCTAGAGCGCTATTCTGGTTTTGAGCAGTTCGGGAGGAACTCCCTTCCCGAGTTCGCGGACCTTCACAGACATTTTAAGACTCAGCCTGCCCCTCGTGATCCACAGGGCTTCTACTGGGACTACGCTGAAGATGAGATCCTGTGCAAATCTGCGGAAGGAAGTTGCGTCGACTTTCGGCATCAGGTTCGTAAAGTAAAGCTCCCCATTATCCTTTGCCTTCTTCATGATGAGAGCGAGCCCAGTGGGTGTCTACTGATTCGATGCTCTGCTAGAAATATGCCCAAGGCTCTGGAAAGGAAGTTTTCGATCAAGCTATCGATCGACTGGCGGGACAGCGAGGACGCGGTAAGTCGGCTAATTATCGGAGGCGAAGACTAGTCCTGACAGGTGCGTTCTAACAACCCGAGTGCGCGCCTTGAGAATCAGCAAGAGTGCCCTTTGGGCGCAGAAGGAATGCGGATAACAATGGGTGGAACATGATGATGCGTGGCCGTTAGCTTGGTTCTTCTTTTAGTTCGAACTCCATACCAAATGGTAGTGTGACAACCATGCCAAGATCGTCCGGCCACCTGTGCTGAGCCCATTTCCCGTGCCGTTCACGCAAAAAATGGTCAAGGGCCTCTGTTTCTAGTTTACCTTCAGGCTTTGCAGTATTTGCCAGGACATCGCGCACCTCATTTTTAATCCGAATCGTGAATGTCAATTTGGTGCGTTCACGACCTGGCCCGTCTTCATCAAAAAATCGGGTTACAGATTTCTCTAAAAAAGTTTCTGAATCAAGAAAGCCAGACTCTTCAAATTCTGTCTGGTTTTGCAGTTTCGCTATTTCGCGCTCCGTCGCGTTGTTTATCGAAATAATGCGGCCCGTCGTTTGGAGTCCAGCGAAAGTCAGGCACCTGGAGAAGAAGTCACGTCGGATTGACGTGGCAATTATATCGGGATTTACTTCTTCGAGTTGTTTGAGCTCTTCGGGGATAGGGTCAGCAAAGATAATGCGGGCAGGTTCGCTGCTGGCAAACTGAGGCACAAAGATCCCTCCGACCATGGAAGAGAGGAACAGGTTGGGGCTGCAGTTGGAAATGTTGTTTTTCTGCTGAATGCCGTTGGCAATGGATTCTGACAACTTCGTTAGGCTGTCCTGGGATCCCTTGCATTCCAATACGTGAAGATTGCCGCTGGCATCCAGTGCAATGAAATCAGGGCTTTTCGCTGGTCCTTTCTTTTTAGGATCTTTAGCTAGTGTGGCAAAGCCGCTCAGGACCGTTGCTAGAACTCTCGTAGTGTCTCCAAAGTGGGTGAAGTCACACTTATCGACCAAGAAATAGCTGGTTAAGCCGAGGCCGAAATCATCTGAGAGAAGTGTTTTTTGATGGCTGTCCAGATCCGTCCATTCTGACCGAAGACGCAGGCCCGGTGCATTTTCCAAGGCAGGTAGATAGCGCATCCATGGCCAAAACTGGGCCAAGCTGAAGGCTTTTGCATGAATCGGCGTGGTGAGTATGCCGGTCAGGAGAAGTGCCGAAAGCATTTCGCAATCCCATTCCATAGAAGTGGGAACTAATGGGTGGAGCTTCTTTGTGCCGTGCAAAGCGTCTTTGGTCACAATGATCTTCTTGAACATTTTGTCCTTTTCCTATCGCTGAACAGGCCGTGTAAGCGAATTCAATACGGATCTTGCAAACGGGCATAAATGCAGCCCTGATGTGTCCTAGAGCCCCGCAAAAGACCCCTAGGCGCCCATCAAACCTTTGAAACTCAACTTTCACAGGGTGCCGGTGGGCGCAGAACAATGAAGAGCAGGGTGCCGGTCCTCAGCCCAGAAGCGATCAGTTGGGCGTCCAGACGCGCTCCCGCCTCATCATCGGGAAAGAAGTGACCGCCAAACTGCCGCGTGCTGTTTCGTTCGCGCTCTTGTTCAAAACGTTGCTGGCATCGCTTCGCGCGCAGTTCAGCGACCCGTCGTTTGTCGTTGCCGTTATCCATGCCATTCCCTTGCTGGCCGAATAGATTAGTCCACGCCCCAAGACTCTGCGGCCCTTCAAGAGGTTGGGTGGCTAGCCTGCCCCGTCCTACATGCTGTTTCTGCAGTTGTGCCTGTTGCGTTATGGGCAGCCTGCAAGCGCACGGGAAACGGTGCTAACCGATTCCATCGTTTGATTCGCCATCGCTGGTCTCGACGAAGTGGCTTGACCCAAGCGTCCTTAGCAATGCCAGAAGAGCGCTATGGGACGCCATCGCTTGTTCCAATGTGCTGGCCTCTTCGCCGTATCGAACGGCCGGAGATGTCTTTAAGATCTTTAGGATATTTTCGCTGATACGGATGCTGAGCTTCTCCTCCAGCAGCGCGCCAAGGTGGACGTGGTCATGCCCCCTCCCGCCATCTTTTGGGTATGCGTGTCCCGCGCGTGCGAGAAGGCCTTTCAGCAGCTTCTCAGCGCACTGAGCCGACTCCCAGCGCGCTTTTCCATACTCTCGGCGGCTAGCGATGGCGTCGACGCTGTGCCTGAAATCGGCTTTCGCTTCAGAGAAGAGTGCATGCCCGCCGAGTGACCCCAATGTCATGATGGCTTGCCAGCCATGCGCAAACGCGTGGAAGAAGAACGCCAGCTCCTGGTCCGATAACTTGTTGGCCATTGCTTGTGTCAGCTCCTCCACCGAGCACAAGACGTTGTGGATTGCCGGCCCCCTGCCAACGCCGTCCTTCTTAGCGAGCGAAAGATTGCGATCCACCACAAGTCTCCCTTCGCCCATGATCATCGGAAGACGAACCTTCCATAGGTTGCCGTTGACGACAACCAGGAAGCTGCCTGGTGAGAAATCGATCTTCATCGCATCGCCGTAGTGATCCGAATACCAGTCATGGACTCTGGCAAGCAGGTCGCGCGGAGAGAAGGGAGGTCCCCTGTCTAGCGGTCCTCCGAGGATTGGGGTGCCATCCAGCTTCAAGGTCCAAGACACTTGCTGGGAGGCCCTCATTCCTCGATGGCGCGGTTCGATGCCCTCCGCCGAAAAGCGATTGTCGAGGGACGTCATCATGGCGTCGAACTCTTCTTCGTTGGTTGGGCGAGTGGGCCACTTCCACTCGTTCAGTTCATCCTTTCTCGACCGTTCCATGTCGCCCCCCCAGGGCTCAAGTAGATGTTCAGTATAAACGTCGCCAAACGTGCTCTGAGGCGCGCCTTAAATCCGTTGAAAGAAAGCCGCAGCGATTGACAGGGGCAAGCATCCACGGTGTGTGGCGGTTAATCTTCAGCGACCTTGCCCTCCAAGTCCTGTAATGACCCACCGGTTTCTGCTCAGGTAATGCGGTTAATGTAGCGGCGACCTCCGCACGGCTTGAGTAGTGGGCGGGGTTAGGGTCCGGTGCTGATTGACCCACTCCTAAAAACTTGAGCAGGTCGAAACAGATCAGGACAACAGCCGCGGGATGATCCATCGAGATCCCTGGAAATTTCCCCAGATTCAGTCGGCCGGCTCAGGTGAGGAGCTTGGTGAACATTGCTACGAGAGCGAGCAAGGTTGCACTTCCAAGCAGCGGAACGGCGACGTACCGAATCCACCATTTAAGGCCGCGCTCGTCAGGCTTCAGGGTGACCGGCGTCCCCGTCGAAGGGAGAACGTTGCTGCGTACTTCTATAACGCTCCGATATGCCTGTGAATCAATGCTGCGGACATACTCCGCGAGATCAGTGTGTGCCGGAATCTCCACCGTGAACCATAGGGTGATGCCGTATTCATCACGCTGCGGCCTAGACGATATGCAGCGGGGCAGGGCGGCGCGTAGTCGCGTTGCCAAACGCGCACCGTAATCCGCTATGTTCTCCGCGCCGGTCCATTCCTGATAGCTCTGAAATATCTCGCCGACAAAATACTGCTTGCCTCCCCTGCTCTTGAAGTAGATGTTGTTGAGTCCCGGTGTGTCGAGAGCCGGTTCATAAGCCATGAACGAAAATTTGTCGGGCAGATCGGATGAGAGAACACCACCTAGGTCATCCAGAGAGAACTTATCTTGGAGGTCGGGCGATATCATTGGAGCGCGGCCGTAAGTCTCCACGCTGAGCAGCGTTCCGTCGTTAAGCTCCTTATCGAGCGTAAACACCCGATAGGAGCGCGCGCCCAGCCTTATCGATGAAGCGTCGATGAGTTCAACGGTGCTCATTCAGCCTCTCCTTTGCGTACTGTGGTCGTGTGTGTCATCGCGACCTTCGTGCCCATCTTATGAAGCTCTCCATTTCATAAGTTACTTTCCGCAGTGTGGCGAGAAGGGCGTTGTCGAACGGACGCTCCGAGGAAGGTGAGATGGGCCCTTTCGCCACCTCCTCAGCCTGCGTCTGCGATTCGTCACGCGTCGCTCCCCCGCAGTCGTCTTCGCGCGGGTGAGTTCATGGACCCCACGATAACCGGCCCGCCACACGCAACGCGATGCATCGGGAAGTCCATCGCCTGCTTCGGGTCGTCCTGGGCAATCTCGATGCGTGCCTGCAACCGCTGATCATCAACACGGCGATAGCTGATCCGTTGAGGAAAATCATTCTCGGGGTTCTCAAATACGGCTGACGCCTCGTCTATCTGGGTGGCAGGAAAGTCAGTCGCATTCCGCCCAAAGGGAATGGCGGTCAGCACGAGACGGCCGTCATCGTGCTGGCGCAACACCAGGAACTCGAATATCTCCGTCTTTCCATCACGCAGGCCGCGGCTGCTGGCGAGCATCGTGCCGCCTGCGAGTGTGGACCACTGTTCGCCCGCGCCCGGCGGCTGGTCATCAAGCTGCCAGCATCCCGAAAGCCAGGCCAGATTCTCGATTCTGGACGCGGGGGCAGCACTGACGGATGTGCAGGCGATCGCGGCCAAGGCCACCAACGATAGACGTAATGACATCGAAGCCTCCGTGCAGGGGTCATGAGCCTGCTATATAGCACCGCCCACCGGGGCGTGCCAGTGTCCTTCATGGCCGCTGAAATACCGCCCCTGCCTCGCCCAGATGCCCGCGTTCGGAGGCGGGATACATATACATATTGGATCCAGCCCCCCACAGCGCCGCAGAAAACATTCTTCGCGCAGGATATATCCGGATTTCCAGCGACCAGGCGCGCCACGCTGAAGGAGGGAAGATCACCACTCCGTCCGGTCCAGCACCTCGCGCGCGGACTCCGCAAGGTCCCGGCTGGCCGCCACCAGACCCTCCACAATGTGTTCGCCCGGAAGCTCTTCCGCCAGCCCGTCCACCTGATCCAGGTGCGCGGCGTGCAGGGTTTCAAGCGTGGCGCACAGCGCGTTGAGCTTGCGGTACACATGGGCAAGCGCCGAGCGGCGCATGGCAGTGGACGCGGCGTCTTCGTCCAGCAGCGGGCTGCCATCGGCGGTGATCGGCACCACCGACAACCGGCTGCCCCGACTGTGCCGCGCATCATCGCTGTCATGTCGCGCCAGGATGGCTTCCAGCTTGGCAACGAACCGGGGAGGGAGGTTGTCGATGTCCTCGCCGATCATCGCGCTCAGCAAGGCGCGTGCCTGGGACTGATGGGGCATGGATGCCTCGCGTCGCGGTAGGGCCACCTGCGCCGAAGCGCGAGGTGGCGGGCGATGCGGGTTCGCGTACCGGGTCGAAACTCAGGAAATTGCCGGCGGATCATGTGATCCCCACGCATCGCCCGCCATGGAAGAGGCGTGGCGATACATTCTCCGCCGGCGCCCACAGGGCTACAACGGAGCAACACTGAGTTACCGACAACAGGACGCGAATCCCGACTGGCACAGGTGCGCCAGCCCCCAAAGAATGACGTCACGAGCACCGCGACGTACATGAGAAAAACTTGATTCGTGACCTCAATCAGGCCATCGGCGACAGCCAGGACCCTGGCCTACGCAGCTATGCGCGGACAGTCAGCCTCTCTGGAACGTCGAACGGGTATCGACCGCGTCAACTTCCACCATCAAGGCCGGCACCATGCTCTGCAGAAGCACCGCACGCCGCGCCGCATCCTGCTGGCCCATTGCGCCCACGCCGGCGACGAAGAGTGCGGTGCCGATCAGGTACACGATGGGCGAGCCGACAAGCGAAAGAATCAGCTGGATGATGCCCTTCATCGCTCCGCCGTTGGCCATCGCCACGATGGCAAGGATGAACGCCACAAGGTTGAGCGGCCAGCCGACGAACAGCCCCAGGCCCGGGAAGGGAATCAGGAAGCACGCCCACGCGATCATCAACACAATCCATGCTGCTTTCCCTGCAGGGCTGGCCTGTGGGTTCATATCCGTTGCCATGATCGTTCGGTCCTTTGAAGTGTTGATCGGGGCGTTACTTCATCATATTCACACGCGTGTTGCATCTACGCCTCAGCGCAGGCTTATGACCGCACGGGTGAATCTGCAATGCTGACGCGGTTTCGGCCCTCGCTCTTGGCCACATAGAGGGCCTGGTCGGCCCTGGCCAGCAGCGCGTGCAGGTTGTCGGTCGCCTCCATGCCGGAATGCGCCAGTCCGATACTGCAGGTGATGTGGATCATGCCGGCATCCAGTCCGATGGCATGGGCAGCTACGCACGTGCGGATTTTCTCGGCGATCTCGACGCTGATGTCCAGCGGCGCATCGGCAAGCAGTACCACGAACTCCTCGCCACCGTAGCGGGCGACAAAGTCACTGTCGCGCACCGCAGACCTGACGCAGCGGCCGATCTCCATCAGGCAGGTGTCTCCGGCCGCGTGACCATGGACATCGTTGACCTGTTTGAAGTGGTCGATGTCCAGCAGCAGCACCGTAAGCGAGGTCGGGTGCTGGCCGGCACCGAGTTCGCGTATGCGCCTGTCCAGCCCGGCGCGGTTCCACAGGCCTGTCAGCGGGTCGGTGCGTGCCTGGGCATCAAGGTCCACGGTCTGCCGCAGCAGGGAATCCTGGGCCGACATCCAGTTCCAGTAATCGCGGTGGCCGTGCCCGGATGCCTTGAAGATATACGCCAGGTTGATGAGGATCAGGCCCGCCAGGGTGATGGTTTCCATGTTCGCGGTGAAGAAGATGGCGACGGCGAGCGGCCCCATCGACGTCAGCGGAATGAAGGTGCGCAGCACCGGATCAATGGAAAGGATGATCGACGCCACCGTACCAAGCACGGCGCACGCCAGTGCCATGTAGGTGAATATGGAATGCAGGCCGGGGTCGACCATGCTCCAGGCGGTCAGCAAGCCGAAAATGGTGGTCGCTGACAGCACGGCGGTACACAGCACCGCCCGTGCACGGTCTGGATTCGATTCCAGCAGGGTCGACAGTCGAGCATGCAGCACCAGTCGCACGGCCAATATGACGGCCAGTGCAGCGGCGGCCAGCGCGGTCGCCGCAGGGTGGCTCGACCAGATGCCGTTGAAGTAGGTAATGGACAGCCAGCACAGCAGGTAAATGGGTGTGCCCGCTATGCCGCGGCTGTCCAGTTCACGGATAGCGCGCACACGCTGCTGCGTGCTCTGCGATGGAAGATCGAACACGGGCATGGTCCAACGCCCCGCCTGCGCGCCTTCCTGGCCCTGGTTTCTCATCCCCGTCTCCGTTCATTGCGGCGTCTGCCGCATCAGCACGTTCCATTCGAAACCGGTCGCAGGCGTTGCCGCGAACTGAATCAACGCAGCGCTTCGTCCAGTGCAGGGATATCCAGCGGCCCGGCATGGCGGTGGGCGCGTCCCTTGCCCGACAGCTTGGCGTGGCGAAGTGCGTCGTCGGCGCGGACCAGTGCGTCGTGGGTGTCGTCCGCCTGGTCGGGCAGACGCACGCTGCCAACGCTCAGGCCGAATGTCATCTCGCCGCCGGGAAAGGGCATCGGCTGTAGCGCTGCTGACAGGATGGCGTCCTCCAGCAAGCTCATCTGTGCCTCGGCATCCGCCAGATCGATCCGGCAGGCGACGGCGAATTCGTCGCCGCCGAGACGCGCGACAAGCGCGTGTGCGGGCAATGCCCTGCGCCAGCGCTCAGCTGTTCCGCGAAGCAGCAGGTCCCCTGTGTGGTGACCGTGTTCGTCGTTGATCTTCTTGAAACTGTCGAAGTCGACCAGGAACAACGCCACGTGATCCGATGGTCCACACTGCTGCACCATCTCCTTGAAAAGAAGATTGAAACAGCGGCGATTGAACAGCCCGGTGAGCTCGTCGGTTTCACTGAGCTCCTTCAGGCGCCGCTTCGCCAGCACCTCTTCGGTGACATTCCGGGAAACGCAGATGACCTTGCGCTCGTTGCTTGCGGGGTCGTTTACCGGCGTAAGCAGGTTGTCCCAGTAGGTGATGCCACCGTCAGGATTGACACTGCGCCCCGGGAAACTGCAGGTGGCGCCGGCGAGCGCCATGGCCAGTTTCTGCTGGCCTGCGGCACGCACATCGGCGGGCAACAGCTCCAGCCATGGCATGCCGAATGTCTGCTGGAGTTCCGGCACGCCCAGGGCAACGCAGCCGGCGCGGTTCATGTATTCCAGCGTGCCGTCCTGGCGCACCAGCTTGATGCAGTCCACGCTGTATTTCAGCATCTGGTCCTGCATGGCCGCATCGATTCCCGCTGTTGCCGGATGCGCCAGAAACAGCATCAGGTATCCCTTGGCACCGCCGACGTCGTAGGGATAAAGATGCGCTGCATACTCGTCCACGCCGATCAGCATCTCCAGAACCTGGCCTGCTGTCGCATGCTCGGCGATCGAAGTAGTCCGGTCGGGATACAGGTCGCTGCGTAGCCCGCTACGAACGTCCCTGCGGAAGGCCTCACCCACCGCCAGTGCGGCAAAGGGGCGGTTCACCACGAGCACCTGCCCCTCATCGTTGACGACGCAGGCCGGCATCGGGAAGGGCGAGAGAATATCCATATCTACTCAGATCCGCAGGGGGTTTTCCTGTGTCATGCCCCAAGCCTGGAAGCTTGTCAAGCGGGGCACGCAGCCGGGCAGGGCGGCCATGGGTTGTGCACTGACGTGCCGCAACCCATACGCAGTGTCGCGCACCCGCTCGGACGCAGGCGCGTTGGAAAGTGCTGACCCTTCAGGCGGGGAAGGGCTGCCGCATCACGGACCCTTGAGCCGCATACCGACGAACCGGGCGTTGCTCATCGCCTGCTGCCGGCCACAGTGGCCACAGTGGAGAATGGTTCCCCCCGCGATCTGGTGGATATGCGGTGCCACCGTCGTCTGCGTGGTCGAACACGCGCGACATTCGGCGGTGATGGAGTTGATCTGCTGGATGGTTCCGTCTTCATTGCAGGTGGCTTCGAAGGACCTGATCAGGAAGAGCCCGGTATCTGGCATGAGCTGGACGTGATGATGACCTGGGATAATTTTATAAACGGTTCAGCGTGAGAAATGCGTACTGAAGGAGTCGTCAATTCCTTGACGTGCTTGACGCGGCGCCTACCGGGGCTTAACAAATCGGCCACGGAACGGCCCCAGAAGCGGATCATCACGCGCGCTTCACCGTGGTAGCCTTGCGCCATCAGAAACCTCCATGGAATTGGTATGCCCCTTAGGGCCGTTATCTACAGCAGCCAGGTCGCCGAAGACTGCGACGCCGAATGTGTGGGCCGCATCGCCGCCGCGTCAGCGCGTTTCAACCAGATGGCCGGCGTCACCGGGGTGCTGTTGTTCGATGGAGGCCGGTTTCTCCAGTATCTGGAGGGCCCTGACGACGGCGTTCGCGCGGTGTACGAACGGATCAGATCCTCGGACCGCCATACGGACCTGGTCGAACTGGCTGACGGCCGGGTGACGAAACGGCTTTTCCCCTACTGGCGCATGGAGTGGTTGCCGATCGAGCCAGAGGACGTGGAGCGCATGATCGATGCGGATTGGTCGCTGCCTTCGACGTCGGCTGAAGGCGTGGATTCCTCGCCCCCCGGCATTGCCTACCTGGTCGGATTCGTCGAGCGAACGCTGCCAACACCTGCAGAGCATTCCTGAGCATTGGTCCAGGGATGCAGGCGCCGGATCGGCGGGTGTGCCGACCGGCATGGCCTCGCCCGTGCCTGGAGAATACGCCCGCAGCGTTGATCGCCGGCCGCCGAGACCCCCGCCGCAGCGCACCGATGCCCACATAATGAAAGTCACGCAATGCCATTGCGACTAGTCTCGCTGCGGCGCCTACGTAACGTTGTCCTTGCCGCGACTCAGGTGGTGCCCTGGCCCGGCTAGAGATCACGCCGCGCCATGCCCAGCATCCCAGCACGTACCTGTGGTACTACCGGTCCGCTCAACGTGTCGGCGCTGATGCCGGCGCTCGTGCCGATGCGGTGGCCCGGCGTGCGGCAGGTAGCTAACGGCAGTTTCATGCCGGAAGCCGCGTCCTTGATGCCGCCCGCCGCCGTGCGCAGCGAACTGGTCGACTGGGGCACGGCCATCGTCGCAAGACAGGCAGCGCAGGCCGCTGAACGTCTGGTGCCGGGGATATCGGCCGTGCATCACGCCTGCCAGTTGTATCGCATGCTCACCGCCGCGCAGCAGGGAGATCTGCTCAGGGCCCTGCAGCAGATGCCGCTGGGCGCTGTGATTCCGGCCCGTATCGCGGAGTACCTGCGCGGTGTGCTGCCGTCATTTTGTGTCAGCGCGACAGGCTCGGTTCCGGATCACGATGGCGCTGTGCTTCTGCTCGCCACAGGCGCCTTGCTGTGCCATCTCAGCACAGCGCCCATGCCAACGCAGCCCCCTGCAACGCATTCGGCCGCACTGCATGTACTGCGCTGCGCGCGCGCGTCACTGGAAGGCCTGCGTGGCCTTCGCAGCATGCTGTCCCTGCCGGGGGCCGCAGGAAACGTTGGATTGTTGGCCAGTGAGGCGCACCGGCAACCACGCGTTCTCGCGCCGTTGCCCGTCAACCTGACCATGCGTGGGAATGTCCGGCGCGCAGGCCTTGCGCTCCGGACAGCCGTGGCACCGGCACGGCGCGACGATGTTCCGGAGAGTGCCTGGCCGTTCCCTGGCGCCGCGGCTGCGCCCATGCCCGGTAAAAAGGATGGAGCGAGTCCACCGGTCAAATCACAGAAGAGCGCGCAGGGACAGGCGAACACAGGGCAGGCCAGCGGTCTCAAGCGCAGCAATGCCATACGTCGCCGCGGCAAGTCCGATGGCAACGAACGGCGAGGTTCGGTGTTCAACACAGAGCACACGCAGCCGCGCGGCAACCAGGCATCGCGTAACCCTGCGGCCATTGCCGGCCATGCCGAAGGGGCCAAGGAATCGATGCAGAATCCACTCAAGCACGCGGTGCAGGGTTACGGGGCCGGCGACGGTTACATGAAGCGCGAGGAGCCGCTGCCCCCCGAAAGACCTGATGTCGCGGCCGCGCATGTCCTCATCCGCAACGCTGGTAGTGCCGCTGGGCGTGCCGCCGATGCCGAGGCCGGCGCCGGCCCGGGCGGCCAATCAGGCCCGCTCGCGGTGCCCGAAGACAATACCCCTGTGCCAACCGCCGAGTGCATCCAGTTCGACGACATCCGCGTGCTGTCCCTGCTGGTCCGGAGCCGGCGCTACCAGACCCGCCCGATGCATGTCTGTGTCCAGCCAGCGCTCTCTCCGCTGTTCAAGGAGTGGGCCACGCTGCCGGCCGACAGCCACCGCGGCATGGGCCGCTGGATGGTTAGCGAGGCGATCCACGAAGACATTCCCCACGCGCTGCGCGCCGTCCCCATACGCCGGTTCGGTGCGGCCGTCGAAACCACGCTGGGAACCGTTCCCATGCTTGAGCCGATAGGAACGGACCGGCTGTTCACCCTGTTGACGATGTCTCTGCTGGACGGGCCGCTGCGTCGTGAGGCCGGCAACCGCACGTTGCCGCGCATGCAGGCCAACAGCTTCCGGGTGTTGAAGCACAGAGGCTTCGACGAGGTCGAGCGGAACTATCTGGCGTATTTCCTGCGTCGCGATTCTGTCAGCGAACGCGGTGTGCGTGGCGGCTTCCTGGAAATATGGCCCGGCCCGGGCGGAACCCTGGGGGTGGACGATACGGTGCATGGTATCCGCATCACCTCGCCGACGCTCGATGGCCTGGTGGCGACGCTGGAAAAGCTGACGGGACTGCGTTATCTCGGTGCGCGCCGTCATGCCGCGCTGCAGGCCACGCCCAGCCCGGCGACCAATCTGTTCGTGGACGAAAGCCAGCTGATGGCGACCCGCTCGCCCCTGCAGCACCTGCCGTTCAATCACGCACTGCAGCTGTTCGCGCCCGTCACTCTGGAGTTGAACGGTCGTTCCGAGCGGGTATCGCTGTACCACGGCAGCTTCATGTTGCTGGGCGATGTGCTGGTCTATTCCGATGAAGCAGGGCAGGGTGGCATGGTCCACTTCGGACGGCACCGCGTCGGCGGCGGAGGTGCGCGGCAGCTCCGGTGCCTGACATCGGCCGACTGCGCTTTCGTCACGCGGCACGGCCTGCAGCAGGGCGTGTTCTATACCCGGGCACACATCAGACAGGTGCTGCAGGAGCGCGGACTGGTCAGCCTGCGTGATCCGGCTTCCAGCGACGCTATTCTGCTGCTCCCGAAACGGCACGCTTCCACGACGCCGGATCCCTGGCCGGCCCCGATTCCCGCGCGTTCGACCTTCGGCTTTGAAGACGGCAGCCTGCACTACGTGGACCATGACGGCAAGGAAGGCTCGGTCGACTTCGAGCACGTGCCACGCATGGCGATCCCACGTTACCGCCTGTCGAGCCAGTTGCTGCCCGCACAGCACGCCTTCGCCGCACGCAACAACTTCGTGCCGGACACCCTTTATTCGGAAGGCGAGATCGAATGGCTGCTGGCCGGGCAGGGATATATCCGCAGGCCGGAGTGACAGGCGCAGGCCACCGTGCCGAAGCGTGCTTGCTTCGCCGTCAGTACGATCTTCCCCTGCAGGTGGCCTGCAGTAGCCCACGCCGACCGGCCTTTCCGGAGGGCATCACTGCCCCGGCAAGGAGGGCGAGCTGCCCGGCGGCCGTGCACCGCAATTCCGACACGCCTTCGTGAAGAAGACCCGGGCAAAAGGCTCGCGTCGGTTCTTGTAATAACGCAGCCCACACCTGGGGCAACGCGTATGGGTATTCAGCATGCCCAGAACAATGAAGCCGACAAACCAGGCGATCGCGGCGATTTCCAGGAAATCCTTCGCATCGGGGTTGCCAATAAATGGCGCAAGCACGAGAAACCCACCGAAGACCCAGGCCAACGGGGCGATCCGGCGGATGCGGAGCGGGCGCCAGAGCGCTTTTTCTGAATCAGGGGCGGTCATTCTGGCATTGCCCTTTCATTGGGATCATTGGAGCCGGGCGCGCGTCCGTAGGGCGGCACAAGCCGGTGGTAGCAGTGGATGCGGAAGTCTGATGTCACGGACTGGATGCTGAGCGGGTAGCCATTGGGAGCCTGGCCACAGGCTGGACATCTGCGCCGGGCGTTGACCAGCAGAACCATGACCAACAGGGTAGGCATGAAGATGGCGACGCATGCCCCGATTGCAAAATTTCCGAACAGCGCGCCGAGCAGGAGCACGACGCCGAACGTGGACAGGAACAACAGCAGATTCCACCACCGTATTCGTTGTGCCGGAGCAGACGCCGCCCAGGCTGCCACATCCTTATGGTACTTCGGTCTCATTTCGCTTCTCGCATGAACGCTTGAATGATAGCCGTCCCACGGGCCATCTGATAGGCAAGGACGCGTCGCAATCGCGCTGGGTGTGACGCCGCAGCCAGCGGCGCATGCCAGGCTGCAGGAGCCCGGGTGATATGTTGGAAAATCTCCTCCCGCCCCCTGCAACGAAGATGACCGGAATGCACCAGAACGAAGCCCCCCAGCTGTACATGTTCTACATCGGCGGCAGTGCAGGGCGCTCCAACATCGAAGTGCACGACGTGCAGTTCGCAGCCGTCGCCCGGGTGGAAGATGCCTATCCCATGCTGCGCGATGCGTGGTTCGGTGACGCCGAAACCCTGCATCTGGATGGTTACACGCGCGTCGGCTGGGTGGACGGGCATGACGTGTCGCTGGGCGATGCACCGTGTGGCAGCGGGCTGCGGCTGTTCTTCGTCAACATGGGCGGCTATCAACCGGAGCAGCTCGCCGAACTGCACGAGTTCGCGCTGTTCGTCGCCGCCGACGAAGCCGCCGCGAAGGCCAAGGCGAAGAAGTGCCTGTTGCAGGGCGCATCGCTTCGCCACAAGGATGATCTGCGCGAGGTGGACAACTGCCTGGCGCTGCAGCAGATCGATGGCCTGCATGTGCAGCTGCGACCGAATCCGCATGGTACGCCGGCGCGTCCGGAGTGGCAGGGCTATCGGCCCATCAGCGCCGCGAAGCTGGCCCGCGCCGGTCGCCGCCAGTCGTAGCGCACCACGTATCGCAGGCAGCGGGTGCGGTGTTACACCCGCGCCAGGCTGGCGATGACCAGCAGCACGGTCGCAGCCGTCACCACGCTGAAATAGATACCGCCCAGCACCAGGAACTTGACCGTGGTGAGCAGCCAGGACTCTCCATAGACCCGCCGCTGCATGAGCAGCAGGTACAGAGGCATCCACGCCAGCAGCAGGGCGGTGGCAACGCCCGTCACGGTGATCAGCCATGGCAGCGCGGCCGATGCCTCAGGTATCGAAAGCAGCACGATGCCCAGCATGGCCATGCACAGGAAGGCGTGGCTGTACAGCGCCACCACCAGATGTTCCAGGTACAGCCGGCCGCTGCCCAGATAGAACACCTTCAGCAGCAGCGCGAACAGGGGCACCAGCACGAACAGCACAGACGGCACGGATGCGAAGAACGCGTTGACCAGCAACTGCGGCTTCTCATTGATGCGCGGCAGATTCTGGCGGATGGCCTCGGCCTGGCCGGTCAGCCAGCGGTTGGCGAACGCGGGCAGGAAACCGATCTCGACCGGCCTGGAAAGCTCGGCCGGAATCGTTGCTTTCGGGGTGTCCTGCGGCTCGGCGACATCGCCAGCGACCGATGGGTCGGCCGCCTGCGCCGCCAACTGCTGCCTGCGCCGTTCCGCCTGACGGTCCACCCGGGCGATGGCGCGGTCCACTTTCGCGCGCACTCCTTCGGACATTGCCGAGCGTGACTGTTCCAGCGGCGCGACCAAGGCCTGGCGCACCTGTTCCACCTCATCGGTGGTGGTGGCATCGCGCAGGGCGACCGCCGCTTCCGTTGAGCCGTTCGACTGCTGTACCAGATTGCCGCCATCCACATGGACGGCCAACCGCGCGACGAAGAATGTCAGCACGCTGAGGATCACGAACAGCCGCATCGGCGGCATGTAGCGCGTCCGATGGCCAGCCAGGTAGTCGGCGGCCAGCCGGCCAGGAAGCAGCAGCTGGCGCAGCGTGCGGAACACGCGTCCATCCAGGTGCCAGAACGATTCGAATACTTCCTCCACGGCGTGGCCGAAGCTGCGGACCGGATTGTGCGCCGATTGCCCGCAGTGGTGGCAGAACGGACCCTGCAATGCGGTGCGGCAGTTTTCGCAGACAGCAACGTGCGGATGTGCAGGACGCATCGATTCGGAGCCTTAACTGAACAGGCCCGTAACATAACCGGCGACCCGCGCCACGCACCAGTGCCCGGCACCGCAGCGCGGTAACCCTGCCGTCCTGCTAGCTCATGACCTTGTCCGATGTGATCGGCGTACTGCGTATGCGCTTGCCGGTGGCGTGGTAGATCGCATTGCTGATCGCCGCCGACACGCCCACCAGGCCGATCTCGCCCACGCCCTTCGCGCCCAGGCTGCTCACCACGCGGTCGTCTTCGTCGGCGAAGATCACCTCGATATCGTGGATATCGGCATTCACCGACAGGTGGTACTGGGCCAGATCGTGGTTCATGAAGCGCCCGAACTGATGGTCGGTTTCGGTGTGCTCGTGCAGCGCCGCACCGATGCCCCAGATCACCCCGCCGATGATCTGGCTGCGTGCGGTGGTGGGGCTGAGGATGCGGCCGGCGGCAATCGCGCTGACCACCCGCATCACCCGCACCGTGCCCAGTTCCTCGTCCACCCGTACTTCGACAAATACGGCACTGTGGGTGGCGCGGGTGTAGCGGCGTTGCTGCAGGACGTTGGGCAGCAGCAGATGCCTGGCGTCGATGCTGCTGCGCCCCGCGTTGGTGAGCAGCGTGGTCAGGGCGATGGCGCTGGAGGGGTCATCGCGCAGCGCCATGCTGCCGCTGGCGAACACCACGTCGTCCAGCCTGGCACGTGCGAACGCTTTGCCAGGCGCGGAGCGCGCCAGCGCCAGCAGCCGCCGGCGCAGCTTCGCGCAGGCACCCTCCACCGCCGAACCGACCGTGCTGACATGCGATGAGCCGCCTTCGATGGGCGCGACGGGCAGGGTGGAGTCGCCCAGCCGGAAGCTCACCTGTTCCATGGGCAGGCCCAGCGCTTCGGCGGCGATCATGCTCATCACGGTATAGGTGCCGGTGCCGATATCGCTGGCGGCACTGCTCACCACCAGTCGCCCGTCGGCATGCAGTTCGGCATGCGCGCGTGCGAACATCTGCATCGCGTCCCATTGTCCGGTGGCCATGCCCCAGCCCACCCACTCATTGCCTTCGCGACGCGCGCGCGGCAGCGGGGCACGCGCGGCCCAGCCGAACTGCTCCGCGCCGAGCCGGTAACACTCACGCAGCGCCTTGGTCGAGAACGGTTTGCCATCGGCCGGATTCACCTCAGCGTAATTCTTGAGGCGCAGCGCGAGCGGATCCATGCCGATTTCCGCAGCCAGTTCGTCCATCGCCACTTCCAGTGCATGAACCCCATGCGCGGCGCCGGGCGCGCGCATGTCGATGGGCGTGTACTGGTCCAGATCCACCACCTTGTAGCCCAGATGCACATTGTCACAGCGGTACATCTGGCCGCTCCAGTTCACCACCACTTCCACGTAATCCTCGCTGCGCGAGGTCTCGCCCACGGCCTCGTGCCAGATGGACCGCAGGGTGCCGTCGGCGTCGGCCGAAAGCTTTACCCGTTGCACGGTCTCCGCGCGATGGCCGAAGGTGAACATCTGCTGGCGGGTGAGCACCACCCGCACCGAGCGCTCCAGCGCCAGCGAACCCATCACCGCCAGCGCGAGCTGGTACTGTGGCCTCAGGCCAGCACCGAAGGCGCCGCCCACATAGGGGTTGCGCACGGTCACCCGGCGTTTCGGCAGGCCGAACACCTGCGATACATACCAGCGGCTGTTCTGTGAGCCCTGGGTCTTGTCGTAGATGGTCAGATGGCCGTCTTCGCCACGGATCACCGTGCTGGCGAACAGCTCCATCGGGTTGTGGTGTTCGACGCCATGATGGAAATCCGCGCTGATGCGGAACGGCGCCTGGTCAAATGCGCTGTCCGGCGTGCCCTTGTCCTTCGGCGGCGCGGAGAAGCCGGCCTTCATCTTCTTCGGTTCGCGTGCGCGCTGGATCGCGGCCAGCAGGTGGGTGTCGTGTTCCTGCACGTCATAGTGCACCTGCACCCGTGCCGCGGCTTCGCGTGCGGCTTCGAAGGTTTCGGCAAGCACCAGTGCCACCGGCTGCCCGCTGTAGCTGACGCTGGCATCGTACAGCGGCCGGAACGGACGGCCGGCAGGCGCGGTCATGTCCTTGTAGAACAGCCCGGAGCCACGCATGTGCGGCCGGTTTAGGTGGGTGATGATGGACAGCACGCCGGGCACCGCGTGGGCGTGCTCCAGGCTGAAGCCCACGATCCGCCCCCTGGCGATGGAACTGTTCACCGCCACCCCGTGCACCAGATCGTCGGCGGGCCATTCAGCGGCATAGCGCGCCTGGCCGGTGACCTTCGCGCGTCCATCGATGCGCGGGGTGGCCGTGCCGGTCGGTACGTGTCCGGTACCGGGCTCGGCCTGCGGCGGCTGCGGCAGGGTGCTCTGGTCGAGGGTCATGCGGCATGCTCCGAGGGACGGCGGGTGCCACGGTTGTCCACCGTGCCCTGCGTGGCGGTTTCCAGTGCCCGCGCGATGGCGCGACGGGCCAGCGGGATCTTGAAGGCGTTCTGCCCCTGCGACACCGCGCCTTCCAGCAGGTGGTCGGCTGCCGCCCCGAACACCGCGGGCGAGGGACGTGTGCCGACCAGCAGCGCTTCGGCGGACGGACGCCGCCAGGGCTTGTGGGCCACGCCCCCCAAGGCCAGCCGTGCAGCGACGATGCTGCCACCGGCATCGATATCCAGCGCTGCCGCTACGGAAACCAGTGCGAAGGCATAGGACAGCCGCTCGCGGATCTTCAGGTAGGCGCTGTGCGCGGCGAAGCGCTCGGCCGGGGGCAGTTCAATACCGAGGATCAGTTCGTCGTCGGCGATGGTGGTGTCCACCTCCGGCGAATCGCCCGGCAGGCGATGTACATCGGCAAAGGCGATGCGCCGCTCGCCGCGGACGCTGGCCACGTGCACAGTGGCGTCCAGCGCGGCAAGCGCCACGCACATGTCCGAAGGGTGGGTGGCGATGCAGTGTTCGCTTGCGCCGAGGATGGCGTGATGGCGGGTCAGGCCGCCGATGGCCGAGCAGCCGCTACCCGGTTCGCGCTTGTTGCAGGGCGTGGCGGCATCGTAGAAATACGTGCAGCGCGTGCGTTGCAGCAGGTTGCCGCCATTGGTGGCCATGTTGCGGATCTGCGGTGAGGCGGCGGCGAGGATCGCCGCGGACAGCAGCGGATAACCGCGTTCCACCAGCGGATGCCAGCCGGTATCGGCGTTGCGGGCGGTAGCACCAAGGCGCAGGCCGCCGTCCTCGCGCTGTTCCACCGTGTCCAGCGGCAGGCGGCTGACATCCACCAGTGTGGTGGGTGTCATGAGCTGCAGTTTCATCAGGTCCAGCAGGTTGGTGCCGCCGCCGATGGCGCGTGCTGTCCCGGTCGCGGAGCCTTCGGCCAGCGCCTGCAGGGCCAGGGATACGGTGCCGGGGCGCTGGTAGAGGGGCGGGATCATGCCGGCACCGTGCCGGGCGTCCAGGTGGAAGGATCCGGGTCGTCCTGCGTGGGGCGCTCGGCGACCAGTACCGACATCACCGCATCGGTGATCTGCGGGTAGGCGCCGCAACGGCACAGGTTGCCGCTCATCAGTTCACGCACCTGGTCGCGGCTGCAGGCCTGTCCCTCGTCGATCAGCCCCTGCGCCGAACAGATCTGTCCCGGCGTGCAGTAGCCGCACTGCAGGGCATCGCAGTCGATGAAGGCCTTCTGCAGTGGATGCAGCGTGTCGCCGTCGGCGAAGCCTTCGATTGTGCGCACCTGCGCGCCGTCCTGCATCACCGCCAGGGTCAGGCAACTGTTGATGCGCCGGCCGTCCACCAGCACCGTGCAGGCCCCGCACTGGCCGTGGTCGCAGCCCTTCTTGGTCCCGGTAAGGTGCAGCCGCTCGCGCAGCAGATCCAGCAGGCTGACGCTGGATTCCACCTGCAGCGCATGCGCGACGCCGTTGATATGCAGGCTCAGCGGGTACAGCACGGGAGCGCGTCGGACGATGCCTGCGCTGGGCAGGGAGGAGAAAGCAGCAGGCGCGCTCATGGCAGTTCCGGCTAGGGCGTAGGCCCTGACACTGCGCCATGTGATGTCTAGCCGGGGTGCAGGCGCACACCGGGCGGCCCCAAGGGCTGCCCGGCTGCGTTGAAGGCGCCACCCGCGACGGGCGGCGCCGGCGTTGCGTCAGAAGTCGTAACGCACCTGGAACCGGTACGAACGCGGCGCCTGGTAGCTCACCACGCGGTTGGCCTGCGCGTAGATCGAGCCGATGCTGGGATTTTCGTAGTAGTCCAGCTGGTTCTGCACGGTCTGACGATCCAGGACGTTGAAGACATCGCCGCGCACCTGCAGCTTGCCGTCGGCGAAGGCCGGCCGCCAGGTCAGCCCGAGGTCGATCTTCGTGGTCCACGGCAGGTTGCCGTGGCTGCCGCGCGGCGATGGTTCGCCGTTCACGAAGAAGTAGTACGGCCCGTTGTAGTAGATGTAATCGTAGAAGTACGGGTCGTCGGCGCTCACGCTGTCAGGCAGCAGGCCGGTCCTGTTCTTCGGCCGTCCGGAGGCGGCGGAGAAGGTGGCCGAAACCTGCCATTGCGGGGTGAGCTGGTAGTAGCCGAAGGCCTTCAGGTAATGACGACGGTCGTTGGGCAGGTTGCCGCTGGAGCCCAGGGTGAGCTCCGGGAAGTCGAAGGTCTGCGTGGCCGATACGTCGGCCTGGCCCAGGTCCGAATTCAGCTGGCCCTCGGCGTTGCCGTAGTTGTGCGACCAGGTGTAGTCCACCTTGCCGTAGAACTGGCCATCGAACTTGTGTTCCAGGAACAGGTCCACGCCCAGATAACGGCGCTTGAGCTTGGGGAAGCCCAGCTGCGCAGCGGTCAGGGGTACGGTGGTGACCGTGCCGTTGTCGTCGGTGATCACGAAGGTATTGCTTTCGCCGGGGTTGAACAGGCGGCAGCTGTAGAAACTGTCCTGGATACCGCCGGGCACGAACGGATCCACGCCGTTTGCCTCGGCCCAGGCCACGCCCGGGCGGAAATCGCAGAAGTCTTCGATGGCGCTTTTCAGGTCGCGGTAGATGAAGCGTGCGCCGCCGCTGAAGCGGTCGGAGAGCTGCTTCTCGAAGCCCAGCACATATTCATCCTGGTAATGCGCCTTGATGTTCTTGGCCGCGATGGAGCTGGGCTCCTTGGCCTGGCCGTATTCGTTGTTGGGCGAGAACGGGCCGTTGCCGAGCGGCGTCAGGCCCAGCGGCACGCCGGTGGCCGGGTCGATACCGGTGAATGCAAAGTATTCGCTGGTGCCCAGCGACGGCGCAGCCTGACGGTAGGCGGTGCGATTGGGCAGCGCCAGGTGGTAGCGCCCGGCATTGGCGAACACCTTCAGCGATGCATCGCCGAACACATCCCAGCTGGCGCCCAGGCGCGGTGCCAGCTGATGGCGCTGCTTGATGTAGGCCGCACCGGTGCTGTCGTAGTTGGTGAACTGCTCGTTGCGCAGGCCCAGCGACAGCAGCACGTTGTCGCTGGCCTGCCAGCGGTCTTCGATGTACTGCGCGGACTGCTCCACGCGGAAGGTGCCACCGGTGCGCGACGAAACGCGGGTGACGTACTGGCCGCTGGCGGGAATCACCGCGCCGCCGGCGATCGGCGTGCCCGGCACCGCGCCCACGCCGCCGCTGTAGGACCAGTAGTAGCCCGGCCCCGTGCTTGCCGAACCACGCCTCACCTCCAGATCCTGAGAATCCAGGCCGAAGCGGATGTCATGGTCGCCCAGCCGCCATTCCAGGTCCACGCGGTAGCCATCGGTCTTGTCGTACTGGTCGTTCCAGGCCACGCTGGAAAACGCCTGCTGGCTGTTGCGGAACTTCTGTTCGTCGGCGATGTTGCGCCCGTCGGTCACGTACACGGCATTCGGATCCGGGTTCAGGCCGAACGGTGTGACCAGGTGGTCCTGCTTCTGGCGGCCATACAGCGCCGTCAGCGTGAGCGAATCGGTCAGATAGCCAGTGTACTTGCCGATGTACAGCTCGCCGCCGTCTTCGTAGTCGTAGCCGGAAACGGTGTCGGGGTCGCGTTCGCCGGTGGTGAAGTTGTAGCGGGTATAGCGTTCCTTGTCCTTGGTGACGTCGGAAATGGCGGTCAGTTCCAGCAGGTTGTAATCGTTGATCTGCCAGTCCAGCTTGGCCAGCCAGCGCGGGATCTTGTAGTCGTAATCCTGCAGGCCGTTGGTGCCGGTGCTCCAGCCCGAGGTGCCGACGGACAGGCCCTGCACATCCTGCCGGGTGATTTCACCAGCGGCGTAGAAGAACAGTCGATCCTTGATGATCGGGCCACCCGCATAGGCGGCGTAGGTGACCGACTCGTTTTCGTAGTGCTTTTCGCGGTCCTGGTAGATGCGCCCGGCGTTCGGGCTGGACGTGCCCTCCGGGTAGTAGATGATTTCGCGCTTGGCGCGGCCGGCATCCGGGTTCCAGACCACCTGGCCACCGAATTTCCAGTCGTTGGTGCCGCGCTGGGTGATGATGTTGACCACGCCGCCGGTGGCACGCCCGAACTCGGCGCTGTAGCCGCCGGTGATCGCCTGGTACTGCGATATGCCGCCGAAGGGCAGGGTGGTGGCGCCCAGCGCGGTGTAGGGATTGGTCACTGCGTAACCATTGATGTAATAAGCATTTTCCGATGCGGAGGAGCCGCCGAACGACGCCACATCGGTAAAGCCACGCGCGCCCTGGTAGCGCGAATCGCCGCCAACGGCGCCGGGGGTGAGCAGGGCCAGCGCGGCGACGTCGCGGCCGACGGCCAGCTTTTCGATCTGTTCGGCGGTGAACACCTGGCGCGAATCCACCTGCGATACGTCGATCGGCGGCACGCTGGTGGCGGTGACGGTCACCCTGTCCAGTGTCTGCGTATCGGCGCCGCCGCTGCTGAAGGAAATCTCGCTGCCGCCGCCGAGCAGCACGCTGACATCATCGCGGCTGGCGATGGTTGCGCCATCGCGCTGCAGCGATACCCGGTAACGGCCCACCGGCAGGGCGGTGGCGCGGTACCGCCCGGCGGCATCTGGACGCAGGGTCCGCACCAGGCCGGTCTGCACGTTTTCAACCAACACCGAGGTGTCCGGATCGCCGGTGAGGCCGTAGATGGTGCCCGTTGCATTGGACTGTGCGAACGCCGGTGCTGTGGCGCTGAGCGCGCCGATCAGGGCGAAAGGAAGTACGGCGCGGCGTAGGCGGTGGCGCGAAGTCATTGGCATCCCCATGAACGTAGGTGAAATAAAGGTTCACGGGAACGTTCACACGTCGTTAATACGCGGACAAATGACGCGTATTCATTTCGATGCGCTGCGCGGGCATGAGCAGGCGGGGAAGGGCGCTATGGGGCGCCTCCCTGTTTCCCGGCAGCGGCAAGCCGGTTGATGTCGCCGCATTCCACCACCCGCGGCGGTGCCGGCATGCGTGCCAGCGTCAGCATTGCCCGGCCGATGGCGGCATTGGTGGTGGCCAGCGCTGGCGCCGCGTTCAGCACCGCCCCCTGTACCGGTCGCATCATCCCGTGCAACATGCGCAGCAGCCGATGCGGGCTGCGCGTATCGTCCGCTGGCAGAATCCCGCCCGGTCTCAGCATCACGGTGATGATCGGCAGCTGCTGCAGCGCCCGTTCCGTCTCGCCCTTTACCCGCAACGGCATCAGCCGGCTGCGCGGATCCGAACGTGCGCCCGATACATACAGCAGGCGTCCCTGTGGATTGGCATCCGCGTACGCGCGGGCCACAGCCAGCGTCAGCTGCAGCGTAACCCGGCGGTATTCCGTTTCTGTAGTGCCCAGCGGAGGTGCTCCGGCGCAGTAGAAACAGGCGTCGATTCCCTTCATGGCATCGTGCAGATCGGCAGCGCGGGCGAAATCGGCCAGCACGTGTTCGTTTACCCGGTCACCGGTGAGGCCGCTGGGGCGGCGTGTCAGCACGGTCAGCTGTCGAACCCGGGAATCCTCCAGGCATGCGGCGGCGACGCCCTGGCCGAGCAGGCCGGTGGCGCCAGTGAGCAGGATATGCATGATGGTGGGCTCCGGCGGAGGGAATGGTCTGCCGAGTATCGGCGGGGTGCGCGTTGCACGGCGTCATGGTGCAGAATTCCAGGTCATGGGCAGGAAGGGGAAGCCGGTTGCTTGAGGAAGACAAGGACTATCTGCGCACGCAGCTGATCACCTATATCGGCAACAAGCGCGCACTGCTTCCCTTCATCGACGCGGGTATCGCGCATGCCAGGGCGTGCCTTGGCAGGCCACGCATCGATTTTCTCGACCTGTTCTCCGGTTCCGGCGTGGTGGCGCGGCTGGCCCGCCGGCATGCACGCGTGCTGCATTGCAATGACCTGGAGCACTACAGCCTGGTCGGCAACCAGTGTTATCAGCGCAATACCGACGCGGTGACCGAAGCGGCACTTGCCGATGAAGTGGAGCGCGTGAGGCGTCGGGTGGCGGCCCATCTGGCGCCCGGCTTCCTGTGCGATCTGTATGCGCCCCGGGACGACAACGACATCCAGCGCGGCGAGCGGGTGTTCTACACGCGCGCCAATGCCATGTTCCTGGATACGTTCTGCCAGGTGCTGCAGGAATCGCCGGCGCCGCTGCGGCCCTTCCTGCTGGCGCCGGTGCTGGCGCAGGCCTCCATGCACGCCAACACGTCCGGCGTGTTCAAGGGATTCCACAAGAACCGCGAAGGTATCGGCCAGTTCGGCGGAACCGCGCGCAACGCATTGCCGCGCATCCTGAAACCCATCGAAGTGAAGATGCCGGTATCCAGCCGTTTTTCCTGCGATGTCCACCTGCACCAGCGTGACGCCAACGTGCTGGTGCGCGAACTGGAACCGGTGGACGTGGCGTATTTCGATCCGCCCTACAACGAACACCCGTATGGCTCGAACTACTTCATGCTCAACCTGTTGTGTGACTACCGGCGTCCGGCACAGGTCAGCCGGGTCTCCGGCATTCCCGCCGACTGGAACCGTTCGGCCTACAACCGGGCCCGTGAGGCCGAAACCGCGCTGTTCGATGCGGTGGCCACGGTGAAGGCCTGTTTCGTGCTCATTTCGTACAACTCGGAGGGATTCATTCCGCACGCGCGGTTCCTGTCCGCGCTGGAAAGACTCGGCGACGTCAGCGTGATGGATACCCGCTACAACACCTTCCGTGGAAGCCGGAACCTGGCCAACCGTGACACGCACGTCACCGAGTTTCTCTACCTGCTGGACAAGCGTTAGACCGCAGGCAGGCGGGTGACGTGCTGCCTGACACGGCTCGGTGCCATCCGGGCGGGAGGGTACAATGCGTCCTCCTCATTGAACCGCCGGCTGGAGCCTGCATGCCGAACACGCCCCGCCCGAGACCCACCCTGCCGGATACCCAGGTACACGTGGACGGGTTCGCGCAGGTGCGTGAGGCGCGCCGTTCGGAGCTGGTGGAAGATTATGTGGAGCTCATCGCCGACCTGATCGCCGATGGCCGCGAAGCGCGCCAGGTGGATATCGCCAGTCGCCTCGGCGTGGCCCAGCCGACGGTGGCCAAGGCGCTCAAGCGGCTGGTGAAGGAGGGCTGGGCGATCCAGCGCCCCTACCGCGGGGTGTTCCTGACCCCGGCCGGCGAAGCGCTGGCCCGCGAAGTCCGGGCGCGCCATCAGACGGTGGAGCGCTTCCTGCTTGCGCTGGGCGTGGATGCGGATTCGGCGCGACGCGATGCCGAAGGCATCGAACACCATGTGAGTGAATCGACCCTGGCCGCCTTCGAGGCGTTCCTGCAGCGGGAGGCCGGCGATGACTGATGGGCTGCCCGTGCACGATGCCGACGAGCGCTGGATGCGCCACGCGCTGGCGCTGGCCGAGCGTGCGCAGCGGGAATTCGACGAGATTCCGGTGGGCGCGGTACTGGTCGGCGCGGAGGGCCAGGTGCTGGGCGAAGGCTGGAACCTCAACATCGCCGAGCACGATCCCAGCGCCCATGCGGAGATCGTCGCCATGCGCCGGGCGGGCAGGGCCACCGCCAATCATCGGCTCACCGGCGCCACCCTTTACGTGACGCTGGAGCCCTGTGCGATGTGTGCTATGGCGATCGTCCATGCGCGCGTGGCGCGGCTGGTGTATGCAGCCAGCGATCCCAAGACCGGCGCCTGTGGCAGTGTTTTCGACCTGCTCGGCGATGCCCGCCACAACCACCGGGTGGAGATCCACGGCGGGGTGCTGGCGCGCGAGGCGAGCACCCGGCTGACCAATTATTTCCGCGCCAAGCGCGGCCGTCCGCTGCTCGCGCTGGAGGCTCCGGATACCGACGCCGGGTAAGGCGCGCGGTATGATGGGCGTATCAATCCATGGCGCGGCGCGAGCCCGCCCACAGCGAGGCAATACGATGGCGGAACCCAGCACGGGCACTGATCGACTGATCTGGATCGACCTGGAAATGACCGGGTTGGATACCGACAACGATTCGATCATCGAGATCGCTACCGTGGTCACCGATGCCCAGCTCAACGTGCTTGCCGAAGGGCCGGAATTCGCCATCCACCATCCGCTGCAGGCGCTGGAAGCGATGGACGAATGGAACCGCAACCAGCACCGGCGCTCGGGCCTGTGGCAGCGCGTGGTGGACAGCGAGGTGACGCTGGGCCAGGCCGAGGCGGCGACGGTGAATTTCCTGTCCGGCTGGATTGCCGCCGGCGCATCGCCGATGTGCGGCAATTCGATCTGTCAGGACCGCCGTTTCCTGCACCGCCAGATGCCCCGGCTGGAAAAATATTTCCATTACCGCAACCTGGATGTTTCGACCATCAAGGAACTGGCCAGGCGCTGGGCGCCGTTGGTGGCGGCCGGGGTAGGTAAGACCAGCGCGCATACGGCGCTGAGCGACGTGCACGATTCGATCGCCGAACTGCGGCATTACCGCCAGTACATGGGTCCTTTGGCCGGCCTGGCGACGGGGGGCTGAGAAGGGTAGAGCCGACCCATGGTCGGCTGATGCGGGAACGGCGCGTCCTGGTCAAAGGGTTGCCGAACATGGCTCGGCGTTGTCGGGATTATTGCCGAGCATGGCTCGGCACAACCGGGGCGCGTGCGGTTGTTGTAGAGCGGGGCTCTGCCCCACCGGAGCACGTGCACGGCGGTCGTAGAGCGGGGCGCTGCCCCGCTGCCCTGGCTTCCACAGACGCTGCGCTAGAATCGGCCGCATGAACGAGCCGATCCTCCTGCCTCGCGACATCGCCCACCAACCGGCCGACTGGGCCGATCTCCAGCGTGCGGTCACGTTGCTGGAAGCACCCACCATCACCGCGCGCATGGCCAACCTGGTCGGCACGCCGCTGGAGTTCGCCGTCAGCCGGCTGCCGGCGTCGGTATCCAGCCACATCCACGGCGCGGTGCAGGCGGCACTGTACAAGGCCGTGCAGGGCGCACTGCTGAGCATGGACAACCAACCGGGCAAGGCAGCGTCGACGCGCTGGCACAAGCTTGCGGCAGCCACCACCGGTGCGGTCGGCGGCGCCTTCGGCTTTGCCGCACTGCTGGTGGAACTTCCGGTCTCCACCACCATCATGATGCGCGCGGTGGCCGACGTTGCCCGCAGCGAAGGCTTCGATCTGGCCGACATGGGCACCCGCCAGGCCTGCCTCGAAGTATTCGCGCTGGGTGGCAACGCCAAGGGCGATGATGCCAGCGAGACCGGGTATTACCTGGCGCGCGGCTTCACTGCCGATGTCATGCGGCATCTTTCCGCGGAGCTGGCCGGGCGGGTGGTCACCGGCCGCAATCTCACCCTGGGCGTGGCGCCGAAGGAAGCCGGAAAACTGCTGGCCAAGCTGGCCGAAAAGGTGGCTGCGCGCTTTGGCGTGGTGGTGACCGAAAAGTTCGCCGCGCAGGCGGTGCCGATTGTTGGTGCCGCGACGGGCGCGGCACTGAACACGATGTTCACCGATTATTACCAGGACGTGGCGCGCGGTCATTTCATCGTGCGGCGGCTGGAGATGAAGTACGGCGAAGACGTGGTGCAGGCGTGCTACCAGCGCCTTGCGAAGGGCCGGTAGAGCCGACCCATGGTCGGCTGCCAAATGTCCAGCCGACCATGGG
>JAEZCF010000124.1 GCA_023430045.1 Pseudomonadota bacterium | reverse complement strand
CCCCCCCCGCCCTCCGCGGCGGGCCCGCCGCCCCCCCCCCCCCCCCCCCCCCCCCCCCCCCGCCCACCGCAACGCAACTGTCGCTGTTGCTGTTGCTGTTGCTGTTGCTGTTGCAACACGCTTCAGCCCGCCGCAGGCAACACTCCCGTCCACCCCGGATGCTAGGCTTCGCCGGTCCCAAGGAGTTCCCATGCCAGGCCACAGCCAGTTCGCCCTGCTCCGCCAGCGCCGCTTCCTGCCGTTCTTCATCGTGCAGTCGCTGGGCGCATTCAACGACAACGTCTACCGCCAGGCCATCATCGGCCTGCTGTTCTACCTCGGCGTGTCCGACGACGAACGCTCGCTCTATACCACCCTGGCGCCCGCCATCTTCATCCTGCCCTACTTCCTGTTTTCCGCACTGGCCGGGCAGATCGCCGACAAGCTGGAGAAGTCCCGTCTGATCGTGATCACCACCACCATGGAGATCGTGATCATGTCGCTGGCGGCGGTGGGCTTCCTCACCCAGAGCATGCCGGTCCTGCTGGTCGCACTGTTTTCCACCGGCCTGCAGTCCACATTGTTCGGGCCAGTGAAATACTCGGTACTGCCCTCGGTGCTGAAACCCGAAGAACTGACCGGCGGCAACGGACTGGTGGAGATGGGCACGTCGATGTCCATCCTCACCGGCATGATCGTCGGCGGGCTGATCTTCACCCTGGCCGGCAGCCAGGGGCCCGTGGTGGCCGCCACCGGCGTGATCGCGCTGGCCGTGTGCGGCAACGTCGTGGCGCGGATGATTCCAAAAGTGGACGCCGGCGCACCCGGGCTGAAGATCAACTGGAACCCGCTGCCGGAATCACTGGCCGTGCTGCGCATGGCCAAGAAGCAGAAAGCCGTGCGCAACGCCATTCTCGGCGTGTCATGGTTCTGGTTCGTCGGCACCGTGCTGACCTCGCAGCTGCCCACCTATGCGGTGACCCACCTTGGCGGCGAGCCCACGCTGTATATCTTCGCGCTGGCGCTGTTCTCGGTGGGCACCGGAGTCGGTTCGCTGCTGTGCGAAAAGCTGTCCGGGCGTACCGTGGAAATCGGCCTGGTACCGCTGGGCGCCTTCGGCATGACGGCCTTCCTGCTGGACCTGTACTTCGCCCGTGCCGGCGAAGCCACCGCCCAGGGGCTGTCGGTGATGCAGTTCGTGCGCCAGGCCGGCAGCACGCGCATCATCATCGACCTGCTGGGCATCGGCCTGTTCACCGGCTTCTTCGTCGTGCCCCTGTTCGCGCTGATCCAGAGCCGCACGCCGAAGGCGGAAATGTCGCGCGTATTCGCGGCGCTGAACATCCAGAATTCCGGTTTCATCGTGGCGGCTGCCGGCATCGGGCTGGCCGCGCATGCCATCGGCGTCACCATCCCGCAGCTGTTCCTGGCGCTGGCCGTGGCCAACGCGATGGTCGCCATCTACATATTCACCATCGTTCCCGAATTCCTGATGCGCTTCCTCAGCTGGCTGATGGTGCGCGCGCTGTACCGCCTGCACCCCGAAGGCATCGAAGCAAACGTGCCGGACGAAGGGCCCGCGCTGATCGTGTGCAACCACGTCAGCTACATGGATGCCCTCATCCTGTCGGCCAGCATCCCGCGTCCGGTGCGCTTCGTCATGTACTACCGCATCTTCAACATCCCCGTGATGCGCTGGATCTTCCGTACCGCCAAGGCGATCCCCATCGCAGGCGCCCAGGAAGATCCCGTGCTGATGCAGCGCGCGTTCGATGAGGTGGATGCGGCGCTTGCCGACGGCGAACTGGTCTGCATCTTCCCCGAAGGTGCATTGACGCGCGATGGCACGATGGGCCGCTTCAGGAGTGGGCTTGAAAAGATCCTGCAGCGGCGTCCGGTCCCGGTGGTGCCGATGGCGCTGCGGGGCATGTGGACCAGCATGTGGAGCCGTCGCGACAGCCGCCTGGGACGCATGCGCGTGCCACGTCGCTTCCGCGCCACCGTGGATGTGGTCGCCGCGCCAGCGGTGGATGGCACCACGGCTACCGCGAACGCACTGGAAGCACAGGTGCGTGCGTTGCGCGGGGACAATGCCTGACAGCGTGATTCAGGCGATCCAGCCGGCGATCACCAGCAGGGCCAGCCCCACCAGCCACAGCAGCAGCATGCGCCACACCACGTTCATCGCATCACGCAGTTCGGGAAGCCGCTGCCAGACCGGCAGCAGTCCGGCGTCGGTGTAATCATGGGCTTCCTCGCGCAGGTCGGCACGCACGCTGGCGCGTGCTACCGCGCCCAGGAAGCCGATGCCCTGCATCCAGCGTTCGCCATGCGCGTGGCGCCATGCTGTCCAGGCAGTATCGAAGTTGCCCACCAGCGCCATCGACAGCGCCATTGCCTGCGCCACCGGCCACTCCACCCAGCCCAGCACGCGTTGCGCCACCGCCAGGGTTTCCACCGGCACCCGCGCACGCATGGGGCTCACCGCCATCAGCGCCAGCAGGCGATACGCCAGCGCGCCGGCCGGCCCCAGCAGCAGGAACCAGAACAGCACCGCGAACCAGCGCCGCAGTGCGTTCAGGAACGTCGCTTCGACCAGCGAAGGCACGTCCTCGTACACGCTGCCGCCGGCGGACTGCAGGTTGTGCATGGCCGCGTGGCGCAACGCCGGTTCATCGGCATCGATGACCGCTTCGACATCGCGGTCCAGGTCACGCGGCCCCCAGCACCACGCCAGCACAGCCACGCCCAGCAGCAGCGACGGCAGTCCGAACAGCGTGCCGCGCACTGCCCAGGCCAGCAGTGCCATCAGGATGACCGGCGGCAGCAGCGCGATCGCCACGCCCACGCCGCCGCGCCAGGCCTGTCCGCCATGGGCATCCAGCCAGCCGAGCCAGCGCCGGAAGCCATCGAACCGGCGCAGGCGCGCTGCCGCTGCGGGCGCGACGTGCCCACATGCCAGGGCGACCAGTACTGCCACCAGGGTGGTGAACATCCAAGCTCCTATGGCTGCTGCCGGTACCAGTGTTCGATGAGGCTGCGGGAGATCGAGATCGGCGGCGACAGGCGGATGCCGTCGCCATCGTCTTCGGTATCGCGGGCCAGCGCGGCGCCGACTTCCGCGGCGCTGAACCAGCGTGCGTCTTCCAGTTCGCCATCCACCTCCGGCTCGCCGTCTTCGGCCTGGGCACGGAACCCGACCATCAGGGCGCCGGGAAACGGCCAGGGCTGAGTGCCCAGGTACTGGCATGCGGTGACGCGCACCTTGCTTTCTTCATGCACCTCGCGGACCACGGTCTGTTCCAGCGATTCACCCGGCTCCACGAAGCCGGCCAGTACCGAATAACGGCGCGGCGCCCAGCTGGACTGCCGGCCCAGCAGCAGGCGCCCGCGGTTTTCCACCGCCACGATCACTGCCGGGTCCACGCGCGGGTAATGCTCGGTGGCGCACTGTCCGCAGCGGCCGATGAAGCCGCCCCGGTCGAAGCGCACGCTACCGCCGCACACGCCGCAGAAACGGGTGCGCGAATGCCAGTAGGACATGCCGCGTGCATAGCTGAAAGCCGTGGCGTCGGCCGTGGGCCACAGCAGCGCGGCCTGGCGCAGATCAAGGCGGCCGGGGGCGGTCACATCGACCGTGGCGGCTTCCACCGAAAACCAGGCCTGGTCGCCGCGCAGGCCGAGGAACACCGCAGCACCGGGCCCACCGCCCAGCATGGCGCCGGTCAGCCGCAGCGGCTGGTCGTCCAGCCCGGTGAACGCGGTGCCGTCCTGGTCCAGGACGAGGATGCGTGCATCCGGCCACAGGCGTGCGAGCACATCGGCATCGTCACGCAGGGCATCGGCACGCTCGAGCGGCTCGGCAACGAAGGCGAACCCGGAAAGCGGCGAAAGGATCGTGGACATCGTCCAAGCGTGACCGCATGGGCGGCCGCTGGCAAGCCGCCGGCGATGCGCGCGGGGCACTTGAACCGCCCAGGCAGGCCGGCCCGCCCCGGTATCCACGCGGCACCGGGTCAGTCCTGCCAATTGCGCGCTTTACATGCTGAAACTGCTACCGCAGCCGCAGGTCGTCTTGGCGTTCGGATTGCGGATCACGAACTGCGCCCCGGTCAGGCTCTCGGTGTAGTCCACTTCCGCGCCCATGAGGTACTGCAGGCTGAGCGGATCGACCAGCAGCGTCACGCCGCTGGTCTGCACGGCCAGATCATCGTCGGCGCGGTTCTCGTCGAACTCGAACCCATACTGGAAGCCCGAACAGCCGCCGCCCTGTATGTAGACGCGCAGCGCCAGGTCGGCATTGCCTTCATCCTGGATCAGCTCGTGCACCTTGGCCGCAGCGGCTTCGGTGAAGTTCAGCGGCCGGTCCAGGGACTGGTAGCCCGGCGCCGCATCCGCCGCGCCGGGAAGGGAAATCAGCGTGCTCATGGCCCCAGCATGGGGGCGCGGGCGACACCTTTCAAGCCATCGCCTCGGCCAGCTTGCGGCGCGCGGCCGTATCGGCCCTGCCGCTTCCTGCTCCAGCCTCACCGGCCATGGACTCCGGCGCCGGCAGCGCGGCGACCGCACTGCTGGCATGGATCAGGCGTCCGTTCAGCTGCGCACCGGCACTCATCTCGACCACCTGGTAATGGACGTTGCCGTTGACCCGTGCGCTCGGCGTCAGCTCTACCCGCTCGCTGGCATGTACATCCCCGTCCATGCGGCCGCTGATGACCACCACCTGGGCACGGATCTCGCCGTCGATGATGCCGTTCTCCGCCAGGGTCAGGTTCGCCCCGCCGGCCCCTTCCAGCGCGACGACCTTGCCCTGGATGCGTCCTTCCACGTACAGCCCGCCACTGAATTCCACGTCCCCACGGATCACCACCTGGCTGCCGATCAGCGCATCGACCACCAGTTGCCCGTCGCGGCTGGATTTGCTGCTTCCAAACATCTGCCTACTCCCCGTTTGCGGCCGGTGCCCCGGCCTGTCTCCAATCGAATACCTGCGTGGTACCCCCCGTACCACTTCCCAATGTGACCCTCACCCGTTGCGGGGTGAAGTCCGTCGGCATGATCACGCTGCCGCCGAGCTGCTGGAAATACCGGAACGAATAGTCCTGCCCCGGTACCTTGGTGCTCTGGTGCAGCTCATCCCAGCTGACCGTGGCCAGGCGCCCATTCTTGACGCCTTCCACGGTGAAACGCATCTGACCCTGGCTGATTGCACCGCGGTTGAGGTTCTGGGTCAGCACCACACTGTACTGGTAGGTGCCCGCAGCTTCCTGGCGGAACTCCACCGAGTGCGTATTCAGGCCCTTGCGCTGGCTGGTGGCGCCGACCAGGCGCTCATAGAACGCCACATCCGCGCGCAGGCCGGCAATCTCTTCATCGCGTTCGGCGAGCGAGGCCTGCACTTCGGTATTGGCGGCGCGGCTGATACGGTCCGATGCCTCCAGCGTGGCCTGCTTCTGGCGCAGTTCCACCAGTTCATCCTGCAGGCGCTCGGCACGCTGGCGGGTTTCGTGCAGCTGGCTGCCGGCATCGCCGCCGGGACGCCCCAGCCAGAAGCCGAGCAGGCCGGCCAGCAGCAGCGACACCAGTGCCGCGACCGAAATGACAAGCAGCCGGCGACGGTCGTTTCCGGCGGCCGGAGGCTGGCCCGGCAAACGGATCTGCACGCGTGGAGAAGGACGTTGGGTCATGGCGGGATTCCGCAGCACCGGCAGGTGCTGACTCGGCCTCAAATCAATCAACGTTCTTTAGTGTAATTCATGACGCCTGCTGCCCCGGCCTTGCCAAGGCACGGCGGTGGCGTTCGGTCCCGTCATCCCCGATAGTGTCGGTCTTCGCTGCGTTTCCGTCTGGAGTCCGCCATGACCGACGCCCATCTGTTCGTGATCGGCATCCTGCTGGCCTGGCTGGCCGGCATCCGGGTCTACCTGACCGTGTTCGGCGTAGGCCTGGCGGGGCTGCTGGGCTGGGTGGACCTGCCGCCGGCACTGCAGGCAACCGAATCCTGGTGGGTGCTGGGCACCTCCGCAGTACTCGCCGTCGCCGAATTCTTCGCCGACAAGATTCCCGGCGTGGATTCGGCCTGGGACCTGCTGCAGACACTGGCACGGGTGCCGGCCGGTGCCTTCCTGGCCGCGGCCACGCTGTCGCCCGATGGCGATCTGGGGACCGGCACGCTGCTGGCCGGTGCGGGCGTGGCGCTGGCCAGCCATGGGCTGAAGGCCGGCACCCGCGCCCTGCTCAATACCTCGCCCGAGCCGGCCAGCAACTGGATGGCATCGGCGGCCGAAGACACGGTGGTGATCGGCGGGCTGGCCCTTGCGCTGGCACACCCGTGGATTGCCCTGGTGGTGGTGCTGGCGTGCAGCCTGCTTGGCGCGCTGGCGGTGTGGTGGATCTGGCGCACCCTGTGGCGGAGCATGCGCCGGCTGGTCGCCGCTGGCCGCGACGCCACCCGCGCCGGCCCTGTCGCATAATCCCCTTCAACTGCCCTCCTTCTTCCTACGCGGCCTTCCTTCCGTGAACGACACTCCCCCGCGCAGCCCACGCGCCGAAACACCGCCCGCCGACCACTGGCAGCGCTGGAGCGCAACGCCGGCCGCCACGGCCAGCGACAGCGACAACGTCGTGGCGCTGCCGACCGCATCTCCCCCGCCGCTGGATACCGGAGCACAGGCGCAGCCCGAGCTGCCGTCGGATACGATCACCAACGATGCGCCGTACCGCATCCTGGTGGTGGAAGACGACCGTGCGCAGGCCCTGTTCGCGCAGAGCGTGCTGCAGGGGGCGGGCATGGAGGCCATCGTGGTCGGCGACGCGGAAAGCGTGCGGCCGGCCATCCAGGAACATGCGCCGGACCTGATCCTGATGGACCTGCACCTGCCGGACCTGGATGGCATGCGGCTGACGGCGATCATCCGCCAGCTCCCCGGCATGCAGATGCTGCCGATCGTCTTCCTCAGCGGCGATCCGGACCCGGAGCGCCAGTTCGAAGTTCTGGACAGCGGTGCCGACGATTACCTCAGCAAGCCCATCCGCCCACGCCACCTGATCGCGGCGGTTTCCAACCGCATCCGGCGCGCCCGCGCGCAGGCTGCCAGCCGCAGCGGCCGTGCGCACGCGCCGCTGCTGAGCAACCCGGAAACCGGCCTGCCCACCCGCCATCATGTCCTGCAGCAACTGTCGGCGGCGCTCACGCATCGTGATCCGGGCGGACTGCTGTTCATCGAGATCAGCAGCGCGCTGGGACTGCGCGAGCGTTATGGCTATGCAGCATTCGAGCGGCTGATGGTACAGGCCGGGCAGCGGCTGGCCGAGGCCGCGCAACCCTGGCTGCTGGCGCGCCTGAACGACAACAGTTTCCTGGTGCTGGCGCGCGGCGCCGACGAAGCACAGCTGGACGCCACCGCGCAGTCGCTGCGCGAGCAGCTGTCCGCGCGCGCGTTCGTGATCCGCGACGATGAATCGGTACACCTGCGCGGCGTCATCGGTTTCGCGGCGCTGTCGCCAGGCTTCCCGGATGCGGGCAGCGCGCTGGAGGCCATCGAGCGCACCACCCTGCAGGCACGCCTGCTCAGTGCCGGCGTGGCCGGCCATGTGCCGCACGAGGAAGCAGCCAGCGACGAACACCTGGCGATGCTGGATGGACAGCTGGAGCTGGCCTACCAGCCGATCGTCGCGGTGGCCGGTGGCGGCAACGCGCAGTACCAGGTGCTGCTGCGGCTGCGCCGCCCTGATGGCAGCGTGCTTACCGCCGGCCAGGTGATTCCGGCCGCCGAATCCGCCGGCCGGATCGCCGATCTTGATCAGCAAGTCATCGATCATGCGCTGGGCCTGCTTGACCACTACCGCCACGCGACGCCGCCACTGCACCTGTTCGTGTCGCAGTCATTGCGCACGCTGGCCCGCGATGCATTCGCCGACTGGCTGCTGGAATCGCTGCAGCAGCGCCAGGTGGATGGGCACGCGCTGGTGATCGATGTCCGTCTTCCGGATGCATTGATCCATACCGTGACCCTGCAGCAGTTCTGCACCCGCGCCAGCGCGGCGGGCGTGCGCTTCTGCCTGAGCCAGTTCGAACCAGGCGCGGAAGCCAATGCCCTGCTGGGCCAGCTGCCGTTGTCGTTCGTGCGCATGGCGGCGCGGTTCTCCAGCAGCCATGCCAACCCCCACACCCGCGACGAACTGCGCACCGCCATCGAAACCGCGCACCGCGCCAACGTACAGATCATCGGCCAGCAGATCGAGGATCCGCAGGCGGCCGCAGCCATGTGGCTGGGGGGCGTTGATTTCATCCAGGGCAACATGGTGCAGTCGGCAGGCAGCGACCTGGATTTCGATTTCCTCAACGCGGTGCTGTGACATGCCGGCCCAGGGACCGGGCATGCGGCAACAATTGCTGGCGTTGCTGGCGATCCTGACCAGCGCCGGATTCGCCCTGGTCACCGCCTGGCAATCCGGCGGCTGGACGGCCTGGGCAACGCTGGCCGGCGCCCTGCTGGCCGCCATCGCGGTGCTGGCACAGGGACGTATGCTGGCCCGCCAGCAGGCACAGGCGGATGACCTCGAACGGCGCCTGCGGCACCTGCAGCACGAGCGCGACCAGCTGCAGAAGCGGCACGACCAGCAGGACCAGTTGAAACAGCAGCTGCTGCATGCCAAGCAGGCCGCAGAGGCCGCCGTGCTGGCCAAGGGCGAATTCCTGGCGACGATGAGCCACGAAATCCGCACGCCGCTCAATGGGATCATTCCCATGCTCGACCTGATCGGACGGGGTCGTCTGGAAGCGGACCAGCGGCAGATGCTGGGAACCGCGCTCACCAGTTCGCGGCAGCTGCTGCGCATCGTTGACGACATCCTGGATCATTCCCGGCTGGAAGCGAATGCGCTGGAACTGGAAACCACCACCTTCAACCTGCGCGAACTGCTGGAGGGCATGGTGCAGCTGATGCAGCGCGCGGCCGAAGCCAAGGGCGTGCGGCTGGCGCTGGAGCTGGACCCAGCCGTGCGACTGTCCGTGCGAGGCGATCCGATAAGGTTGCGGCAGGTACTCGGCAATCTGCTTGCCAACGCGATCAAGTTCACCGCCCGTGGCCATGTCGACCTGCGCGTGCAGCGGCTGGGCGAAACCCACAACCGGCATGAACTGCGTTTCGAAGTGGTGGACACCGGCATCGGCATCGAACCGGCGCAGCAGTCGCGGCTGTTCCAGTCGTTCACCCAGGCCGATGCCTCCACCACCCGTCTTTACGGCGGCAGCGGGCTGGGCCTGGCAATCTGCCAGCGCATCGTTGACCTGATGGGTGGCCGTATCGGCGTGCGCTCCACGCCCGGACACGGCGCGACGTTCTGGTTCGAGATTCCATTGCTGAAAGCCGCAGGCGACCTCGCCGACAGCCACGGCGCCGGCATGCAGGCGTTGTTGCTGTTCACCGCGGACAGCGCTCTGCAGCAGCGCGTGCAACGGGTCGCCGGGCAGCAGGGCCTGCAGGTCCGTCAGGTATCCACGCTGGCCGCCGTGCTGGACGCGCTGCGTGCGCCGGCCAGCACCGTGCCGGCCTGGCTGGTGATCGATGGGCGGCTGCTGCGCAGTGGTCCGGCCACGTTGCAGCGGGCGCTTGCCGAGTGCGGCGAAGACGCACCGCAGGTCCTGTGGCTGCATCTGGGCGATGCGGCATCGACGACCACCCAGCACTGGCGTGACGCGCTCACCACCGATGGCGAACTGCACGCCGCATTGAGTCCGGGTCCGTCACTGTCCGCGCGCCCGCCACCGCTGCTGGCGGACACGATGCCGGAAGGCGAGTCAGGCGCCCTGCCGCCGCTGCCCTTGCCGCTGCGTGTGCTGCTGGTGGAAGACAATACCGTCAACCTGAAGGTGGCGCAGCACCTGCTGCAGGTGCTCGGCTGCGAGGTGCGCAGCGTGCAGGACGGCGAGCAGGCCCTGCACGCCCTGGGTGCCGCCGGCATGGACATGGACGTGGTGCTGATGGACTGCCAGATGCCGGTGCTGGACGGCTACGCCGCCACCGCCCGCTGGCGCATGCATGAAAGAGAGCACGACCTGGTGCGCATGCCGATCATCGCGATGACCGCCAATGTCATGGCCGGTGACCGCGAACGCTGCCTGCAGGCAGGCATGGACGATTATCTGCCCAAGCCGGTGGACATCCGCGTCCTGCACGGGCTGCTGCGGAAGTGGGCGGGCGGCGTCGACACCGATGTGCCGGCCGACGCGGGACTGCCCGGCAAGGCATCGCCGGAAGGTCCGCCACGCTCGCCGATGGTGCTGGATCCGGAGGTTCTTGATGAATTGCACACCATCATCGGCGACAGCACGCAGGCCATCATCGATGCCTTCCTGCAGGACACGCCGGCACTGGTGCAGCAGCTCCAGGATGCTGCGCGCGAAGACGACCCGCAGCGCCTGCGCTCGCTCGCGCACGTACTGAAATCTTCAAGCGCCAATGTCGGCGCCACCGCATTGTCCGCCGTGGCGCAGCGCGTCGAAGCGGATGTACGCAATGGCGCCCTGGTGCAACCGACGGCCGCCGCGTCGCGACTGGTGGCGGAGTTCGCGCGCGCGCGTATCGCGCTGTCGGGATGGCGCCCTTCCGCCTCCCGCTAGCGCCGTTTCAATCTTCCAGCTTGCTGAGCAGATACTTCGGCTCGCCGATGCGCTCGATCAGGTCCAGCTGGGTTTCCAGCCAGTCGATGTGCTCTTCTTCCGAATCGAGGATCTTCACGAACAGCTGGCGGCTGACGTAATCGCTGATGGAATCCGCGTAGGCCACCGCCTCACGCAGAACCTCGACGCCTTCGCGCTCCAGCGCCAGGTCGCAGCGCAGCATCTCGGTCGGGTTCTCACCGATGCGCAGCTTGCCCAGCGCCTGGAAATTCGGCAGGCCCTCAAGGAACAGGATGCGGTCGGACAGCATGTCGGCATGCTTCATCTCGTCGATCGATTCCTTGTATTCGTGCTCGGCGAGCTCCTTGATGCCCCAGTTCTTGAACATCTTGGCATGCAGGAAATACTGGTTGATCGCGGTCAGTTCGTTGTACAGCACCTTGTTGAGGTACTGGATGACCTTGGCGTCGCCTTTCATGGGAGTGCTCCTGCACGCTGTGAACGCAGGCACTGTAGCGACTTTGCGCGGACGATGAAGGAACGCGAATCGTGATCAGTTGCGAGGCCGCCGCGCGGCATTGCAGGAGCGGCGCAGCCGTGTCAGGCCAGTATCTCAGGCGGCCTGCAGGCCCAGTATCGGCAATGGCAGCTCATGGGTGCCGCGGGCCCTGGCCAGCAGGTCGCCGGCCATGTCCAGGCAGGAACCGCAGGTGGCGCCGCAGCCGGTACGCATGGTCAGCTCGGCCACCGTCCTGCAGCCATCGCTGGCCGCTTCGCGGATCTGGTGGTCGGTGACTCCGTTGCAGATGCAGACGTACACGGCGGGCCGTCGGGCTGGCAGGCCGGAACTGGCCTGCACTCATTTCAAGGGAAACGCGAATGGTTGTCAATTGTGAAGCTGAATCATTCTCGACATCGTTCAGCAGCCTTCAATCGTCTGCCCCGATGACAAGGTCGATGTCGTCCACTCACGTCGCCCCAGGGTCGCCCTGGGTCTTCTTTGGCCAGTAGCCTCGTACACGCGTGCGCTTGCGCGGCCGGTCATGCCCCGCCACGTGCCCGGGCATCCACGCTTCCTGGGCGCCCTTGGGCATGGGCGAAATGCCGGTGCCGGCGATGCCTCGCGCCATCGGCGCAAGATGACGGAGCGCGCGGGCATAGACGCCGCGCTTGAACATCACCACATGTTCCACCGGGTACCAGAAATCCACCCAGCGCCAATGGTCGAACTCGGGGCTGTCGGTGAGATCCAGCTGCACGTGGCTTTCATCGCCGGTCAGGCGCAGCAGGAACCAGACCTGCTTCTGGCCGATGCACACCTGTCGTTCGTTGCGACGGACGGCCCGCGCCGGCAGCTTGTAGCGCAGCCAGCCTGGGGTGGCGCCCAGCACTTCCACATGCTCGGGGAGCAGTCCGGTCTCTTCCTGCAGTTCGCGATACATGGCTTCGACGGGCGTCTCATCGGTGTTCATGCCGCCCTGCGGGAACTGCCAGCCATCCCGGCGCACGCGACGTGCCCAGAACACCTGACCGTCCGGGCGCATCAACACGATGCCGACGTTGGGTCGATAGCCGTCCGGATCGATCACGATGCGGACTCCTAAAAATCTACTGACAGGGACTATCCCATGCCGTCTGTCGGCCCACAAGCACTCTACAAAAGTGTTGACATGCCCCGTACAGATGCCCAGAATAGCCGGCTCACCGAGGCTATGTAGCTCAGCCGGTTAGAGCACAGCACTCATAATGCTGGGGTCGGTGGTTCGAGTCCACCCATAGCCACCAGATCGAGGTTGGTTTTCGATCTGGAAAGTGAGATAATTGCTTCACACATTTTGCCCCGTCGCCAAGCGGTAAGGCACCTGACTCTGACTCAGGCATTCGGTGGTTCGAATCCATCCGGGGCAGCCAGATTAAAAAGAAAAGGCCTGATCTTTCGATCAGGCCTTTTCTTTTTAATCTGATCACGCATTCCACCTTATCGCCGCGCCTGTAGGCGCGCAGGTCCAAGGTGAACTACCTGTCCGCAAGCCCATAATGCAAAAAGCCCGGCCAAAAGGCCGGGCTTTTTGTTGTTCCGGGCGCAGTGGATCAGCGCTTGGAGAACTGGGTCGCGCGGCGGGCCTTGTGCAGACCGACCTTCTTACGCTCGACTTCGCGGGCGTCGCGGGTCATGAAGCCGGCCTTGCGCAGCTCGGACTTCAGGCCTTCGTCGTACTCGACCAGCGCGCGGGCGATGCCCAGGCGGATCGCACCGGCCTGGCCGGTGGTGCCGCCGCCGATGGCGGTGACCAGGATGTCGAAGTTTTCGGTGTTCTGGGTCAGTTCGAGCGGCTGGCGCACGATCATGCGCGCGGTCTCACGGCCGAAGAACTCGTCCAGCGGACGGCCATTGACGGTGATCTTGCCCGAACCCTTGCGCAGGAACACGCGGGCGGTGGAGGACTTGCGGCGGCCAGTGCCGTAGTTTTGAGTGATAGCCATGATTAGATATCCAGAACCTGCGGCTGCTGTGCGGCGTGCGGATGCTCAGTGCCGGCGTAGACCTTGAGCTTGCGGTACATCTGGCGACCCAGCGGGCCCTTCGGCAGCATGCCCTTCACGGCGATCTCGATCACGCGCTCCGGGTGGCGCTCCAGCGCCTGTGCCAGGGATTCGGTCTTCAGGTTGCCGATGTAACCGGTGAAACGGTGATACATCTTGTCCTGCAGCTTCTTGCCGGTGACGACAATCTTTTCTGCATTGACCACGACCAGATAGTCGCCGGTATCAACGTGGGGGGTGTAAACGGGCTTGTGCTTGCCGCGCAGACGGCGGGCCAGTTCAGTGGCGAGACGGCCCAGGGTCTTGCCCTCGGCGTCGACGAGATACCAGTCGCGCTGGACGGTCTCGTTCTTGGCGGTGAAAGTGCTCATGAAGAACTCTATGTAGGTCGGGCTCATTGCGGCGATGGACTGCCGGAACTCTGCCACGCGTTGTGAAGGTGAAACGCAAGAGGCGGGATTCTAGCCATGTTTCCGGCCCGGCGCAAGCCGCAGGGGTGATCCGGGTTGGCAGGAGCGGCGTGGGCGGCGAGAATCAGGCATCCCCCGATGCCGCCATCCGCCATGACCGCGCTCCGCCAGACGACACCGCTGGACCACCTGCTGACCGAAGCGCAGCGCGCGCTGGACACCGTATTCGGCAATCCGCCGGCATCGCGTCCCTACCCCGCCGCCGCGGCCGAGCCCGGCATGGCGCCGGACGAGCAGCGCCACGCCGCCGGGCTGATGCGCATCAACCATGTCGGCGAGGTATGCGCACAGGGATTGTATTTCGGCCAGGCCGCGGTGGCGCAGGATCCAGCGACCCGCGCGCACCTGCTGGAGGCCGCGCAGGAGGAAACCGACCACCTGGCGTGGTGCGCTACCCGGCTTTCCGAACTGGACAGCCGCGCCAGCCTGTTCAATCCACTCTGGTATGCCGGCAGCTATGCCATCGGCACCCTCGCCGGACTGCGTGGCGATGGCTGGAACCTGGGCTTCGTGGTGGAAACCGAGCGCCAGGTGGAAGCCCACCTGGACGAGCATCTGGAGACGCTGCCACCGGCCGACCTGCGCAGCCGTGAAGTGATCCGGGTCATGAAGGCAGACGAAGCGCGCCATGCCGCGCATGCCGAGGAAGCCGGTGCCCGACGCCTGCCGTTTCCGATTCCCGGCGTGATGGCGCTCGCCTCGAAGGTGATGAAGACCATCGCCTACCGGCTGTAGTGCCGGCCACCTGTCAGGCGTAGTGCCGGCCGCCTACCCATTGTAGTGCCGGCCGCTGGCCGGCAGATCCCTGAACCACGGAAATGCCCGCACCAGGGGCCGCGGCCGCCGCACCGGGCACGTTCAGTTCGGCGAAACCAGCTTCAGGCCGATCACGCCCGCCACGATCAATGCCACGCAGCCCAACCGCGCCGGCGATGCGCTGTCGTTGAACAGGAATATCCCCAGCACCGCCACGCCCATCGCCCCGATGCCGGTCCAGATGGCGTAGGCGGTACCGACCGGAATGCTCTTCATCGCCTGGCTCATCAGGTACAGGCTAATCAGCGCGGCAACGACGGTGGCAGCGGTTGGCAGGGGCTTGCTGAAGCCATCGGAATACTTCATCCCGACGGCGAAGCCGATTTCGAACAGGCCCGCCAGCAGCAGGTAGATCCAGGGCATGGTGATGTCCTCAAGGTAGCCGGGAAACAGAACGGCCCGGTGTCTGCACACCGGGCCGTGGGTCGGTTGACTGCCGCAACACCGGTGTCCGCCACGCCCGTCCGGGCGCGGCGCCGGTGTCATTCGGACAGGTTGCGTCCGTGGAACAGCTCTTCGATCTCGCGGCGCAGCAGCGCCTCGATCTTCATGCGTTCCTTGAAGGACAGGTTCTTGGCCTTCTCTTCGAACAGGTACTGGTCCAGATCGAAGTCCTTCAGGTGCATCTTGGTGTGGAAGATGTTTTCCTGATAAACGTTCACATCGAACATCTCGTAACGCGACTTGATGTTCTTGGCCAGGAAGTTCTGGATCGAATTGATCTTGTGGTCGATGAAGTGCTTCTTGCCCTTCACGTCGCGGGTGAAGCCACGGATGCGGTAATCCATGATCACGATGTCCGATTCCAGACTCTCGATCAGGTAGTTCAGCGCCTTCAGCGGCGAAATGACGCGACAGGTGGCCACGTCGATGTCGGCGCGGAAGGTGGCGATGCCTTCCTGCGGGTGCGTTTCCGGATAGGTGTGCACAGTGATGTGCGACTTGTCCATGTGCGCGACCACGGCATCGGAAATCAGCTCCTTGCCGGCCTGCTTCTTGTCGATCACCGGCTCTTCGGAGATCAGGATCGTCACCGACGCACCCTGCGGATCGTAATCCTGGCGCGCGACGTTGAGGATGTTCGCGCCGATGATCTCGGCCACGTCCGTGAGAATCTGAGTCAGCCTGTCGGCGTTGTACTCTTCATCGATGTATTCAATGTAACGCTGACGCTCCTCTTCGGTGCGTGCGTAACAGACGTCATAGATGTTGAAGCTCAGCGCCTTGGTGAGGTTGTTGAAACCTTGCAACCTCAGGCGAGGCAACGGCTTGACCACGGCGGTCGATCCTGTAGGAGAGGGGAAAGGATCAATTATGAGGCAAACCAGCCCTCAGGGGTAATGTGAACACGTTGCCGGATCTGGCACGGTGTTTGCTCTTAACATTTGCGCTCCGCTAAGCTGCGCCCACACCCCGTGAATCCGTTCATGCGCAGAGGGAGCGCCCCATCGTGTCAACCGTGCGCCTTGCTACCAGTCCGTTGGCTTTGGACATCGCTACCATCGACCGCTTCCTGGCTCACAGCCACCGGCGTCGTTACCCTGCCCGAACCGATGTTTTCCGTCCCGGCGACCCCGCCGGCACCCTCTACTATGTGATCAGCGGCTCGGTTTCCATCATCGCCGAGGAGGACGAGGAGCGCGAGCTGGTCCTCGGCTATTTCGGCACCGGCGAGTTCGTCGGTGAGATGGGCCTGTTCGTGGAGTCCGACCGCCGCGAGGTGATCCTGCGTACCCGCAGCACCTGCGAACTGGCCGAAATCAGCTACGAGCGGCTGCACCAGCTGTTCCTGGGGCCGCTGTCCAACGATGCCCCGCGCCTGCTGTACGCGCTGGGCCAGCAGATCTCCAAGCGGCTGCTGGATACCAGCAGGAAAGCCAGCCGGCTGGCCTTCCTGGATGTCACCGACCGCATCGTGCGCACCCTGCATGACCTGTCCGAAGAGCCCGAGGCGATGACCCATCCGCAGGGCAGCCAGCTGCGCGTGTCGCGCCAGGAGCTCGCACGGCTGGTGGGCTGCTCCCGGGAAATGGCCGGTCGCGTGCTGAAGAAGCTGCAGGTCGATGGGGTGCTGCACGCCCGTGGCAAGACGGTGGTGCTGTACGGAACCCGCTGATGCGCCGTGACGAGGGTGCCGGCCGCTGGCCGGCAACGTCATGGATATCCGGCCACACGCAGTGGTTGCCGGCTGCCAGCGCTCGAGCGTTTCGTCGCTGTCGTGGCTGCCGGCCAGCGGCCGGCACTACCAGGCTGCGCGCATGGAGCTGAGCAGCGAATTCTGGTGGTTCATCCTCATTGGCCTGGGTGCGCAGCTGGTCGATGGGGCGCTTGGCATGGCCTTCGGGCTGGTGTCCTCCTCAGTGATGCTCAGCATGGGTATCCCGCCGGCCCAGGTAAGCGCCAGCGTGCATACCGCCGAAGTCTTCACCACCGGTGCCTCCGGGGTTTCCCATCTGGTCGCCGGCAATGTCGACCGGAAATTGTTCGTGCGCCTGGCCCTGCCCGGCGCCATCGGCGGCGCGGTGGGCGCATATGGCCTTACGCAGCTGTCCGCGGACGTCATCCGGCCATTGATTTATCTGTATCTGCTGGTGCTGGCCATCATCATTCTGTTGCGTGCGGCGGGACGCCTGATGCCCAAGGGCGACATCAAGCGCGTGCCGCTGCTCGGCGCGGTCGCCGGTTTCCTGGACGCCACCGGCGGCGGTGGCTGGGGACCGGTCGCAACGTCGACGCTGTTGGCCCGTGGCGGCGTGGCCCGCACCACGATCGGCACCGTCAATGCCGCAGAGTTCGTGGTGACGCTTACGGTATCGGCCACCTTCCTGATGACCATGGGCCTGCATCACCTGCAGATCGTCGCCGGTCTGCTGATCGGCGGCATGATGGCCGCACCGCTGGCGGCGGTGCTGGTGAAACGGGTGAAGGAGCGCTGGGTGCTGGTCGCCGTGGGCGTGCTGGTGCTGGGCATCAGCCTGTACCAGGTGGGCCATGCGGTGGGCGGCTGGCTGGGGTCGTAGTCGGGCTACCGGGCATGGCTCGGCACTACCCCTTCACATCTTGTCGCCGCCCCGGTCTTCGCAGCCCCAGTTGAGGATGCGCGTTCCCGCCGGCAGCACGCGCCGGAAGAACTCCACGCTGCGGTGCTTTGGATTGACCACCACCGGTGCCTTCGCGGCCACCAGCAGCGGCAGGTCGGCGGTGCTGTCCGAGTAAGCGATATCGATGTCACCGTATCCGCGCTCGCGCAGCATGCGCATCTTCTCTTCGTTGTGGCAGTGGCGGGTGGCGCCTACCGCGCCAAACCGCGGCCCGACCTCGCTGCCGATCACCGGCACGTCCTGATGGGCGACGAAGGCCAGGATGGCCCGTGCCAGTTCCGGCGGCGCGCCGGTCGCCACCACCACGCGGTCGCCGCGGGTGCGGTGCGCGGCGAAGACGTCCAACGCCTGCGGCAGCAGTTTCGCGCGCAGCTGCGCTTCGTTCTTCAGCACATAGCCATCGATCACCCGGTTGAATTCGCGCGCACGGTGCATGCCGAACGTTGCGATCCACACATAGATCGAAATGCCGGTACGACGGGTGGGCAGCATCGCCACCAGCGGCCCGGCCAGCGGCGTGGCCAGCAGTGCGGCCAGCAGCCGCAGTGGATTGCGCTTGATCAGCGTGGCGAACAGGTGGCTGCCGGAATCGCCGTCGTACAGGGTGTGGTCGAAATCGAACACCACCAGTGGCGCATCGTCGCGCGGAGTCGGATAGGTCATCGTCATGAGGCGAAGAATAACTGACGCAGGCCCTCGCCCGGCTCCTCCACCCGCATGAACGCCTCGCCGACCAGGAACGCGTTGACGCCGGCATCGCGCATCAGGCCGACATCCTGCGGGCCGAGAATGCCGCTCTCGGTCACCAGCAGGCGATCGCGCGGCACTGCCTGGCGCATGTCCAGCGTGGTCTGCAGCGAAACGTCGAAGGTGCGCAGGTTGCGGTTGTTGATGCCGATCATCGGCGCCGGCACCTGCAGTGCGCGCTCCAGCTCATCGATGTCGTGCACCTCGACCAGCACGTCCATGTCCAGGCCCAGCGCAAGCTCGGACAGCTCGGCCAGCTGGCGGTCGTCCAGCGCGGCAACGATCAGCAGGATGCAGTCGGCGCCCAGTACGCGGGCTTCGAGAACCTGGTAGGGATCGACCACGAAATCCTTGCGCAGTACCGGCAGCGTGCACGCTTCGCGCGCCTGCTGCAGGTAGGCATCGCTGCCCTGAAAGAAGTCCACGTCGGTGAGTACGGACAGGCAGCTGGCACCGCCGAATTCGTAGCTGACGGCGATGTCGGAGGGATGGAAATCGGGCCGGATCACACCCTTGGACGGGCTGGCCTTCTTGACCTCGGCGATCACCGCCGGATCGCCGTTGGCGATGGCCGCATGCAGCGCGCGTGCGAAGCCACGCACCGCAGGCGCATCGGCCAGGCGTGCCCGCAGCTGCTCCAGCGGCACGGCGGCGCGGCGCTGTGCCACTTCTTCGGCCTTGCGGGCCAGGATCGTCTGCAGGATGTCGGTCATCGTCGTCACGGGAAAATGGAGGAAAAAGAAATCATGTCGCGGGCGCCGGCTCAGCCTGCCAGCGCATGCGTGGCAGCCACGTAGTCCTGCAGGCGCTGGCGTGCGCTGCCATCGGCGATTACCGCGCGCGCCCGTGCCAGGCCGTCGGCGATGTCATCGGCCACGCCGGCCACGTACAGCGCCGCCCCGGCGTTCAGCGCCACGATATCCAGCGCCGGACCCGGCTGGTTGTCCAGCACCGCGCGCAGCAGGGCGATGGATTCCTCCGGTCCGTCCACGCGCAGGTTGCGGCTGGCGGACATGGCGATCCCGAAGTCTTCGGGATGGATCTCGTATTCGCGTACCTTGCCATCACGCAACTCGCCGACCAGGGTACCCGCCCCCAGTGAAATCTCGTCCATGTTGTCGCGTCCCCACACTACCAGCGCGCGCTCGGCGCCCAGCTCACGCAACACGCGTGCCTGGATGCCGACCAGGTCCGGATGGAACACACCCATCAGTACCGATGGCGCATTGGCCGGATTGGTCAGCGGGCCGAGGATGTTGAAGATGGTGCGGACCCCCATCTCGCGCCGCACCGGGGCCACGACCTTCATCGACGGATGGTGGATGGGCGCGAACATGAAGCCCACACCGGTCCGTTCAATGGCAAGGGCCACCTGCTCCGGCTGCAGCTCGATCACCGCGCCGAGTGCTTCCACCGCGTCGGCACTGCCGGACTTCGACGAGACGCTGCGGTTACCGTGCTTGGCCACCCGTGCACCGGCCGCAGCAGCCACGAACATCGCGCAGGTGGAGATGTTGAAGGTGTGCGAGCCATCGCCGCCAGTGCCGACGATATCCACCATGTGGGTGGTATCGGCCACCGGCACGACGCGTGCGAATTCACGCATCACCGTGGCGGCGGCGGCGATCTCGTCCACGGTTTCCTTCTTGACGCGCAGGCCCGTGAGGATCGCGGCCGCCATCATCGGCGATACGTCGCCACGCATGATCTGCCGCATCAGGTCGACCATTTCGTCGAAGAATATCTCGCGATGCTCGATGACGCGCTGCAGGGCTTCCTGGGGGGAGAAGCTCATCGTCTGACTCCTGGAATGAGGGTGCGGCTCAACGCTGCAGGAAATTGCGCAGCAGCGCGTGGCCATGTTCGGTGAGGATGGATTCGGGGTGGAACTGCACGCCTTCCACCGGGTGTTCCCGGTGGCGCAGTCCCATGATCTCTTCCACGGATCCGTCTTCGTTCTCGGTCCAGGCGGTGACTTCCAGGCAGTCCGGCAGGCGGTTCTTGTCCACCACCAGCGAGTGGTAGCGGGTGGCCTGGTAACCATCCGGCAGGCCGGCGAACACGCCCTTGCCTTCATGGCGGATCGGCGAGGTCTTGCCATGCATGATGTTGCCGGCGCGGATCACCGTGCCGCCGTAGACCTGGCCGATGCCCTGGTGGCCCAGGCAGACACCGAGGATCGGCGTGGTCGGCCCGAGACGCTGGATCAGCTCCAGCGAAACGCCTGCTTCGTTCGGCGTGCACGGGCCGGGCGAAATGACGATGCGCTCCGGGCGCTGTGCGGCGATCTCGTCGACCGTCATCGCATCGTTGCGCACCACCTTCACCTCGGCACCCAGCGTCTGCAGGTACTGCACGAGGTTGTAGGTGAAGCTGTCGTAGTTGTCGATCATCCACAGCATGGATCAGGTTCCGTCGCTTATCAGGAAAATGGCGTACACGTTTTCGGTGTAGGTGATGGGGCCGGCCTGTACCGATTCACCGCTGCGCGAGCCGGTGACGTCGAGGCTGGCGGGCGGCGGTGGCACCGGTGCTGTGAACATGTCGCCACTGCGCGGCCAGCTTCCGGCCTGTACTCCGTAGGCGAAGTTCGGCGCCACATCGGAGATGCTGTAAAGGCCAGTGACATGCGCACCGTAGGCATCGGCAAGGTGCTTGGCCGATGCGCGCGTCTGGGCCGCCGCTTCAGCCTTGAGCTCGGCACGCAGTGCGCCTTCTTTCGAATAGCCCGGCCGCATGCCGCTGATCTGCAGATCGTCGCTGGCATCCACGGCACGCAGGAATTCCTGCAGGTCATCGGTGCTGCTGAAGCTTCCTTTCACGCGACGGCTGACGCGCGTGCCGACGTATTCCTCCTGGCCGGATGCGGTGTGGCGACGTTCAGGCTGGATGGACAGATTGTCGGCCTGCACCGTGCTGCTCACCGCATGGCTGCGCTTGAATGCGCCCAGTACGGCATCCACGTTGCCCTGCACGCGCGCGCGCGCCGCGTCGGTCTGCATGTCAGTGGACTTGACCAGCAACTCGACGGTGAAGCGGTCCGGCATCACCGTACGCTTTCCCTCGCCCTTCACCAGCAGGTGCGGCTGCGAGGGAATGGTGTTGGCCTGTGCCCACGCAGAGGGGGCCATCGTGGCCAGCAGCGACGACCACAGCAGAACGCTCAGCAGCTTCATGCGGTACTCCTTGTCTTGAATGGAAACAGCGAAGAGTGCTGCGGCGCAAGCCACAGCACAGAGAAACTCACAGGCCCTTGGCCGCCTGCGCGACCGCGCGGAACAGCGCACGGCCCTTGTTCATCGTCTCATCCCATTCCTTCTCCGGCTCGGAGTCGTAGACGATGCCGGCACCGGCCTGCACGTGCAGGCGACCGTCCTTGATCACCGCGGTGCGGATCGCGATGGCCGTGTCCGCGTCACCATGCCAGCCGATGTAGCCGATGCTGCCGGCGTAGACATTGCGCTTGATCGGTTCCAGTTCGCGGATCACTTCCAGCGCGCGGATCTTCGGCGCACCACTGACGGTACCGGCCGGAAACGTCGCGCGCAGCACATCGGCGTAGCTCAGCCCCGGCTGCAGTTGCCCGGTGACTTCGCTGACGATGTGCATGACATGGCTGTAGCGCTCGATCACGAACTGCTCGCCGACCTCTACCGTGCCCGCCTTCGATACCCTGCCAGCATCGTTGCGGCCCAGGTCGATCAGCATCAGGTGCTCGGCCCGTTCCTTCGGATCGGCCAGCAGCTCGGCCTCCAGCGCCTTGTCCTCTTCCACGGTCGCGCCTCGCGGGCGCGTGCCGGCGATCGGCCGCACGGTGACCTCGCCCACGCCATCCGGCGTGTGCTGCAGGCGCACCAGGATCTCCGGCGCCGAGCCGACCACCTGCATGTCGCCCACGTCCAGGATATACATGTACGGCGAAGGATTCAATGCGCGAAGGGCACGGTAGACATCCACCGGGCGTGCGTTGAATGGCACGCTCAGGCGCTGGCTCAACACCACCTGGAAGATATCGCCGGAGCGGATGTAGTCCTTGCTGCGCTGGACTGCGTCGATGAAGCCTTCGCGGGTGAAGCCGGAAACGAAATCGCCTTCGTCCAGCACATCGCTGCGCAGCGGTGCCGGGTAACCTGCCCCCGGCGCGCGCAGCTTGGCGACCAGCGCGTCCAGCCGCGCCTGCGCATCGTCGTACGCCCCCGCCTGGCGGGGGTCGGCATGCACGATCAGATACAGCCGGCCCTTGAGGTTGTCGAACACCGCGAGCTCTTCGGAGTGCATCAGCAGGATGTCCGGCGTGCCCAGCTCGTCGCGGCCGGCCGGCGGTGCCAGGCGTGGCTCGATGTAGCCGATGCATTCGAAGCCGAACCAGCCCACCAGTCCGCCGGTGAATCCAGGCAACCCCTCCAGCTTCGGCACCGAATGCGCGCTGCGCAGCGCCTCCACTTCGGCGAATGGGTCGACTACGTCACGCGTTTCCACCACTTGGCCATGCTCGCTGACCGTCAGTTCGTGACCGCGGAAGGTATACACGCGACGCGCCGGCAGGCCGATGATGGAGTAGCGGCCAAAACGCTCGCCGCTTTCGACGGATTCGAACAGGTAGGTATGGGGTCCGTCGGCGAGCTTCAGGTAGACCGAAAGCGGCGTGTCCAGGTCGGACAGCACTTCACGGACGACGGGGATGCGGGTGTGGCCTTCAGCGGCCTGCTGCTGGAACTGCGACGGGGTGATCAAGACGACTTTCCTTCCGGGACACGGCATTTTCTGGGTGGACGACGGCAACGGGCCACCATCGCCAGCCATGGCGTGCGGAAGAAACGGAACGCGGGGTCGTCAAGAGAGGCACCGCCCGACTTTATCGCAGCCTAGACCGGAGTGAAACCCTGCAGGCGGGCACCCGTGGTGCGGGCTCTGCCAGGTGCCGGGCAGGCGTCCTGCTCATCGCACCCTCAGCAACGGACAATCGGCAGGCAGGTGCATGCGGACCCGGCCCGGCACGCATTCGATGCGGAAATGCCGGGCATCCACCGGTTCGCCGTCCAGGTTCAGCGTCAGGGGCTGTTCGGCGGAGACCTCCACGCGGGTCAGTCGCGCGCGGGTGGCGACCCGTTCCAATGCGGCCTGCTTGCCGCCGGTGATCAGCTCCCCGACAGTGGCCGCGAACTCCCCGGTGAGCTCCGGAATGATGGTGAGGTCCAGCTGGCCGTCATCGATCAGCGCTTCGGGGCACAGCACCTGCCCGCCACCGGCCTGGCGGCCGTTGCCGATGCCCAGTGCGATGAAGCCACCTTCCCATTCGAAACCGGGGCCGCGTACACGCGCCATGATGGGTTCGGCGCGCCCCAACCGGGACAGGCCGGTGAGGACATAGGCCAGGCCGCCGAGAACCCTCTTCAGGCCCTCGTCGGTTTCCACCGTCACCTGGGTGCCGAACCCGCCACTGGCGACATTGGCGCACCACCACGTCCTGCCATCGGCATCGATGCGCAGCAGGTCGATCAGCCGGGCCGGCCGGCTGTCGATCAGCTCCAGTGCCTCGATGGGTTCATCCGGCAGGCCGCTGGCGGCGGCGAAATCGTTCGCTGTTCCCAGCGGCAGCAACGCCAATGACGGCAGCGCATCGGCAGGCTCACTGCGATGCGCCAGCGTTTCGGCGACCGCACTGAGGGTGCCGTCCCCCCCTCCGGCGATAAGGGTATCCACGCCGTGGTCGATGGCTTCGGCGACGTAGCGTTCAGCATCGCCGGCCTCCCATGTCACCCGCACATCCAGCGCAATACCGCGCTGGCGAAAGGCTTGCACCGCCTCGCGAACCGCAGCGTCGCCAGCGGATTTGCCATTGAGAATCAGGCGCCAGCGGGGAGTACTCATGGGATTTCCGGGGGGTGCGGGCGCACAGGCTAGCAATGCCGCGTTCCGCCCCGGTGAATGTCATCGGCCTGTCACCAACCACCCGGAACATGGAAGGCCATAGCAGGGAAGACGGATGGAGGCAGGATCAGCCTCCCACTCATTCAAAAAGGGGGACGGAGGAGGTTATTTGCAATTAACTTCCTCCGTCCCCTTTTTGCGCGAAGGCGTGCAACGCGTCGCCCTGCAGGCGGTAGACGGTCCATTCGTCCTGCGGCCGCGCGCCGGCTGCGGTATAGAACGCAATGGCCGGCGCGTTCCAGTCCAGTACCGACCACTCCAGCCGCCCGCACCCTTCGTCCACAGCCTGTCGCGCCAGATGCCGGAGCAGCGCCCTGCCTGCGCCCAGCCCGCGTTTTTCAGGGCTGACATACAGGTCTTCCAGGTAGATGCCCTTGCGGCCCAGCCAGGTTGAATAGTTGTAGAAATACACCGCGTAACCGACCGCCTCCCCATCGACCTCGCAGATCAATGCACGCGCGGTGGCGTCAGCGCCGAACAAGCTGGACGCAATGCCGGCCTCGTCCGTGCGCACGGCACTTCCAGCCTTCTCGTACACCGCCAGCTCACGGATGAAACGCAGGATCAACCCTGCGTCATCGACCGTCGCCGGCCGGATCAGCGGACCCGCTGCAGAAGGGGGACGGAGGACGTTAATTGGAATTAACTCCCTCCGTCCCCTTTTTTGCGTTGGCGCGCAGGGTGGCGATGATCTGCTGGTAATCGGGTGCGTTGAAGATCGCCGAGCCCGCCACGAAGGCATCGGCGCCGGCAGCGGCGATCGCTTCGATGTTGTCCGCCTTCACGCCACCATCGATTTCCAGGCGTATGTCCTTGCCGCTCGCATCGATCTTCCGCCGCACCACCTTCAGTTTTTCCAGCGCCGACGGGATGAATGCCTGACCGCCGAAACCCGGGTTGACCGACATCAACAGGACCAGATCCAGGTCATCCAGCATCCAGTCCAGGACATCCACCGGGGTGCCGGGATTGAGCACCACACCCGGCTTGCAGCCCAGTGAACGGATCAGCTGGATCGTGCGGTGCGGGTGGCGGCTGGCTTCGGGATGGAAGCTGATGTACGTGGCACCGGCTTCGGCGAAATCCGGAATGATGCGGTCCACCGGCTCCACCATCAGATGCACGTCGATCGGCGCGGTGATGCCGTGTCTGCGCAGCGCCTGGCAGACCATCGGGCCGATGGTCAGGTTCGGCACGTAATGGTTGTCCATGACGTCGAAATGCACCCAGTCCGCGCCGGCGGCCAACACGTTGTCGACCTCCTCGCCGAGGCGGGCGAAATTCGCGGACAGGATGGAAGGAGCGATGATGCAGTTGGACATGGCCGGGGCCTTGGAAACGGGAGAAGGGCCAGCCCGGCGCCTGCGCCAGGCCACGGATGAGGGGATCAGCGCCGGCGCAGCGCCTTGATGCGGTCGTAGGCCGCATTCACGCGGCGGCTCTTGGCTTCGGCTTGGCGGCGCAGTTCGGGTGCCGCCCCGACCAGCTTGTCCGGGTGGTACTGCGACATCAGGCGTCGATAGGCCAGATCGATGTCCGCATCGGTGGCCGACGAGGTCAGCCCCAGCTCGCGGTACGGATTCTCCTTGTTCAGGCGGAACCAGTCCGCGTCGAAGGCATGGCCTATCAGCAGCCCCAGCACCGCGCCAAACAACGGATTGAACCGAGACAGCAGCGCCCCGGCGATGAATCCCAGCAGTTTTCCGTACCAGCGCATGGCGCTCCGGGCAGCTTTGGCGAATTGGCCTTCCATTTTACGTCACACACGGCCCCGACGGCTTTACACTACGACGCCCGCTGGCCAGCGGGCCCACCGGGTCCCTGGGCAGCCGTCTTGACGAAGACCCCAGGAGTGCCCGTGCCGACCACGTTGTTGCAATCCGATCTCCCCGGCCTGCCCTTGCGCCACCGCGGCAAGGTGCGTGACGTTTTCGACATCCCGCGCGAGCGGCTGCCCGCCGGCACACCGCCGGGCGACTATCTGCTGATGGTCGCCACCGACCGCCTGTCCGCCTTCGACGTGGTCCTGCCCGATCCGATCCCCGGCAAGGGCGAGATGCTCTGCCAGGTATCCAACTTCTGGTTCGCCAGGACCGCGCACCTGATGCCCAACCACCTCACCGGCATCGACGTGGCCAGCGTGCTGCCCGAAGGCGTGGACGCCGCGCTGTACGCCAGGCGCGCGGTGGTCACCCGCAAGCTGAAGCCGGTACCGGTTGAAGCGATCGCCCGCGGATATCTCATCGGCAGCGGCTGGAAGGACTACCAGCGCACCGGCAAGGTCAGCGGCATCGACCTGCCCGATGGCCTGCGCCAGGCCGAACAGCTGCCGGAGCCGATCTTCACCCCCTCCACCAAGGCCGCTGTCGGCGACCATGACGAGAACATCGATTTCGACACCATGGTGAAGGCGGTCGGTGCCGACCTCGCCGAACGCGTGCGTGACGCCACCCTGCGCATCTACGCGTTCGCCGCCGAATACGCGCGCGAGCGCGGCATCCTGCTGGCCGACACCAAGTTCGAGTTCGGCACCGACGAAGATGGTCGCCTGTACATCATGGACGAGATGCTCACCCCGGATTCGTCGCGGTACTGGCCTGCCGACGAATACCAGGTGGGCACCAGCCCGCCGAGCTACGACAAGCAGTTCGTGCGCGATTACCTGGAGACGCTGGACTGGGACAAGACTGCCCCGGGACCGGCCATTCCCGCCGAGGTCATCGATCGCACGCGGGCCAAGTATGCTGAAGCGCTGCAGCGGCTGGCGGGCATCAGCATCGATTGAGGGCCGTGCCGGCCGGCAGCCGGTACCTACCGGGTGACGGCCCCGCCGTCACCCCACCGGAGGCAAGCATGTCCCGCACCGCGCAGCCCGCACGGCCGATCGATCGCTACTTCGACAGTTACTCCGGCGATCATCGCAATGCCCTGAACCAGCACATCCATGTCATCGCGGTGCCGGCCATCCTGTGGTCGGTGGTCGCCCTGCTGTGGTGCCTTCCGCCGTTGATCACCTGGTTCCAGAACGGCATCTGGGCCGGCCTGGCGATGTTCGGCGCGTGGTGCTTCTACAACCGCCTGTCACGATCGCTGGGCCTGGGCATGCTTGCCGTGCTGTTCGTGATCGGCTGCAGCTGCCGGCTGCTGGAAGCCCGCATCGGGCTGGGCCAGCTGGCGCTACTGGCCGGCGGCGTGTTCGTCCTGGCCTGGATCGCGCAGTTCATCGGCCACAGGGTGGAAGGCCGCAAACCGAGCTTCCTCACCGACCTGACCTATCTGCTGATCGGACCCGCCTGGGTGCTCGCGAAGGTCTATCGCCACCTTGGCTGGCGTTACTGACCCGCTTTTCCTGAACGAGTGCAACGCATTTCAGGACGCGCGAGAGACGGCGCGATCCTGCCGTCGCGGCTCCTCCCCGGATCGACACCATTCCTTTGCAGCCCTTGACGTACGGGGGTTGATGCTGGCGCACCGCCCTGCCGCCCGATCCGGCAAAGTGGCCGGCCTTCCAGTCGCCGGACGCGGTCGCCGATGGCAAAAATGAATCAGCACACGTTCCATGCAGATGCGTGCCGCTTGACGGGTATCGGCGCAAGATCGGTGCCGGTTAGACTGAATGACCTGCTCGTGAACCGCCCATTTCCTGCATGAGCCTCGCATGATCCCCAGCCTGATCCTGTTGCTCGCCCTGCCGTTCATCCTGGCAGCGCTGGTGGCCACCTTCCGTCACAGCTCCCGCTCCACCGCCGCCTGGCTGGCCGCAGTGGCGCCGCTGGCCGGCCTGGCCGTGCTGGCCACCCTGACGCCGGCGGTGATGGATGGCGAGGTCCTGCGCAGCAGCGGCCAGTGGCTTCCACAGATCGGCCTGGATTTCACCCTGCGACTGGATGGTCTGGCCTGGATGTTCGCGGGGATGGTGCTGGGCATCGGCGCGCTGGTAGTGCTCTACGCGCACTATTACCTGAGCGCGAAGGACAACGCGCACCGCTTCTTCTGCTACCTGCTGCTGTTCATGGGCGCCATGCTGGGCATGGTGCTGTCGGGCAACCTGCTCCTGCTGATGATCTTCTGGGAGCTGACCAGCATCAGTTCGTTCCTGCTGATCGGCTTCTGGTCGCACCGCCAGGACGCCCGCGAAGGCGCACGCATGGCACTGGTGATCACCGGCGGCGGCGGCCTGGCGCTGCTGGGCGGCGTGCTGCTGATCGGCCGCATCGTCGGCAGCTACGATCTGGACGTGGTGCTTGCCGCGGGCGACCAGATCCGCGCCAGCGCCCTGTACCCCTATGCACTGTTCCTGGTGCTGGCCGGCATCTTCACCAAAAGCGCGCAGTTTCCGTTCCATTTCTGGCTGCCACATGCCATGGCCGCACCGACCCCGGTGTCGGCCTACCTGCACTCGGCCACCATGGTGAAAGCCGGCGTGTTCCTGCTGGCGCGCCTGCACCCGGCGCTGGCCGGCACCGACCTGTTCTTCTACACGGTCAGCGGCATCGGCGCGGCCACGCTGCTGATCGGTGCCTGGAACGCGATCTTCCAGCATGACCTGAAGGGTGTGCTCGCCTACTCGACGATCTCGCACCTGGGCCTGATCACGATGCTGTTCGGCCTCTCCAAGCCGATGGCGGTGGTGGCCGGCGTATTCCATATCCTCAACCACGCCACCTTCAAGGCGTCGCTGTTCATGGCCGCCGGCATCATCGACCATGAAACCGGCACCCGCGACATGCGTCGCCTGGGCGGCCTGCGCAGGCTGATGCCGTTCACCAGCGCGCTGGCGATCATCGCCTCGCTGGCGATGGCAGGCATCCCGCTGCTCAACGGCTTCCTGTCCAAGGAAATGCTGTTCGCCGAAGCCCTGGACTCCGGCGGGCCGGAAACGATGCGCGTGGCGATGTCCATCGCCGCACTGCTGGCCGGCGTGTTCGGCGTGGCCTACAGCCTGCGCTTCGTGCACGACACCTTCTTCGGCGATGGCCCGCACGATCTCGATCGCGTGCCGCACGAGCCACCGCGGTGGATGAAGGTGCCGGTGGAGATCCTGGTGGTGATCTGCGTGGCCGTGGGCATCGCCCCGGCACTGACCATCGCCCCGGTACTGCATGCGGGCGCGGCGGCCATCCTGGGTGCCGACATGCCGGAGTACAGCCTGTCGATATGGCATGGCTTCAACCTGCCGCTGGCGATGAGCGCGATCGGCGTGGCCGGCGGCATCGCCCTGTACTTCGGCCTGCGCAGACTCATCGACCTGCATGCCGTACGCAACCAGCCGACCGGCCGCAATGTCTTCCATCACCAGCTGGACCTGCTTTCATCGCTGGCACAGCGGCTCACCGCAGGGATCGCCAATGGCAGCCTGCAGCGCATGCTGCTGGGCCTGGTGGTAGTGGCGGTGATCGTTGGCGCGGCGCCCTGGCTTGCCGCGCCGAGCCTGCCGGACTGGCCGTCGCCGCAGCCCATCCCGCTGCTGGGCTGGGCGCTGTGGGCGGTGATGATGGCCTGCGCGATGGCAACGCTGCGCATGTACAAGCAACGCCTGCTGGCGGTGCTGCTGGTCGGCGGCGTCGGCCTGATGGTGGCCATGACCTTCGTGTTCCTGTCCGCTCCGGACCTGGCGCTGACCCAGCTGCTGGTGGAGATGGTGACCCTGGTACTGATGCTGCTGGGCATGAACTACCTGCCCGCGCAATCGGTGAGCGAACGCTCGACGCTGCGGCGCTCGCGTGATGCCGCCATCGCGCTGGTGGCCGGCCTGGGCATGGCGGCGCTGGCGTACACCGCAATGACCCTGCCGCCGAACACCATGGCCGGCGAAATGGTCGCCCGTGCGCTGCCGGAGGCGTACGGCAGCAACGTGGTCAACGTGATCCTGGTGGATTTCCGCGGCTTCGATACCTTCGGCGAGATCACCGTGTTCGGCATCGCCGCGCTGGTGGTGCACGCCATGCTGCGCCGTTCGCGGATGGCGCCGGAGCAGATCATGCCCGGCCCGCCGATCAAGCTGCCGGTACCGGCCGACCTGGCGCAGATCATGTTCCCGCTGACGCTGACGGTGTCCATCTTCCTGTTCCTGCGTGGCCACAATGCGCCGGGGGGCGGCTTCATCGCCGGGCTGGTGCTGGCCGTGCCGCTGCTGATCCAGTACATCATCCAGGGCACCGCGTCGGTGGAATCGCGCTTCGGCTTCGATTACATCCGCTGCATCGGCGCAGGCCTGCTGGTGGCCGTGGCCAGCGGCGCAGCCTCCATGCTGTTCGGCGTGCCGTTCCTGACCAGTGGCCACCTGGACCTGCATCTGCCACTGATCGGCGAGGTCCCGCTGGCCAGTGCGATCGGTTTCGACACCGGCGTGTATCTGGTGGTGTTCGGCGGCGCGATGCTGATGCTTTCGATGATGGGCACGATCAAGCCGTCGCGCACCCGCACCGCACGCCGCGGCGAGATTGATCCGCGGAAACGTTCCGCGCTGACCGGGGAGATGCGCTGATGGAACTGGCCCTGGCAAGCGCCATCGGCGTGCTGACCATGCTCGGCGTCTACCTGCTGCTGCGCGCGCGCAGTTTCGACGTCATTCTTGGCATGACCTTCCTGTCCTACGCCACCAACCTGCTGATCTTCGCCGGCGGGCGGCTGGTGGAAGGCAAGGCACCGGTACTCAAGAAGGGTCTGGATGCCAACCTCGGCAACTACACCGACCCGCTGCCGCAGGCCCTGGTGCTGACCGCCATCGTCATCGCCTTCGCCATGACGGCGGTGACCATCGTGCTCGCCATCCGCAGCCGCAGCGACAACCACAGCGACCACGTCGACGCCCATGAGCCCGACGAGGATGCGCCGCCGCGCCGTGACGAGGACCACGCATGAACCATCTGGCGATCCTGCCGATCCTCATCCCGCTGCTCGGCGCTTCGCTGTCGCTGTTCGTCGAACATCGCCGGTATGGACCGAAGGTGCAGCGCACGGTGGCGTGGACGGCGATGGCCGCGCTGTTCGCGTCGGTGGTAGTGCTGTTCGCACGCACCGCCGATGGCAATGCGCTGGTCTACCTGCTGGGCGACTGGCCGGCGCGGCTGGGCATCGCCCTTGTGGCCGACCGCCTGTCTGCATGGATGCTGCTGACCACGGTGCTGCTGGCGATCGCCTGCCTGATGCACGCCTGCTCGGGCTGGGACCGGCGCGCGCCGCACTTCCACGCACTGTTCCAGTTCCAGCTGGTCGGCCTCAACGGCGCCTTCCTGACCGGCGACATCTTCAACCTGTTCGTGTTCTTCGAGGTCATGCTGATCGCCTCGTACGGCCTGCTGCTGAGTGGCGGCCGCGGCCTGCGCATGCGCATCGGTCTGCATTACGTGGTGTTCAACGTCACCGCTTCCACGCTGTTCCTGATCGCACTGGGCCTGCTGTACGCCTCGCTGGGTTCGCTCAACATGGCCGAACTGTCCCAGCGCATCGCCGAGGTGCCGCCATCGCACCTGGTGCTGGTGAAGGCTGCCCTGGGCCTGCTGCTGCTGGTGTTCTGCGCCAAGGCGGCCTTGATGCCGCTGTACCTGTGGCTACCGGAATCCTATGCGCGCGCGCCGGCGGCGGTGGCTGCGCTGTTTGCGATCATGACCAAGGTAGGCCTGTATGCCGTGTTGCGCGTGCAGACCCTGTGGTTCGGCGACGACGCCGGCGCAATGGCCGGCTATGGCCGCGACTGGCTGCTGTGGGCGGGCGTGGCCACGCTGGTGCTGGGCGGATTGGGCGTGCTGGCAGCGGTGCGCCTGCGCGTGCTGATCTCCTATCTGGTGGTGGTGTCGGCAGCCACGCTGTTCATCGCCTTCTCGGTGGGCAACCAGCAGGTGCTCGGCGCCGGCCTGTATTACCTGCCGCACAGTACCTTCGTGGCGGCGGCGCTGTTCCTGGTGGCCGACCTGATCCGCCGCCGCCGCGGCGGTGCCAGCGACCGCAAGGAAGTCATCGCACCCATGCCGGGCAAGGAAACCCCTGCGGTGCTGTTCCTGATCGCTGCGATCTCCGTCGCCGGCCTGCCGCCACTGTCCGGCTTCCTGGCCAAGGCCGCGCTGCTGTCCGGCATGCCGCCGGAACTGACCGCACCGGTGTGGACGGCAATACTGGGCAGCAGCCTGCTGGTCATCATGGGCCTGGCCCGCGGCGGCATCCGCCTGTTCTGGCGCGTGCCCAACGCCGAGCCCGATGCACCCAGGCCACGCAAGGCGCCGACCCGCCGGATCGAACTGCTGGCCGCCTGCCTGCTGCTGGTGTACGGGATCGCCATGACCGTGTTCGCCGCGCCGCTGATGCGCCATGCCGATGCCATCGCCAGTGATCTGCTGCAGCCATCGGGCTACGTGGAACAGGTCCGCGCGACCTCGCCGGAGATCCGCCAGCCATGAACCAGAAACGTTCCCTGTTCCGCCGCCTCTTTCCCTCGCTGCCGCTGACCGTCATGGTCGTGGTGTTCTGGCTGCTGATGTCGGACAGCTTCACCGTCGGGCAGTTCGTGCTGGGGCTTCTGCTTGGGCTGGTGGTGACGCTTTTCGCGGCACGGCTGGACCGTGAGTTCGCGCGCATCGGCACGCTTCGACCGCTGCCGAAACTGGTGGTGGTCACCCTGTGGGACATTCTGGTATCCAACATCCGTGTGGCCCTGCAGGTCATTGGGCCGGAGAAGAACCTCCACCCGGGCTTCATCTGGTTGCCGCTGGACATCGCCAACATCCACGGCATCGCCGCGCTGACCAGCATGATCACCCTCACCCCGGGCACGGTATCGGCCGCGCTCAGCGACGACCGTAAATTCCTGCTGGTGCACGTGCTGCACCTGGACGATCCACAGGACCTGATCGCGACGATCAAGCGCCGTTACGAAACCCCGTTGATGGAGATTTTCCCATGACCGGATTCCAGGTCATCCAGACCACCCTGGTGGTATGCATGCACGTGGTCGGCCTGGCCATGCTGCTGGCCACCTGGCGGCTGCTGCGCGGCCCCACCGTGCCCGATCGCATCCTTGCCCTGGACACCTTGTCGGTGACCGCGATCGCCGAGCTGATGCTGTTCGGCATGTACCTCAACTCGGCAATCTACTTCGAGGCCGCGCTGATCATCGCGATGCTGGGCTTCGGCAGCACCGTGGTGCTGAGCAAGTTCGTACTGCGCAGGGATATCGTCGAATGATCACCTTCATCCAGATCGCCCTGTCCATCCTGCTGCTGTTCGGCTGCTTCTTCATCCTGATGGGCGCGCTTGGGCTGGTGAAACTGTCGACCTTCTTCAAGCGCCTGCATGCACCCACCAAGGCCAGCACGCTGGGCGTGGGCTGCGTGCTGGTGGCATCGGTGTGCTACCACATTTTCCTGGGCCAGGATCCGCAGCCACGCGAGCTGCTGATCACCGTGTTCCTGTTCATCACCGCACCGGTCAGCGCGCACCTGATGGCCAAGGCAGCGCTGTCGCTGCTGATGGAAACCCGGCCCAGCCTGCCGGGCAACGAGCGCGCCGAGGAAGAACAGCTGCCGCCCCCCGAGCCAGAAAGGTAGGGCCGGGCGCTGCCCGGCTACCCGCCTCCGCTCAGCCGCAGCCTTCCACGTAGTCCACCTGCGGGGGCAGGCCGACGCGCCAGGATTCCACCTTGCCACCGGCGCCCAGCGCGAAATCGATGATGCCCTGGCCATCCTGCGCCGGACGCACGCGCAGGTGCTGCGCCTGGTCGTCGTACTTGTCCGGCACCACGTCGCCACGCTCCGGATAGAGCTGCTGGAGTTCGCCCAGCGTCATGCCCACCCGGCCGCCACCCGGGGCGACGATCGCCGGTCCCCGCACGTCGTAGCGCACCAGCCTGCGCCCCTCGATCATCAGATAGGGACCTTCCGGCGCCTCCTTTTCAGGGCGCAGGTAATAGCATTCGTCGTTGCGATCGTCTGCCGGCTGCGGCCTGCCGGCTGCGTCGGTCGCCAGCCCCTGCAACGGCGCGCCGAAGCGGCTGCGCAGTTCATCCACGCTGGCGCCCAGCGCCACCGCGCCGAAACCATCCAGGCGCGCCGGGCTGTCACTGCGGGTATCCACGGCAGACACCGTGGCCATGTCCGGGTCGGTGGCCGCGTTCGCATCCTTGCCCGCGCCATGGGTCGGCGACATGGCGGCGGTGCTGGATTCCGGCCCTTGGCTGCACGCGGCCAACGACAGCGCCAGCAGGCCAGCAATGGGGAATGTTTTCATCGGACATATCTCCTGGAAACGATCGGGATCAACACCGCTGCCGGGCAGGCTGCGACGTTATGGGCGGTCGTGCGGAACGCTAGCGTGGCGCGTGTGCACGTGCCGCATTGTCATCCGGGTTTAATGGCCACCGTTCAGGCTCGGCCTGCACCGCTTTCCTTGGCCCGACCATGCTCCCGCGCAAGACAGACCAAGCCCGAACCGCATTGCAGGCGCATCGCGCGCCGCTGGACATGCGCCAGCGCCGCCTGCTGATCCTGTGCGACGGCCAGCGCGACCTTGCCACCCTGACGGCGCTGGTGGGGCCGGATGCGCCAGCGATGCTGATCCAGCTGGTGCGCGCAGGCTATCTCGTCACCGGCGGAGAGGCGGTGGAAGCGACAGCGGCGATACCCCCGTCGACGACCTCGACGACAGTCGCCGAGGCGGCATCCGGAACGCAGCCGCCCTCCGGCAGTTCCGAAGGCAATCCCGGCAGCGAACGCCGCCGCTCGATGGCCGGTGCCCGCCTTTATCTGCTGGGCATCCTGGAGATGCAGCGACATCCGCGCGCTGCCGCGCTGCTGCACGACCTTCAGAAGGCGCGCAGCGACAGCGCCGTGGTCGCTGCGATGCAGGCGGCGCTGCAGACACTGCCGACGCTGACGTCGGCCGGCTACACCGCCCGCGTCCAGCAACGCCTGCTGGAGGTGCTGCCGCGCGAGCATCAGCAGGCGATGCAGGACACCCTGTCCCACCACGCCGAAGAGGCCGTCTAGCGCTCCGTCGCCTTCTTACCGCTTGCGGAAGTTGTTGCGCAGGCCATTCCAGCATCCCTGATAGTCGCCCTGGCGATGGCTGTCAGCCAATGCCTGGGAGGTCGGCCGGATCACCGCGCGGGTTTCGAACATGAAGGCCATCGTGTCGCGGATCACATCCGGGCGGGACAGGTCCGCGCTGGACGCCTTGTCGAAGGTGGATGCATCCGGGCCATGGCCGCTCATGCAGTTGTGCAGCGAGGCACCGCCCGGCACGAAACCTTCCGCCTTGGCGTCGTACGCACCATGTACCAGCCCCATGAACTCGCTGGCGATGTTGCGGTGGAACCACGGCGGACGGAACGTGTGCTGCGCCACCAGCCAGCGCGGCGGAAAGATCGCGAAATCCATGTTGCTGGTACCCGCCGTGTCGCTGGGCGAGTGCAGCACCAGGAAGATCGAAGGATCCGGATGGTCGAAGCTGATCGAACCGATGGTATTGAAGCGACGCAGATCGTAACGGTACGGCGCATAGTTGCCGTGCCACGCCACCACATCCAGCGGTGAGTGGTCGATGGGCGCACGCCATAGGCGGCCGTCGAACTTGGCCACCAGTTCGAAGTCGCCATCCAGGTCTTCGAACGCCGCATGCGGGGTTTCGAAATCGCGTGGATTGGCCAGCCCGTTCGCGCCGATGGGGCCCAGGTCGGGCAGCTTCAACAGCGCACCGAAGTTTTCGCAGACGTATCCACGTGCCTGCCCATCGGGCAGCTCCACGCGGAAGCGCACGCCACGCGGAATCACCGCGATCTGCTGCGGCTCCACCTCCACCACGCCCATCTCGGTGAGCAGGCGCAGGCGACCAAGCTGCGGCACGATCAGCAGCTCGCCATCGGCGTTGTAGAAGTAGCGGCCCTGCATGTCACGGTTGGCGGCGTACAGGTGGATCGCCACGCCCGCATGCGCATCCGGCGAGCCGTTGCCGCCCATCGTATACAGGCCCTCCACGAAATCCGTCGGCGCCTCCGGCAGCGGCAGCGGACTCCAGCGCAGCTGGTTCGGTGATGCCGGCTGCGCCGAGAAGTCACCGTGCAGCCGCGGTTGCTGGAACGGTTCGAACTCACCGTGGAGCACGGCCGGCCGGATGCGGTACAACCAGCTGCGCCGGTTGACGCCGCGCGGCGCGGTGAAGGCGGTGCCGGACAACTGCTCGGCATACAGCCCGTGGGCGACCTTCTGCGGCGAATTCTGGCCGATCGGCAGCGCGCCCTCCCGCGCTTCCGAAGCGAACTCGTTGCCGAAGCCGGACTGGTAGCCGCGGGAAGTAATCGTTGTCGTCATGTCGAGAGCCTTCGTTTCCTGCCACTTCAAGTGCGGCCGGGGAGTGCCCGGCCCGTCCACGGATGCCTCTGCGTTACAGCACGCCGCGACGCATCTGGTCGCGCTCGATGCTCTCGAACAGCGCGGTGAAGTTGCCTTCGCCGAAGCCTTCGTTGCCCTTGCGCTGGATGATCTCGAAGAAGATCGGCCCGATGCAGTTCTGGGTGAAGATCTGCAGCAGCTTGCGCTGGTGGGTTTCCGGATCGGCATCGATCAGGATCTTGTTCCTGGCCAGGCGCGGCACGTCTTCGCCGTGGTTCGGAACGCGCTGGTCGATCACGTCGAAATACGTATCCGGCGTATCCAGGAACTGCACGCCCTGCTCGCGCATGGCTTCCACGGTCTCGTAGATGTTCTCGGTGAAGCAGGCGATATGCTGGATGCCCTCGCCCTTGTACGCGTCCAGGTACTCGTTGATCTGGCTCTTCGGATCGGACGATTCGTTGAGCGGGATGCGCACGATGCCGTCCGGCGCGGTCATCGCCTTGGACACCAGACCGGTCTTCAGGCCCTTGATGTCGAAGTAGCGGATCTCGCGGAAATTGAACAGGCGCTCGTAGTAGTCCGACCACTGCTGCATGTTGCCGAAATACAGGTTGTGGGTCAGGTGGTCGATGAAGGTCAGCCCGAAGCCCTTCGGCTGCAGGTCGGCACCATCGATGAGCACGTAGTCGCCTTCATAGATGCTGCCGGCCGCGCCGTAGCGATCCACCAGATACAGCATGCAGTCGCCGATGCCCTTGATCACCGGCGCGTCCACGGCCTTCGTGCCCGGCTTGCTGTCCACCGGCTCGGCGCCGTTGCCCAGGGCGGTCTGGTAGACCTCTGCGCCTGGCTTCTGGAAGCGGATCGCGAAACCACAGGCGCAGGGACCGTGCTGGGCAGCGAAATCCGCAGCGAACGAATCCGGGTCCTCGTTGACCAGGAAATTGACGTCGCCCTGGCGGTAGACGGTGATCGCACGCGACCTGTGCTTCAGCACGGCAGTGAAGCCCATGCTGCGGAAATAGTCGTGCAGTTCCTGCCCACGGCCTGCGGGGGCGGCGAATTCGACGAACTCGAAGCCGTCGATGCCCATCGGGTTCTCGAAGGTGGTCACCTGCATGCCGGGATTGGGATGCGAGGCGGTCTGGACAGTGGTATTCATGGCGAAGGCTCCAAAGCGATTCCGCAGGGTGACGAACCAGGTGCGGGCGACGGGCAGACCCGCGAGAATGCGGAGTCTTGAATGACCTTTTATAGTTACAGCTGAAACCACCAGCAAGGTGCACCGCAACATGAGCTCACCCGATCCCTTTTCCACCAGCATGCGCGCGTCGCACGTCCTGCTCGACCTGGAACAGTTCCTGCCCTACCGGCTGAGCGTGCTCTCCAACCGGGTCAGTGGCAACATCGCCAAGCTCTATGGCGACCGCTACGGCCTGGCCATTCCGGAGTGGCGGGTGATCACCATCCTTGCCCTCTACCCGGGATCTTCCGCCAGCGAGGTTTCAGAACGCACCGCGATGGACAAGGTGGCGGTCAGCCGGGCCGTGGCGCGCCTGCTGGAACGCGGCTACATCAAGCGCGAAACCCATGGCGACGACCGTCGTCGCTCCGTGCTGGCGTTGTCCGCCGCCGGTTTCGAGGTCTACGAGACCATCGCGCCGATGGTCATCGAAGTCACCCGCAGGCTGATGTCCGTGCTCAGCGAAGAAGAAGAACAGCTGCTCGAAAAGCTGATCCTGCGCCTGGCCGGCGACGGCCTGCAGCGCATGGCCGAAACCCCCTGAAAAAACGGGGACGGAGGCAGTTAATTGAAATTAACCACCTCCGTCCCCCTTTTTCAGCGGAGGTGCTTGCGGCGGGCGTAGATCCAGGGGCCGGCGAGGGCACCGATGGCACCGGCGGCGAATCCCAGCGATGCGGCCACGGTGGCCGCCTCCATCACGCCCGGCAGCGTCAGCGCGGCGGTCAGCAGCAGCAACGACGGCAGGCCAACGAATGCGGCCAGGAAACAGCCCCAGCGGGGCGCCCAGGTGCGCAGCTGCAGCAGGCTGACAGGCAGCCAGTCTTCGCCGCTGGCCGCTTCGGCCACCTTCCTGGCCACTCTGGCCAAGTCCACTTCCGGCAGCATCCGGCCCGGGCGCACGCCGGCCAGCGCCTGTGCTACCTGTTCCACCGGCGGGTAGCCGGACGGCCACGCCTGGGGCGCCGCCACACCGTATGCGGTCAGCAGCGGCACGCTCAGCCAGGGGGCAGGAAGCTCCCGGAGCCGCCGCCGCCCGTGCACGCACCAGACCTGCGGCTGCCCCTGCGCTGTCACCTGGTACAGCGCCAGCGCCTCGGCCGCCGGGTAGTCCAGCAGGGTCACACGCGCGGCCAGCGTCGTGCAGTCCATCGCCCGCAGGAAGCCCACGCGGCTGCGCCCGGCCTGCATCCACGCCAGGCCCAGCGGGCCTATCAGGAACGCCTCGGCGACATCTTCGGCGTCGCGACGCGCGCGATCATCGCTGGCCAGGAACCACGCCAGCGAACGCGGTTCGTCCACGTCGGCCCTTCTCCAGCGCCCGCTGTCGCCCAGCACGTGCGCCAGCGGCAGCCGCGCGGCCGTGGTCTCACCCCGTTCGGCCACCGGCAGGAACGGCAGCACCGCCTGCACGAACGCCCCGATATCCAGCGCACGACCGCCCTGTCCCAGCCATTCCATCGGCAGCAGGCCGGCCAGGCGCGGGTCGCGCGCCAGCTGGTCGAAATGTTCCTTCTGCACCACCAGCTTGCGCATCATGGCCGCCAGCATCGCGTTGTCCGGCAGCGCGACCACCGGCAGGTGGTGATGCGACGCGCCACTGTCGGCAGCCGCCGGGATGTCGCCCGCACCGCTGACCGGCGCGTCCGCCATACCCGCCTCGCCACTGCCGGCATCGTCCAGCAGCGCCTGCCGCGACGGCAATGCCACCGGCGCACCGGCGGGGGTCGAGCCATCGGCGGACGGGCGTTCGGCAAGGACGTTGGGCATCACGTGCTCCGGGCAGGCGCCACGGACAAGCGCGGCATGAGGTCCTTGCCGATAACGGCCGCCCGCGGCGGATATTGAATGCCCGGCAACGAAAAACGCCACGGCCCGAAGGTCGTGGCGCTGTCCAGTCCGCCAGGCCACCGGGCGTGCCCGGCATGCCCCTCCGGCTCAGGGAGCCGTTCTGTCCGGTGCCCATTCCTTCATGAACGCCAGGAATTTCTGCCGGTCGTAGCCCTTGCCCTTCTCCAGTTCGCCGGTGAACTGCGAATGCAGCAGCCCGCCCTCGGCGTCCAGCACGAACAGGTGCGGGTAGCCCTTCACTTCCGGGTACTGCGACAGGAACGCGGCGTTCTCGTTGTCTTCGCTGTAGTTGACCTTCATCCACACATAGTTCGCGTCGCGCAGGCGGCGTACCTCGGCATCGCCCTCAACGAAGCGATCCAGGATGTGGCACCACGGGCACCATTCCCCGCCCACGTCCAGGATGATGCGCTTGCTGCCGCGCTGGGCCTCCACCTTGGCGGTTTCCAGATCGGCAGCCGGATCGCGGGCCGGGTCGAACGAGGCATTCAACGCGGCAATGGCGGCAATGTCCGCCGCCGCCGGAGTATTGCCCGAAGCCACCGGCACGCTGGGATCAGCGACCGGGGACTCGGTAGGACGCGTATCCACAGGCTGCGCCGGTGCCCCGGCCGCATCCGGGCCAGGCTGCGAGCAGCCCACCAGGGCGGCGGCCAACATTCCCATCGACATCCAACCTGCGATCTTGCGCATCCGGGTTTCCTCTTACTTGACGCCGTGCATCAGCTTCTGGATCAGCGGGGCGACCAGGAACAGCAGCACTCCCGAGCCGACCAGCGCGTAGAAGCCGAAGGTATACCCGGCGTGCGCGGATTGCACGGTCATGCCGCCTTCGCCGCTGACCCGGCCAGCGAAGATGCCGGCCAGGTTGTTGCCGATGGCGATGGACAGGAACCAGCAGCCCATGGCCAGGCCGCCCAGCCGCGCCGGTGCCAGCTTGGTGGTCATCGACAAGCCGATCGGCGACAGGCACAGCTCGCCCACGGACTGGATCACGTACACCATGAACAGCGTCCAGAAGGGAATCTTGCCGGCGTCATCGACCATGCTCGACAGCGCCACCATCAGCAGCAGGAACGCCAGGCCGTTGAATACCAGGCCAAGGCCGAACTTGCGCGGGATGGAGGGATTGGACGAACCCATCTTCACCCACAGCCATGCCAGCAGCGGCGCGAGGGTGATGATGGCGATCGAGTTCACCGACTGGAACCACTCCAGCGGGAAGGTCCAGTCGCCGAATTCACGGTTGACGATACGGTCGGCCAGGAACGTGAACGAACTGCCGGCCTGTTCGAAGAACATCCAGAACAGCACGTTGAAGGCGAAGATCACCAGCATCGCGATGACCTTGTCGCGCGCCACGCTGCCGGTGCGGACACCTTCCACCAGCAGCATCACCGCCGGCACGATGAACAGCGTCATCAGCAGGATCTGCAGCGCCTGCGCATCGATGGTCAGCAGGAAGTAGAACAGCGGCACGCCGACGACCGCACCCACGATCGCCACCAGGCCGACGCGGCTGGCATTCTGCTGCCCCGGCGCCGGGGCGCCGATGCCCTGCAGCTGGCGACGGCCCAGCCAGAACCACACCAGGCTGATCAGCATGCCCACGCCGGCGGAAATGAACACCACTTGGTAATGCGGCATGGCGTCGGTGCCGAAGATCTGGCGTGCCAGCCAACCGGTGATCACCGGAGCGATCATCGCGCCCAGGTTGATGCCCATGTAGAAGATGGTGAAGCCCGAATCGCGGCGCTCGTCGCCCTGCAGATACAGCTTGCCCACCAGCGTGGAGATGATCGGCTTGAACAACCCGTTGCCGACGATGATGGTCGCCAGGCCCAGCTTGAACAGAAGCTCGGTCGGCGAGGCCAGCATGAACAGGCCGATCGCCATGAACAGCGCGCCGAGCAGGATGGAGCGTTGGAAGCCGATCAGCTTGTCGGCCACGTAACCACCAAAGATGGCACCGGCATAGACCAGCGCCAGGTAGGCGCCATACAACTCGCTGGCCGGGCGCTCACCCGTGGCATCGCCGCCATGGAACTGGGCCACGATGTACAGGACCATCGCCCAGCGGATGCCGTAGAACGCGAAGCGCTCCCAGAACTCGGCCATGAACAGCATCCACAACGGACGCGGATGGCCAAGCAGTGTCTTGAATTCCGGCACGGCCGGTTCGGGGGTATTCGCAGTGGCGTTCAGGCTCATGCGGGATTCCTGTTCGATCGATGAGTGACGAGCACGTCCAATGTGCCGGGGGCAGCGCGCGAGGATCACCGACTTCCGGCATTCACGTCAAATGAACGCCGATTGCGGCAAGACGCTTCCGGCTTGATGAACACGCAGCACCGGGCGTTTCGTACCCGTCACCCTTCAAACTGAACACGCGCATGGCGTTATCTGCACGATTCAACTGAGCCGCGCCTGACATCCATCGCTCATATCGCGGCCTCCGCGCAGCGATGCCGGTGCCGCCCGCATCGGCGGAACACAGGCGACGGGCACGCGCCGTCCGCAGGCGCGCCCAAGGCCCGCAGGCTGTCTGCATGAGCGGGGCCAGCCACCGTGTGCCGGGGGCCGCCCTGGCGTGCGGCCTACCCTTCCAGCGTGGTGCGGATCTGGAACAGTTCCGGGAAGAAGGTCAGGTCCAGCGCCTGGCGCAGGAAGCCCACGCCTGATGACCCGCCGGTCCCGCGCTTGAAGCCGATGATGCGCATCACCGTACGCATGTGGCGGAAGCGCCAGAGCTGGAAGGCGGTTTCCAGGTCCACCAGGTCTTCGCACAGCGAGTACTCGCGCCAGTAGCGATCAGTGTCCTGGTAGATACGTTCGAACACCGGATGCAGCGCGTCGTCGGCCACGTGCGGCTGGCTCCAGTCCCGCTGCAGGTACTGCCCGGGAATCGCATGGCCGAAGCGCGCCAGGTACTGCAGGAATTCCTCGTACAGGCTCGGCGCATGCAGGGCCTGCTCCAGCCGCAGGCGGCCATCGGTATCGTGCTCGAACACCTTCAGCATCTGCGCGTTCTTGTTGCCCAGCAGGAACTCGATGTAGCGATACTGCAACGACTGGAAGCCCGACGATGGCCCCAGCACATCGCGGAAGCCCATGTATTCGGACGGCGTCAGCGTTTCCAGCACCGACCACTGCTCGGTCAGCTGGCGCAGCACCTGCTTGCTGCGCGCCAGCACCTTGCGGCACTGCCACACCTCGTCGCGCTGCAGGAACACGATGGCCGCGCCCAGTTCGTGCGCCAGCAGTTTCAGCCACAGCTCCGACGTCTGGTGCTGGATGATGAACAGCATCTCGTCGTGGTGCGGTGGGCTGGACAGCGGTTGCTGGGCCGCCAGCAGCTGGTCCAGGCGCAGGTAGCCCCCATAGGTCAGCCGGTCCTGCAGATCGGTATGGATGCCGGCTTCGAGATCGCGTTGGTTGTTGTCGACGGACATGGGGCTGACCCGGTGGAAGGCGGCAAGGGTAGCAGTGCGTGGAACGCATCAGCCAGAACGATGGCGCGTGGAACCGTGCAGGCAGCGCCCCGCAGGCCCCGCGACAGGCGTATTCTGATGCTATGCAGCAACGACTGAATACGTTGTGGTTATTGGCTTCTGCAACATCCAGCCGGTAGAACGACGGCAAAGCCTTGCTGCGCCGCAGGACGGCTTTTTCCTACGCCTTCCTTAACATGGCGATTCATATCATTTGTAACTTCCTGTCGAAGGTGCAGTACGCAATGACAGTTGCCGCCGAATTCAAGATCGAATATCTCCAGTACCTCGACGCGGAGGGCCGGCTGGTCCGTGACGACCTGCCCGATTCCCTGCGCGACCCGAAGGTGCTGGTCCCGCTGTTCAAGCAGATGCTGTACGTGCGCGTCTTCGACAGCAAGTCCATTGCCCTGCAGCGCACCGGCAAGCTGGGCACGTACGCGGCCTGCCTGGGCCACGAAGCGGCCCATGTGGGCATCGGCGCCGCCATGAAGGCCGGCGACGTGTTCGCGCCCAGCTATCGCGAATACGGTGCCATGTTCATGCGGGGCGTGCGCCCGTACGACGTGCTGATGTACTGGGGCGGCGACGAGCGTGGCAACGATTATGTCGGCAACGCAGTGAAGGACTTCCCGTTCTGCGTGCCGATCTCCACCCAGTGCCTGCACGCTGCCGGCGCGGCGCTGAAATTCAAGCTAAATGAAGAGAAGCAGGTGGCCGTCGCGGTCTGTGGCGACGGTGGCAGCTCCAAGACCGACTTCTATGCCGCACTGAATTCGGCCGGTGCCTACAAGCTGCCGCTGATCCTGTGCATCGTCAACAACGGCTGGGCGATCTCGGTGCCGCGCTCGGCGCAGACCGGCGCTGAAACCCTGGCCCAGAAGGGCCTGGCCGGTGGCCTGCACTGCCTGCAGGTGGACGGCAATGACCTGATCGCAGTGCTGGCGGCAATGGAACAGGCGCGCGACCGCGGCCTGGCCGGCGAAGGCGGCACCGTGCTGGAACTGATGACCTATCGCCTGTCCGACCACACCACCGCCGATGACGCACGTCGTTACCGCGAGGACACCGAGGTCAAGGACGCATGGACCCGCGAGCCGATGCTGCGCCTGCGCAAATACCTCATCGCCCAGGGCGTGTGGAGCGAGGACGAGGAAAAGGCCTGGACCGAACAGTGCGCGGCCCGCGTGGACGAAGAAGTTAACCAGTATCTCAACACCCCGGTGCAGCCGATCGAGGCGATGTTCGATCATCTGTACGCAGATCCGCCACCTGATCTGCTTGCCCAGCGCGCCGCCGCCATCGCCCTGGAGCAGCGCAATGGATGACATCACGCAGGGCGCTGCCGCTTCCCGCACCAATGCCGCCGACAGCGCCGCTGTCGCCGGTGGAGACACGGTCATGACCACCACCCCCATCACCCTCATCGAAGCCATCACCCAGGCCCTGGCATGGGAACTGGAACACGATCCCTCGGTGCTGGTGCTGGGCGAGGATGTGGGCGTGAACGGCGGTGTGTTCCGCGCCACCGCCGGCCTGCAGCAGCGTTTCGGTTCCAACCGCATTCTCGATACCCCGCTGGATGAAACCACCATCGCCGGCCTGACCATCGGCCTGGCCGCGCAGGGCATGAAGCCGGTGGCCGAAGCGCAGTTCGATGGTTTCATGTACCCGATGGTGGACCACATCATCTGCCACGCCGCGCGCCTGCGTACCCGTACCCGTGGCCGCCTGCACTGCCCGATGGTGCTGCGCGTGCCGTGGGGTGGCGGCATCCGTGCGCCGGAACACCACAGCGAGGCCAACGAGTCGATCTTCACCAACGTTCCGGGCCTGCGCGTGGTGCTGCCGTCCTCGCCGCAGCGCGCCTATGGTCTGCTGCTGGCCGCCATCCGCGAGCCGGATCCGGTGATCTACATGGAGCCCAAGCGCATCTACCGCCAGTACAAGGAAGTGGTCGCCAACGATGGCGAGGCGCTGCCGCTGGATGTGTGCTTCGTGCTGCGCGACGGCACCGACGTCACCCTGGTGACCTGGGGCGCGCAGGTGAAGGAAGCCCTGGAAGCGGCCGACAAGCTGGCCGGTGAAGGCATCAGCGCCGAAGTCATCGACGTGGCCACGCTGCGCCCGCTGGACTTCGCCACCATTGCCGAATCGGTGGCCAAGACCGGCCGTTGCGTGATCGTGCAGGAAGCCCCGAAGACGGCTGGTTTCGGCGCGGAAATCGCCGCGCGGCTGGCCGAGGAATCGCTGTACGACCTGCTGGCACCGGTCGAGCGCGTGACCGGCTACGACACCCATATTCCGCTGTTCCGCCTGGAAATGAAGTACCTGCCAAGCGTGGAGCGGATCGTGGCGGCCGCCAGGCGCGCCGTAGCGGCAGGCTGACGTGCGGGCCCGTCTCCTCGGCCCGTACCGCAGCCAGTATCCCAACCCGCTCCGGTTCCGTGCCGGCCAGATCGTCGAAGTCGGTGTACGCGACGAAGAATGGCCGGCCTTCGCCTGGGTCCGCACCTCCGATGGACGTGCGGGCTGGGCCCCGGTGGCATGGTTGCAGGTGCTGGATGATGGCCACGCCGAAGCACTGCGCGACTACGACGCCCGCGAACTGGACGTGGAAAGTGGCGAACTGGTGCGACTGCACCACGAACATGGGGGCTGGTGGTGGTCCGAGCGCGCGAACGGCGCGACGGGCTGGCTGCCGGCCCACGAACTGGAACTGCTGGAAGAGAACCGCACATGAGCCAGACCAAGAACTTCAATCTGCCCGACCTGGGCGAAGGCCTGCCGGACGCGACCATCGTGGAATGGTTCGTCAAGGAAGGCGACACGATCAAGCTGGATGAACCGCTGGTCTCGATGGAAACCGCCAAGGCGGTGGTGGAAGTACCCTCGCCGGTCTCCGGCAAGGTACTGAAGCTGTCCGGCGCGGCCGGCGACATCATTCCCACCGGTGCGGTACTGGCCAGCTTCGAGGTCGACCCGAACATGCCGCAGCGCGCCGATGGCCAGGACACGGGCCACCAGCATGGCCACGCGCCCGCTGCGCCGAGCACCGGGCAACCGGCACCGGCCCAGCCGGACAAGGTGGTGGCATCCGATGAAGGCGGTGCGATCCAGGCCGAAGGTGAGCGAGACGACGCAGGCACCGTGGTCGGTGCGATGCAGAGCTCCAATGCCGTCCACGCCGAACAGGCTGTCGCCGTCGGCGGCGTCAAGGCCGTTCCGGCGGTGCGCGCGATGGCCCGCAAGCTGGGCGTGGACCTGACCCGTGTACGCGCCTCCGGCACCGATGGTGCGGTGACCATGTCCGACGTCAAGCAGGCCGCCGCCGACGGCAGCGCCAGGGTAGGCGCCGCACCGGCACCGGCCGCGGCCGCTCCGGTTGCAGCACCGGCGGCCCCGGCGCCGCGCGTGGAAAGCCAGCGCGCACCGATGTCCGCTGCCGGCAAGCCGATGCGCACGCAGCCGCCGGGCGTGGTCGCCAAGGGCCAGCCGGAACCGCTGAAGGGCGTTCGCCGCAACATGGCGCGGGTGATGGCCGATGCCCACAGCAAGGTGGTGCCCACCACCTTGAACGACGACGCCGACATCCATGCCTGGCAGCCCGGCAACGATGTGACCGCGCGCCTGGTCCGCGCGATCGTCACTGCCAGCCAGAAGGTGCCGGCGATGAATGCATGGTTCGACGGCGAAGCGCTGACCCGCACCCTGCACGCACACGTGGACGTGGGCATCGCCGTGGATACCGATGACGGCCTGTTCGTGCCGGCGCTGCGCAATGCCGACATGCTTGATGCGCGCGGCATCCGCGAAGGCGTGAACCGCCTGCGCGAGCAGGTGGAATCGCGGGCCATCGCCGCCTCGGAACTCAGTGGCTACACCATCTCGCTGTCCAACTTCGGCATGTTCGCCGGCCGCTATGCCACTCCCGTGGTGGTGCCCCCGTGCGTGGCCATCGTCGGTGCCGGGCGTGCCCGCCACCAGATGACGCCGGTGATGGGTGGCGTGGAGGCGCACAAGGTGATTCCGCTGTCGGTGACGTTCGACCACCGCGCCGCCACCGGCGGTGAGGCCGCGCGTTTCCTGCGCGCGATGATGGATGACCTCGCCCTGGCCAGCTGAGCCACAACGCACAGCCGTGCTGCCGGGCTCTTTCCGGCAGCACGCCCTCCATCCTCGATCCCGGCCAGCGCGGTATAAAGCCCTTCGCGGCAACGCCGATATGCTGTCACCCCCTGCGCACCCTGGATCCCCGCATGACGAACCGCGACACTCCCCGCCTCACTCCCGGCAACCTGCCCGGGCTGCGGGCACAGGGGCGCGGTGCCTCCACCACAGGCGCGGCACTGTCACCGGCCGTGCAACGCGGTGACGGCCGCAGCCTGCAGCAGGTTTTCGCCGCCGCCGAAGAGCCGTCGACGCTGCTTGCGGCCTTCGCCGATGGCATGGCGACGCTGCCGGGGGAACTTGGCGACATGGGAGATCGCCTGCGTTCGGCGCAGGCCGACCAGGATTGGCCGCGCTATGGCCGTGCCATGCGGCAGCTGATCGACAAGTACATCCGTACCATCGAACAGCATGCCCCCGATGCGCAGCCCGCCAGCGAACGCCTGCGCGAACAGTTGCGGCAGGTGCTCGGCATCACCGTGGCCGGACTGCTGCAGCATGACCCGGACCTGCATGACATGGCGGTGCGCCAGGCGGCCGCATGGCGGCAATGGCAGCCGGGACAGCCGCTGGATCCCCTGGAACAGGGCCTGCGCGAACTGGGCCACCAGGTCGGCGTGCGCAGCGAAGCGTGGCAGGAGCGCGATGCGCTGCTGCTCGGACTGTTCGACCTGCTGCTGGAAAACATCAGCGAACTGCTGGATGACGGCGCGTGGCTGCACGGCCAGATCGGTGCGGTACGCCAGCTGCTGACCGGTCCGCTGGACACCGCTTCAGTTGAGCGTGCACGCAGCGAACTGCGCCAGGTCATCTACCGCCAGAGCCTGCTGAAGCAGGGCATTGCCGATTCCAAGGCGGCCATGCGCGGGTTGATGGGCGAGTTCGTGCAACAGCTGGACGGTATGGCCGCACGTACCGGCGAATACCACGACCGGATCGGCAGCTACTCGCTGGCCCTGCGCGACGCACGCAGCATTGCCGACCTCACCCAGCTGCTGCAGGTGATGATGCAGGACACCGCACGCGTGCAGCAGCAGGCCGCGCAGGCGCGCGACCATCTGGACACTGCGCGCTGTGAGGTGGAAGCCGCCGGACAACGCATCGCCCAGCTGGAGCAGGAGCTGAAGGACGTCAGCGACCTGGTGCACACCGATGCACTTACCGGCGCACTGAACCGACGCGGACTGGATGAACTGCTGCGCACCGAACGGGAACGAACCCGCCGCGATGGTGGCGCGCTGGCAGTAGCGGTGATCGACCTGGACGAATTCGGCCAGACCAACACCCTGCACGGGCATGCCGGCGGCGATGCCGTGCTGCGCCACTTCGTTGCCGTGTGCAAGCTGCTGCTGCGCGCCAGCGACAGCGTGGCGCGACTGGGCGGCGACGAGTTCGTGCTGGTGATGCCGGATACCCCGGGTGCCGATGCCATGACCACGCTGCAGCGGCTGCAGCGTTCGCTCGCCCAGCGCGCGCTGACCGTTCAGGACCAGCGCGTGCCGGTGCATTTCAGCGCGGGGCTGGCGCAGATACAGCGTGAGGACACGCCGGAAAGCCTGCTGCAGCGCGCCGATGCCGCGCTCTACGAAGCCAAGCGGATGGGCCGCAACCGCGTGCACGCCACCGACACTGCCGGATGATGTCCGCCACCGGCGAGTGGCGACCTGCCGGTGGGTGACGACCCTGCTGGTGGGTGACGACCGTTGGTCGTCACTGGATTATCAGG
>JAEZCF010000112.1 GCA_023430045.1 Pseudomonadota bacterium | reverse complement strand
ATCTCCTGCAGCAGCAGCGAGGTGATCAGGAACTGCACCAGGATGTTGCGCATCCCGTAGAAGCTGAACCGTTCGCAGGCCTCGTTGCCGATGATGTACGGAATCTGGCGCGGCATGCGTCCCTGGCTGGCATGGGCGGCGGCGTTATGGCTCATCCTGTAAGGCTTTCCTGCGACACGAAAGCGCCAAGGGTACCGGAATGTCGGCGACCTGCGCACGCTGCGCGGCTGCGTGACAAGCGCGACGGGACATGGCAGGCGCAGGAACCGGCATACGTGGAAGTCACGGTGCCTGCACGGCGCAAGCGTAAACTTATCGTTATGCGTCTCCCCCCTTCTTCCCTGCTGCTGTATTTCGGCCTGATGGCGCCTGCGGGCGTGGTGCTGGGCAGTCCGGCCCCCGTCCCCCACATCGCTGAAATCAGCGTGGCCACGCTGCAGCTGCCACAGCGCGACGATCCGATGTGGGAACAGCGCCGCGATGATATCGCCCGCATGCTGGGTGAACTGCGGCCGGATGTCATTTCCGTACACCAGGTGATGCAGGAAGGCCGTCGCAACCCGGCCTGCTGGCTGGCCGTCCAGCTGCGCTACAGCTGCGATTTCATCACCGCCGATCCGCCCAGCCAGCCCGAACGGCATGGCAGCGCGATGCTGAGCAGGATGAAAGTGGAAGAAGACGGGGTGACCCTGCTGCATCCGCCGGGGCGCTACAGCGCGGCGGGAATGATGCGGCTCTCGCTTGCCGATGGCAGCGACGTCAACGTCTACGTGGCGCGCCTGCGCCCGCAGCCGGACACCGCGAGCAGTCGTCAGCACCAGGCGAACGATCTGATGGCGTGGATCGCCGCCACGTCCGACGGCCATCCCAGCCTCATTTCCGGCGACTTTGCCGCCAGCAGCAGCGAACTGGTACGCAGCACGCCCGGCTTCCAGCCATCACGCCGCAATCCATCCTCGCGCGTCGAGAAACACACCGGCAGCCTGCCTGCCGGCACCGTCGCAGGTCATGGCATGGACGTGCTGTTCCAGGTGAAATCGTTCATCGGCCTGCGCCAGCAGCGCATCGAACTGCCCGCCGTACGCGAGCTCCCCGCCCTGCCGCTGGGCGTCCTGGCCACCCTCCGCCTGCAGTCCCTCGAAAATGGGGACGGAGGAGGTTAAATGCAGATAACCACCTCCGTCCCCATTTTTCGGCGATGGGATCAGGCGATGGCTTCCTGGTAACGACGTTCGACTTCCTTCCAGTCGATAACGTTGAAGAACGCGCCGATGTATTCCGGACGGCGGTTCTGGTACTTCAGGTAATACGCGTGCTCCCAGACATCCAGGCCGAGGATCGGCGTATTGCCTTCCATCAGCGGGCTGTCCTGGTTACCGGTGCTTTCCACCACGACCTTCTTGTCCGGGGTCACGCTCAGCCACGCCCAGCCACTGCCGAAACGGGTCAGCGCGGCCTTGGTGAAGGCATCCTTGAACTTGTCGAAACCACCCAGGTCGGTATCGATGGCCTTGGCCACGTCGCCCTCCGGAGTGCCGCCGGCACCCGGGGCCATCACGGTCCAGAACAGCGAGTGGTTCGCGTGGCCGCCACCGTTGTTGCGCACCGGGCCCTGCAGGTTCTCCGGCAGCGACTTCAGCTTCTTCACCAGCTCTTCCACCGCCAGATCGGCGTACTCGGTACCTTCCAGCGCCGCGTTGACGTTGTTGATGTACGTCTGGTGATGCTTGGTGTGGTGGATCTCCATGGTGGCCGCATCGATGTGCGGTTCCAGGGCATCGTAGGCATAAGGCAGCTTGGGCAGGGTGTAAGCCATGGTGCATCTCCTCGTTACATGGGCACCCGGCGAGCGCCGGGTGGTGCGCAGTGAATGATGGGGACAGGCGTGAAGATTACCAAGGGCCATGTAAAGGAAACCTCGTCCTGCCGATGACGGTAGTGCGACATCGGCGCCCTCATCGCCGATGCAGCAGCCACGCGCTACAGTGACCCTGACTTTCCGTTCCGGTCCGCCCGATGCGAAATCCACGCCTGCTGATCACCGCCGTCGTCCTTCTCCTGCTGGGACTGCTGGGCAATCATTACCTGCAGCGCCCAGCCAAGCCGCAGTTCGCGCCAGCACTGACGGGCGCGGCGGAGCCGGTTGCCATCCCCCCGACCACAGCGCCGAGCGGGCGCGGCGACGGCAGGCTGCCCGCATTCCTGCCTGCCGAAGCGGCGGCGACCATCGCCCTCATACAGCGCGGCGGGCCCTTCCCGCACCGCCAGGACGGCAGCGTCTTCGGCAACCGCGAACAACGCCTGCCGCCCCGCGCGCGCGGTTATTACCGCGAGTACACCCTGGACACGCCCGGCGCCGGCAATCGTGGCGCGCGCCGCATCATCACCGGGGGCGATCCGCCGCAGGCCTGGTACTACACCAGCGATCACTACGAAAGTTTCCGCAGCTTCACCGTGCCCCGTTCTGGAGATGCCCGATGACCCACGATGTGTTCGGCCTCGGCCTGCATGACATCAACAACGCCGGCGTGTATGCGATCAGCGACGGTGACGAAGCGCCGCTGGCGGCGGCCATGCGCGATGCCGGACTGCGCGTCAACCGGATCGATCTGGATGGCGTGGCCGACAAGCGCACGCTGCTCGCGCGGATGTCCGCACAGCTGGATTTCCCGCCTGGCTTCGGCGGCAACTGGGATGCGCTGGCGGACAACCTGCGCGACCTGCAATGGTTGCCCGCGCCGAACGGGCATGCGCTGTTCCTGGACCAGGTCGATACCCTGCGCGCGGAGGCGACCGAGGATTTCGACACCCTGCTCGGCATCCTCGATGACACCACGCAGTTCTGGGTGGACCAGGACGTACCGCTGTGGGTGTTCCTGTCGCTTTCCGCGCAGGAAAGCGCGCAGGAAAGTTAGCGCTCCAGCCGACCACGGGTCGGCTCTACCGGGTCGGCTCAGCGGCTGCCGTTGTCTTCCTGCAGTTCCTTCTTGAACGGGATATCCGGCGGCGGGCGCGCGACGGCCGGCTGATCCTGCATGTTCGGATCGTTCAGTCCGCAACCGCCACCGAACTGCAGCACCGAAATCACGCAGGAAATCTTCGTGGTGGTGCCCGGCAGCGGGATTTCGATGGACTGCACGCCACGACGGACCCATTCGGCCAGCAATGATTCGTGCGGCACCCAGTACTTGTCGAACGACGTGGGCCTGTAATCGTAGGGGGGCCGTTTCAGCCAGGTACCGGACTGTGCGATGCGATCGCGGGTCCAGCCGTCGTTGTCGCCGCCGGGGGCACCGCGTTCGCTCTTTCCTGCCCCGTCCTGCCCCGGCACACGTACGCTGCCATCGGCATTGAACATGCCGTTGCCGCGTCCGGCGTCCTGGCTCGCGGCCGTTCCCTGCGCCGCACCCTCGGTAGTGCGGCTGGACGCGCCCCAGTCATCGCCACGCGCTGGCGTGGCCCAGTTGCCCGGTGTCGGCGCGGGACGCGCACCTGCCTGAGCAGGTGTCGGCGAAGCACGGTCGCCGGCGACCGGCGATGCGCCGGCGGCGGTCGTCGATGAGGACGACGCCGAGGTGTCAGCGGATGCAGAGGTTGCCGGCGCATCGGCAACGCGACGCTCGCGCACGCTGGGGGCGGACGTATCCGGCAGACGAAGGGCAGGTTCGCGGCTGCGTATCTGCGGCGCCGTCATGGCAGGTGCGGTGACCGTGGCCACCTCCCGCTCGCGGACCGTCGGTTCGCGTGGCGCGCGCACGTCCATCGGCCGCTGCACGACTGCCACCGGCGCCGGCGCGGTCACGGCGACCTGCTCCGGAATGGTGATTTCGCGTTCGCGCACGTCCATGGGCGCGGTCGGCGTGCTGCGTATCTGCACCTGCGTCGCCGTTGCCGACGAACGCACGACCGGTGCCTGCACGGTGCTTATTTCCCGCTCGCGCACCGTGGGCGTTGTTTCGCGCGGCAGCACGCTCACTTCCGTGCGCGGAACGCTGATCGGCGGCACCACGAAATCGCGGGTCGGCTCGGCCACTTCGGTAGCCTGCAGCGGCGGCGCCGGCGGCGGTGGCAGGTACGCTGCGGGCTCGGTCGGTGGCGAGGGTTCGGCGGCTGCAGTGGATGCGGGTGGCGCGGCAGTCGCGGCAGCCGAAGCAGCCTGCGCCGGCTGGGCATCGGGCGACGCGGCGGCTGGGTCCTCGGATGCCACCGCCGATGCACCGGCGTTGTCCTGGGAAACCGCTGTGGTCGCGCCGCCGGGCTGATCGCCACCGCCTTCCTGCGCCCCCTGACCGATGAATTCAATCTGGATCCGCTCGCCGTCGGCCCCTTCGCTGTCCGGATCCGGCGTGCGCACGAGCGCCACCCACAGCAGCAGGAAAGCAAACAACAGATGCAGCAGCAGGCTGGCGGCCGCGGAGGACCAGCGCATCCAGCGCTGGTCACGTGGTGCCGGCCCCCATTGCTGCCAGGCCAGGCGGCGCATCGCCTGCCAGGTGCCCAGCTGCGGCGAACGCCCCGGCGGCCCCGGCAGCGGACGCGGCAGCAGCACCTCGATCACTTCACGTGCGTGCAGCGGACGTGGCAATGGCGACAGCGAACGCAGCCATATCGCCCACCCGTACGGCAGGCCGGTCTTCTTTTCCAGGATGGGTGGGTCCTGCTGGCGTGCCAGCAGGTGGTCGATCAATCGTGCAGCGCGGATCGACGGCACGCAGCGGGCGTCAGGCAGCGTTGCCGCGCGGCATGTACGGTGCCTGGCCACTGTCGTGGTCGGTGGCGTCACGCACCGCGGTAACGCCCGGGACACGCCCCATCAGGGTCTTCTCGATGCCCTGCTTCAGGGTGACATCGGCCATGCCACAGCCTTGGCAGCCGCCGCCGAAACGCAGCAGCACCACGCCATCGGCGGATACTTCCTGCACCGCGACCCGGCCACCATGCGAGGCCAGTTGCGGGTTCACCTCGTTCTCCACCACCCAGTGCACGCGCTCGACCAGCGATGCGCCATCACCGGGCGCCTCGCCCTTGATGCGCGGCGCCTTGATGGTCAGCTGCTGGCCGCCGGCCGCACCGTCCACGATGTCGATCTCCGCCCCGTCCAGCCAGGCCACGCTGGTGGCGTCCACGTACAGCGTGAAGCCTTCGCAGTCCACCGCCCACTCGTCGCCCAGCAGGTCGGTCGGGTCGGCGAATTCCAGGCGCGCATCGGCACGTGGCGTGCCTGGATCGACCGCGCTCAGGCGAACGCCCATGCCGGGCACGCCCTCGCGTTCGATCAGGCGGCGGAAGTGGGTCTGGGCAGTGTCGGAAATCTGGATCATGCGGCTATTCTAGCGAAGTCCCCGTGGCGCGATCATTCGCTTTATACACCCGACCGCGCACTGTTCAGTCAATGCCTCTGGAGTTGAGAACCCCATGAACGATCTGGTGCCGCTGGCTCAGGCCCATTGCATCCCCCGTCGCGGCAAGGAACACGCGCTTGGCCAGGCCCGCGTGGCTGAACTGCTTCCGGACGTACCGGGTTGGGAACTGGTGGAAAACGGCCAGGCGCTGCAGCGCACCTTCCGCTTCAAGGACTACCATCACACCCTCGCGTTCGTGAACGCGCTGGCCTTCATCGCCCATCGCGAGGACCACCATCCCGACCTCGGCGTGCATTACGACCGCGTCGTGGCGCGCTTTTCCACCCACGATGTCGGTGGGCTGAGCGAGAATGATTTCATCTGCGCCGCCAAGGCGTCGGCCCTGACGGAGTGATCGACATGACCCTGCGCCTGCTGTTCCTGCCCGCGGCTTCGGCCGTCCTGCTGTCGGCCTGTGGCAATGCCGGCCAGGCCGACGCGCCTGCCACGCCGGCCCGCGCCCCGACCGAGGTGGCGGCAGTGAAGACCCCGCCGCCGCAGTACCCCATCGAACTGGCCTGCACCGGTGTGGGCGGCACCTCCACCTTGAAGGTCGTGGTCGGCGTGGATGGCAGGCCCAGCGACGTGAGCCAGGTCTCCAGCAGCGGCAATCCGCAGCTGGATGAGCAGGCCCGCAGTGCCGTGCTGGGCTGGCAGTTCAAGGCCGCCACCCGCAATGGCGAAGCGGTGCCGGCAACGATCCAGGTGCCGGTGAGTTTCAACCCGCCGCAGCCGCGTCCGGATGAATGCTTCGCGGTGGAAGAACGCCTGCGCCGCGGCGGCTGAGCACCGCATCCCCTTGAACACTCCTGTATGACGGCGGACGATCCAAGCCCTCCCGCCCGATGAGGCCAGCCAGCGCCCGCCTCCTTCCCTACTCTCCGGTGTCCCGTATTTGCGGGGCGCCCGTCACCTGAAGGACCGCGCCGGCACATGCTGCAGATTTCCCAGGAAAACATCTGGATCGCTCTGGCGGTCACCCTTGCGGCCGGCCTGGCCACGGCACTCGGCAGCCTGCTGGTGCTGTTCTCGAAACGCCCCAATCCCCGCCTGCTGGCATTCGGCCTGGCCTTCGCCGGCGGTGCGATGGTGTATGTGTCGCTGTCGGAGATCCTCAACAAGTCGATCGACTCTTTCACCCAGGCGTACGACCCGCGCCTCGGTTTCACCTACGGCACATTCGCGTTCCTGCTGGGCATCCTGGTCATCGTAGCCATCGACCACCTGATCCCCAATCCGCACGAAAGCCTGGACGCGAAGGACCCGGCATTCCGCGCCGACAACAAGGCCTACATCAAGCGTGTAGGCCTGCTGACCTCGGTGGCGATCACCGCGCACAACTTTCCGGAAGGCCTGGCCACCTTCTTCGCCACGCTGGAAAGCCCGTCGGTGGGCATGCCGCTGGCATTCGCCATCGCCATCCACAACATCCCCGAAGGCATCGCGATCGCGATTCCGGTGTACTTCGCCACCCAGAACAAGTTCTATGCGTTCGCCGCCAGCCTGCTGTCCGGCCTGGCCGAGCCGATCGGCGCGATGATCGGCTATTTCCTGCTGTCCGGATCGCTGAACCACGCCACGTTCGGCTGGGTATTCGGGCTGATCGCCGGCGTGATGGTGTTCCTGGCGCTGGACGAACTGCTGCCGGCGGCCAAGCGTTACGCCAAGGGCCACGAGACGGTATATGGGCTGGTGGCGGGCATGGTCACACTGGCCCTGAGCCTGGTGCTGTTCAAGTGGTAGGCCCGCGAACGGGCTGAGCCCCCTCGCGGTGGATGCTCCGGGTGAATGGAAATGGGAGGAAGGGCCGGGGAGGGGCGGCCACCCCCC
>JAEZCF010000063.1 GCA_023430045.1 Pseudomonadota bacterium | reverse complement strand
TCCTCACTCCCCTGCCATGAACGCTTCGATCTCGTCGGCACTGCGCGCCAGGCCTTCGGTCAGCACCCGATGACCATCATCGGTGATCAGCACGTCATCCTCGGTACGGATGCCGATGCCTCGCCAGCGCGCCTCCACCGTCGTGTCGCCGGCATCGACATACACCCCCGGCTCGATGGTGAATACCATCCCCGGCTCCAGCAGACGCGAATCGCCGGCCAGGCGATAATCGCCGACGTCATGCACATCCAGGCCGATCCAGTGCCCGGTCTTGTGCCGGTAGAAACGTTTGTACTGTTCACCCGTGATGTTCTGCTCCAGCGATCCCTTGAGCAGCCCCAGACGCAGCAGTCCTTCGGTCAACGTCTGCACTGCGGCCAGATGGCCCGCTTCATAGGGCGTTCCAGGACGGGCCTGCTCAAGCGCAGCCGCCTGTGCCGCGCCCACCAGATCATGCAGCGCGCGCTGCTCGGCGCTGAAACGTCCGCTCACCGGGAACGTGCGCGTGATATCGCTGGCGTATCCACGATATTCGGCACCCGCATCGATCAGCACCAGTTCCCCCTCGCGCACGCGTGCGGCGTTGTCGCGGTAATGCAGGATGCAACCGTTGCGTCCCGCACCAACAATGCTGGAATAGGCAGGACAGGCGTCATTCGCGCGGAACACCCGCTCCAGCTCCGCCTGCAGTTCGTACTCATGGATGCCCGCATGCGCGGCCTGCATGGCTGCACGGTGCGCCTGCACGCTGATCCGCGCCGCCTGTTCCATCAAGGCGATTTCCGCGGCGGACTTGAACAGCCGCTGCTCATGCAGCAGATGGCCCAGCTCCAGGAATTCGTGCGGCGGCTGCGCGCCATGCCGCACCTGCGAACGCACACGGTTCACCCACCCGATCAGCTTGAGATCGAATTCCGCATCGCGTCCGAAGTGGTAGTACACCCGCGAACGTCCCTCCAGCAGGCCGGGAAGAATGTCGTCCAAGTCGTCGATCGGGTAGGCATCGTCCATGCCGTATCCCTGTACCGCCCCTTCGGTGCCGGCACGGCTGCCATCCCACCCTTCACGCTCCGGATCGCGCTCGCGGCAGAACAGGATCGTCTCGCCGTGTCGGCGGCCCGGAATCAGCACCAGCACCGCTTCCGGCTCCGGAAACCCGCCCAGGTACCAGAAATCCGAATCCTGGCGATACGGATAGTGGGTATCCAGGCTGCGCACCTTTTCCGATGCCGCCGGCAGCACCAGGATGGCGTCGTCGCCGGCCATTTCCATCAACTGGCGGCGGCGGCGCCTGTACTCGGCCGCGCTGATGCCCGTGCACTGGCGCAGGTCCATCCGCCCGCCCGCCATCAGTTCAGGCGCTGCCGGTGACGCGCGGCCATCACGCAGTCACCGTGCAGCAGCAGGACCGCCACGCGGATGAACTCCTCGATCTCGGCCAGCGCTTCGTCGTCCTCTTCACCATCGCTGTCGAAGTCCTCGCTGGAGGCCTGGGCGAGCTTGGCCAGGTCGTTCAGCGCTTCTTCGCCTTCTTCGGACAGGGCTGGCCGGCGTTGCCCGGAGCCGAGGCCGAAGCCGCCCAGGAACGCACGCGCCCAGTTGAACAGCGCATCCACCTGCACGGCGGTATCGCCACTGTCGGTGAGCAGCAGTTCGAAGCCGAAGTCGCGGTCCTCCAGTTGCTGAAGGGTGACCTGCAGCAGCTGCGCCAGCACGCTGCCATCAGCCACCGGCCTCAGCGCATCATCGGCCAGGACGCGCGCCGGCCAATCGTTGCCGGGGGCACCGCCCGCGGCCAACCAACCGCACAGGCCACCATGCAGTTCAGCCGGCGTGGCGCCCAGGTCCAGTTCCTGGCTGGCGCGGGAAACGTCGTCGACGGAGGGAAGTTCGGTCATCGTCAGGCTCTTGTGTGAAGGAGGCGCCCCGCGCATGCCGCGCGTGTCGCCGATGGGCTAGTTTAGAACGTAGGGCGGGCCATCGCAGCCCACTCCTGTGTCGCTTGACCGTCATCACCGGCCCTGAGACTCTTGCCGCCATGGATCCCACCCGTCCCCTCGACCAGTTGCAGGCCTTCGCCGCCCGGGTGGAGGCGCTGCTTGAGCGCAACCAGCGGCTGGCGGACGAGAACCGCAGCCTGCGGCACCAGCAGGAACAGCTGGTGGCCGAACGTTCGACGCTGCTGACCAAGAACGAACAGGCACGGTCGCGGGTCGAAGCGATGATCACCCGCCTGAAGTCCCTGGAGCAGCACACATGAGTGCCGAACCGGTCAATGTCCGCATCCTGGACCGCGATTACACCGTGGGTGTCGGCGCGGACGAGCGCGACAGCCTGATGGCGGCCTCGCGGCTGCTGGATGCGAAGATGCGCGAGATCCGCGGCAGCAACCGCATGGCGGCGGTGGACCGGGTGGCGGTGCTGGCCGCACTGAACCTGGCCCACGAACTGCAACAGCTGCGCGATGAGAATGCCCGCCAGGCCGTCGCCCTGCAGCAGACCCTGGCCGATCTGAACCGCCGCCTCGACCGCGCCATCGACGGCTGACCCCGGAAAAAAGGGGACGGAGGTGGTTTATTGCAATTAACCACCTCCGTCCCCCCTTTTTTTTTCATGAACGTTGCCGACGAACGGCCTGCGTATCCGTGCTGGCGCGGCTATACTGCGTGTGCGTTCTCTGCGGTACTCGACGGCATGTGCAAACATTCGCCTTGTCCCTTAAGAACGACACCGGGAGCGCGACGGCGCCGGGAGTGCATGTCCGCCTTGCAGCGGGAAGCCCGATGGTTCCCCAGCGTTCCCACTTGAGCCCCCGGGTTCAAGGTCGTTTCGCATGCATCGACATCGCGGAGAATGCAATATTCCACAAGGGCGGCGTCTTCGGATGCCGCCCTTGTCTTTTACAGCCGGCGGCGCGGCACAATGGGCCGGTTTCCCCAAGCCGAGCCCGACGATGACCGATCCGCGCCAGCCGTTGCGCATCCAGTTGCGGCAACGCCGGCGCGAGCTGCCGGCCGCCGCCCGTATCGAGGCTGCCGACCAGCTTGCGACCCGCCTGCTTTCGCTTCCCTTCGCACCTCGCAGTGGCCATGTTGCCGGCTACTGGGCGATGGATGGCGAAATCGCCCTGCACCGCTGGCAGCTGACCTTGCCGCAGGACGTGGTCTACTGCCTGCCGGTGCTGCACGAGCAGGTGCTGCGCTTTGCACCGTGGCGCCCGGGGCAACCCCTGCGGCAGAACCGCTTCGGCATTCCCGAGCCCGACCTGGATGCTTCCGACAGCCTGGCGGCCGAGCAGATGGCCCTGGTGGTCACGCCCCTGGTCGGCTTCGATGACAGGGGCGGCCGCCTTGGAATGGGAGGTGGCTGGTATGATCGCAGCTTCGCGTTCCGGCACGACCATCCGGCTCCGCCGTGGCTGGTCGGCGCGGCATTTGCCGTGCAGCAGGTTCCCGCCGTGCCGATCGCCTCCTGGGATGTATCGGTGGATGCGATCTGCACCGACGCGAGCACCATCTTTCCTTCCCGTGTGACCGCATGACCGCCCGCAAGCGCTACTGGCTGATGAAGTCCGAACCGGACGCCTTTTCCATCGACGATCTGGCCCGCGTCGGCACCGAGCCCTGGAATGGCGTGCGCAATTACCAGGCGCGCAATTTCATGCGCGATGGCATGCAGGTCGGCGACGGCATCCTCTTCTACCACTCCAACACCAAGGTGCCCGGCATCGTCGGCCTCGCCACGGTGGCCAGTGCTGCGTACCCGGATGAAACCCAGTTCGATCCGGGATCGGATTACCACGACCCGAAGAGTACCCGCGAAGAACCGCGCTGGATGCTGGTGGACGTGGCCTTCGAACGCAGGCTGCGACAGATCATCCCGCTGGACGAGATCAAGCTGCACGCCGATGCGCTGGGCGAAGGCTTTCCCCTGGTCGCGCGCGGCAACCGCCTTTCCGTATTCCCGGTGACCGCCTCGCAGTGGAAACTGCTGCTGTCGCTGGAAAAGACCCCCTGATTCCATCTGCGAGACTGCCTGCATGTCCGAAGCCAAACGCCTGGCCGCCGAAAAAGCCATCGAATACGTCGAGGACGGCATGATCGTCGGCGTCGGCACCGGCTCCACCGTCGCCTATTTCATCGATGCGCTCGCGCGTGTCCAGCATCGCATCAAGGGCGCTGTATCCAGCTCGGAACAGAGCACCGCACGGCTGAAGCAGCACGGCATCGAGGTGATGGAACTGAACCACACCGGCAACCTGTCGCTGTACGTGGACGGTGCAGACGAGTGCGATCCGGGCAAGTGCCTGATCAAGGGCGGCGGTGCGGCGTTGACGCGCGAAAAGATCATCGCCGAAGCCAGCGAACGTTTCATCTGCATCGTCGACCCCAGCAAGCAGGTACCGGTGCTGGGCCGGTTCCCGCTGCCGGTGGAAGTCATCCCGATGGCGCGCAGCCTGGTCGCGCGGCAGATCCGCGACATCACCGGCGGCCAGCCGAGCTGGCGCGAAGGCGTGGTGACCGACAACGGCAACCAGATCCTCGACATCCACCACCTGCAGATCACCGACCCGGTGGCGCTGGAGCAGACCCTCAACCAGCTGCCTGGCGTCGTCTGCGTCGGCCTGTTCGCACGCCGTCGCGCCGACGTGGTCATTGTCGGCGGCGAGCCGCCGGTGGTGCTCTGAAATTCCATCATCGCCGGCGTCGCCGCCTGCATGCCTGAGGAGGGCAAACCCCATGTCGATACGCTCCCTGATCCTGCTGCCGCTGCTGGCGCTGGCCGGCTGCGCCACCAGTGCCTCCCGTCACTGGGTGGAGCTGGACGGTACCCGCTACCAGGTGGAGTTGGCGCAGACCGATGAAACCCGCGCGCGCGGCCTGATGTTCCGCGATTCCATGCCCGACGATCACGGCATGCTGTTCATCCATGACCGTGAAGAACAGCAGGCGTACTGGATGAAGAACACGAAGATCGGGCTGGATATCCTGTACTTCGACAGTGCCCGCCGCCTGGTGAGCCAGCAGCGTGACGTGCCGCCGTGCTCGGCCGGCAACATGTGTCCTCCGTACCCGAGCAGCGGACCGGCGCGTTACGTGCTGGAACTCAATGCCGGCCAGGCCGAGAAGATCCACCTGAAGGATGGCACCGAACTCAGGTTCGGTCCGGGCATTCCCACCGAATGACGGGTGGCGCGCGCCCCTGCCCCGGGTGGGCAGGCGGCGGCGCGGAGGCTTGAAACCTCGTTGTTTTGCCGCCAGTCTGTAGCCATGCAGGACGCCATGACACTACCTGGTTGGGACTCCCTGGCGGAGCTGGACGACGCGTCGCTGCCGTTGCTGCCGACGGCGCTGCTCATCGCGCGCGACGAATATCCCGGGCTCGATGCAGCGCGCTGCGATGCCACGGTGCAGGCGCACGTGGAGCACCTTCGCGCGGAAGTGGACACCATCCCGATGGCGCCATTGAAAATGGCGGCCATCAACCGCCACCTGTTCGACGAGCTCGGCTACAGCGGCGACCACGACGAGTATTACGATCCCCGCAACAGCTATCTCAACGAGGTGCTGGAACGGCGTCTCGGCAACCCGATCTCGCTGGCGCTGGTGCAGATGGAAGTCGCGCGCCGGCTTGGCATCCCGCTCGATGGCGTGTCCTTCCCCGGGCATTTCCTGGTCCGCCTGCCGATGGATGAAGGCGTGCTGGTGATGGATCCCTTCAACGGCGGACGTCCGCTCGGCGTGGAGGAACTGCGCGAACGCGCGGCCCCCCACCTGGGTGGGCATGTGCCGGACGACCAGGTATTGGCGCAGATCCTCGACCCGGCGCCGAGCCGCGCGATCCTGATGCGCATGCTGCGCAATCTGTACGGCGTCTACGCGGAAAACCGCCAGTGGGATCGTGCCGCGCGCAGTGCCGACCGTCTGCTGAAGCTGGCCCCGCATGACGATGATGCGATGCGCGACCGTGGCGTCGCCTACCTGAAACTGGATTACCTGCCCGGCGCGCGCCAGGACCTGGGCCGTTACGTGCAGCGCAATCCCGGCGCCGATGATGCGCAGCTGCTGCGTGACACGCTGGTCGGGCTGGGCGGACCGCGGGTGCGGCTGCATTGAATCAACCGGCACAGCCAGTCCATGCCGTGCGGAAAAAGTGCATCAAGGTCCCGGACAATGCCCTCAGGCCGAAGGGTTCAGCCCACTTCGACCATCTCGAAATCATCCTTGCCGACACCGCAATCCGGGCAGAACCACGTCTCCGGGATGTCGTCCCAGCGCGTTCCCGGCGCGATGCCTTCCTCGGGCAGCCCATCGGCCTCGTGGTAGAGGAATCCACAGACCACGCACATCCAGGTGCGGAAGGTGGTGGTGTCCGTGTCGCTCATCGGATAATGCCTGCCCTGTGATTCCCTGCGGCCATTGTCCCATCGCGGCCGCGCAACCGGTAGCCAAGCATGACCCCGACCCTTCGTGCACCTCGCGGCATCTATCTGATCACCCCGGACGAAAGCGACACCAGGCGGCTGCTGGCGCGCGTGCAACCGCTGCTGTCGGCCAGCATCTGCTGGCTGCAGTACCGCAACAAGGCCGCCAGCGCCACCCTTCGTCGTGAGCAGGCCCTGGCGTTGCGCGCACTGTGCGATACGCATGGCGTGCCGTTGATCATCAACGACGATGCCACGCTGGCCCACGCCGTCGGCGCGGCAGGCGTGCATCTGGGCGAAGACGACAGCGGCATCGCCATGGCGCGCACCCTGCTCGGGCCAGAAGCCATCATCGGTGCATCGTGCTACGACGAAATATCGCTGGCCGAACGGGCGGTCGCCGCCGGCGCCAGCTACGTGGCGTTTGGTGCCTTCTTCCCCAGCCGCAGCAAGGCCACCACCCGCCGCGCGCATCCGGACCTGCTGCGACAAAGCGCCGCACTGGGCGTGCCGCGGGTAGCGATCGGTGGGCTGACCCCGGACAATGTGGGCCCTGTCATCGCCGCCGGCGCCGATCTCGTCGCCGTCATCAGCAGCGTATTCGAGGCTCCCGATCCGGTCGCCACCCTGCGCGCCTACCTCGCCTGCTTCCAGGACATCTCCGCATGAACCACGACCAGTCCCACGCCCTTTTCACCCGCGCCCAGGCCCTGTTGCCGGGCGGCGTCAATTCGCCGGTGCGCGCGTTCAAGTCGGTGGGCGGCGAGCCCTTCTTCGTTGAACGCGCTGATGGTGCGTACCTGTACGACGTCGACGGCAACCGTTACATCGACTACGTCGGCTCATGGGGACCGATGATCGTCGGCCACAATCATCCGGCCGTACGTCAGGCGGTGAAGAAGGCCGCCGACAACGGTCTGTCCTTCGGTGCGCCGTGCGCCGCCGAGGTCATCATGGCCGAAACGCTCACCCGCCTGGTGCCCTCGTGCGAGATGGTGCGCATGGTCAACTCCGGCACCGAAGCCACGCTGTCGGCGATCCGGCTCGCGCGCGGTGCCACCGGCCGCACCCGCATCGTCAAGTTCGAAGGCTGCTACCACGGACATGGCGATTCGTTCCTGGTGAAAGCCGGCAGCGGCATGCTGACCCTCGGCGTGCCTACCTCGCCGGGCGTTCCCGCGGGCCTGAGCGAACTCACCCTGACCCTGCCGTACAACGATTTCGAAGCGGCCACCGCGCTGTTCGAAGCGCAGGGTGAGCACATCGCCGGGCTTATCATCGAACCGGTGGTGGGCAACGCCAACTGCATCCCGCCGCGTGAAGGTTACCTGCAGCACCTGCGCGAACTGTGCACGCGTTCCGGCACCGTGCTGATCTTCGATGAAGTGATGACCGGTTTCCGCGTGGCGCTGGGCGGTGCGCAGGCACATTACGGGGTAACCCCGGACCTCACCACCTTCGGCAAGATCATCGGCGGCGGCATGCCGGTGGGCGCCTACGGTGGCAGGCGTGAGCTGATGCAGCAGATTTCCCCGGCCGGCCCGATCTACCAGGCGGGCACGCTGAGCGGCAATCCGGTGGCGATGGCCGCCGGCCTGGCGATGCTGGAACTGGTATCGCAGCCGGGCTTCCATGCCGATCTTTCCGCACGCGCCGCGCGCCTGTGCGCAGGCCTGGAAGAGGCGGCCGCCGATGCCGGTGTCGCCGTGACCACCACCCAGGCAGGCGCGATGTTCGGTCTGTTCTTCACCGACCAGAAGGTGGAAACCTATGCGCAGGCCACGGCATGCGACATTCCCGCGTTCAACCGTTTCTTCCACGCCATGCTGGAACAGGGTGTGTTCCTGGCGCCGTCCGCCTACGAGGCCGGCTTCCTGTCCAGCGCCCACGACGACGCGGTGATCGACGCCACGCTCGCCGCCGCCCGCATCGCCTTCCGCGCCTGACCCGAAATAATAAAAAGGGGGACGGAGGTGGTTAATTTAAATTAACCACCGCCGTCCCCCTTTTTCTGTCAGCCGAAGATGAGCTTGCCTTTCATCATCGCGAAGTGGCCGGGGAACGAGCAGAAGAACGTGTAGTCATCGCCCTTGCGCAGACTCCTGGTGGAGAAGCGCACGCTGGTGCTCTGCCCGCCCCCGATCACCTTCGTGTGCGCCAGAACGCGTGCGTCGTTGCTGGGCAGGTAGCTGCCGGCCAAGGTGCCACGCATGCCCGCCAGCGCCACCGGCTGGTAGTCCGCCGTGCGCGTCAGCACCCAATTGTGGCCCATCGCAGTGGCTGGCAACGAGCCGGTATGGCGCAGGGTCAGGTTCACCTCGCTGCAATCGCCGGCCACCCTGATCTCCTTGCTGCTGAAGGTCATCTGATCGGTACTGTCGATGCTCACCGTACACACCCGCGCCATCGCCGACGGCGCCACCAGTACCGCCAGCAGCCCAATGCCCCATGCCCACCTGCTTTCCATCATCCACTCCTCGTTGCGTATGCGCATAGTGTAGGAACCCACGCACCGGCCGGGCTGCGACCCGCTGTCGCACCATCGCATGGCAATGCGGCATGCTGCAGCCGTGACCCTGCGCATCGATCTCCTGCTGCTGGACGTGGACGGCGTGCTGCTGGACTACCAGCGCACACGCCGCGTGCGTCATCTCGCTGAAGCCCTGCACGTACCGGACGAGCGGGTACGGCACGTGCTGTTCGAAAGCGGCCTGGAATCCGCCTACGACCGGGGTGCGGTGGCAACCGAGGCCTACCTGCGCCAGCTCGACGCCGGGCTGCAGGCGGACAGGCACGTGGACGAAGCGCTATGGATCGCGGCACGACTGGCCGCCTCGCGGCCGCGCGTGGATATCGTCCAGCGCCTGCTCGCGCTGCCACCTGCACTTCCGCTTGCGGTGCTGACCAACAACGGCTCATTGATGGCACGCGTGCTGCCGGTTGCGCTGCCCCTGCTGCATCCACGGCTGCAGGGCCGTGTGCTGTGCAGCGGCATGCTGGGTGGGCGCAAGCCGGAGCCTGCGGTGTTCCTGCGGGCGCTGCGGCGCCTGCAGGTGGAGCCGGCGCACACGCTGTTCGTCGATGACCTTTTCGTCAACGTACGCGGCGCACGCCAGGCGGGCCTGCATGCGGAAACCGTGCGCGATGCACGTTCGCTCGGAAAGGTGTTGAAGCGGTACAGGCTGGCGTAGGTTCCCGCGCTGGCCGGCTGGCGGGACGCGGGGAGGCTGGGAGAACCCGGAGAGGCTGCCGGGCAGAGCCCGGCACTACGCGCGCTGCGCCGCGTTACCGCATCAGCGGCGAGGCTGGGAGAACCCGGAGAGGCCGTCGGGCGCCCACGGCAGCGGCGTGTACG
>JAEZCF010000058.1 GCA_023430045.1 Pseudomonadota bacterium | reverse complement strand
GGCGACCTGCGCGTGCTCCTCGATGATGCGCAGGTCGCAGGCCAGCGCGCATTCCAGGCCACCGCCCATCGCGTAGCCGTTGATCGCCGCGATGGAAACACCACGGAATCCGGACAGGGCTTCGAAGGCTTCGCCGAAGCGACGTGCCGCTTCGCGCGCGGCCGCCTTGTCGCCGGACGCGAACTGGTTGAGATCGGCACCGGCGGAGAAGAACTTCTCGCCGTCGCCAGTGATCACCAGGGCATAGATCCCGCGGTCAGCATTGAGCGCGCCCACCAGGTCGCGCAGCGCCGACAGGCTGTGTACGGTCCAGGTGTGTGCGGGCGGGTTGTGCAGGGTGACGATGGCGGTGTGGCCATCGGCCTGGACCTTCAGTCCAACATGTTCAGTGGTGCGCCAGTCGTTCATCGCAGTTCCTCTTCGGTGTTGAGCAGGTGACGGGCCACGATGACCCGCATGATCTCGTTGGTGCCTTCCAGGATCTGGTGCACGCGGCAGTCACGCAACAGCCGTTCGATGGGATATTCGCGGATGTAGCCGTAGCCGCCATGCAGCTGCAGCGCTTCGTTGCAGACGTTGAAACCGGCATCGGTGGCGAAGCGCTTGGCCATCGCGCACCACACGTTGGCATCGGCAGTGCCGGCGTCCAGCTTGCGCGCGGCGGTATGCACCATCTGCCGCGCGGCTACCAGTTCGATGGCCATGTCGGCCAGCTTGAACTGCAGCGCCTGGAATTCGGCCAGCGCCTTGCCGAACTGGCGACGTTCACCCATGTAGCGGCGCGCCGCATCCAGCGCCCCCTGCGCCGCGCCCAGCGAGCAGGCAGCGATGTTGATGCGCCCGCCGTCCAGGCCCTTCATCGCCAGCTTGAAGCCGCCCCCTTCCTCTCCCAGCAGGTGGCTGACCGGTACACGCACGTTCTCGAAGGTGATGCCACGGGTCGGCTGGCTGTTCCAGCCCATCTTCTCTTCCTTGCGGCCAAAGCTGATGCCCGGCAGATCGGACGGCACGGCGATCGCGCTGACACCCTTCGCACCGGGGCCACCGGTACGCGCCATCACCACCAGCAGCTCGGTGGCTCCCGCGCCGGAGATGAAGGCCTTGGAACCGTTGAGCACGTAATGATCGCCGTCGCGCACGGCCGTGGTCTTCAAGGATGCGGCATCCGAACCGGCACCCGGTTCGGTCAGGCAGTACGAAGCAAGCTTCACACCGGCCGACAGGTCCGCGCCCCACTGCGCGCGCAGGCTGTCCTGGCCCCACTTGGATACCATCCACGACGCCATGTTGTGGATGCTGATGTAGGCCGCAGTGGAAGGATCCACGTTGGCGAGCTCCTCGATGACGACGGCGGCGTCCAGACGGCTCAAGCCGCTGCCGCCGACCTCGGGGTCCATGTACAGGCCACAGAACCCGAGTTCCCCTGCCTTGGCGATCGCTTCGCGCGGAAAGATGCCCTCCGCATCCCATCGCGCGGCGTGCGGCGCCAGTTCGGCCTGGGCGAAGTCACGCGCTGCCTCTCTGTAGGCCTGCTGCGCTTCGTCGAGTTCCGTCGTCATCGAGTGGCTCATAAACGTAAAGCTCCGTTGTGATGCTTACTTCAGGCTGATCGTGGTGTTGACGCCGTGGCTGAGCGTCTCATCGTCGAACCAGCGTGCGGTGACCGTCTTGGTCTGGGTGTAGAACATCACCACCTGCTTGCCATACGGACCCAGGTCGCCCAGCTTGGACGCGCGCGAGCCGGTGAACGAGAACAGCGGCACCGGCACCGGAATCGGCACGTTGATGCCGACCTGGCCGACATCGATGTCTTCCTGGAAACGGCGCGCCGCCGCACCGGACTGGGTGAACACCGCGGTGCCGTTGCCGTTCGGGTTGCTGTTGACCAGCTCGATGGCCGCTTCCAGCGTGTCCGCTTCCAGGATCACCAGCACCGGCCCGAAGATTTCCTCCTGGTAGATGCGCATGTCCGTGGTGACGCCGGCGAAGATCGTCGGGCCGACGAAGTTGCCCTTCTCGAAGCCGTCCACCTGCGGGTTGCGGCCGTCCAGTTCCAGCCTGGCGCCCTGCTCCACGCCGGAGGCGATCAGCCCTTCCACGCGTTCGCGGGCACTGCAGGAAATGACCGGGCCGACATCGGTACCGGCAACGCTGCCGGCGCTGATCTTCAGGGTCTTCGCCTTGGCCACCAGGTCCGGCACCCACTCACGCGCTTCGCCGACCAGCACCAGGGTGGAAGCGGCCATGCAACGCTGGCCCGCGGCACCGAACGCCGCACCGACCATCGCGTTGAGGGTCTGTTCCTTGTTGGCGTCCGGCAGCACCACGGCATGGTTCTTGGCGCCCATCATGCACTGCACGCGCTTGCCGGCCAGCGAGGCGCGGTTGTACACGTGGGTGCCGACGCGGGTGGAACCCACGAACGACACGGCCTTGATGTCCGGGTGATCGCAGATCGCGTTGACCACGTCTTCGCCGCCATGCACGACATTCAGCACGCCCTTCGGAATGCCGGCTTCCAGCGCCAGTTCGACCAGGCGCATGGTGACCATCGGGTCCTGTTCGGACGGCTTGAGGATGAAGGTGTTGCCCGTGGCGATGGCCATCGGGAACATCCACAGCGGAATCATCGCGGGGAAGTTGAACGGAGTGATGCCGGCGCACACGCCCAGCGGTTGCATCAGCGTGTAGGTGTCCACGCCGTTGGCCACGTTGTTGGCCAGTTCGCCCAGCTGCAGGTTGCCGATGGCGGCTGCGTGCTCGACCACTTCCAGACCACGGAACACATCGCCTTCGGCGTCCGGTACGGTCTTGCCCTGTTCGGCGCTCAACGTGTGCGCCAGTTCGCTCATGTTCTCGCGGATGAGCTGCTGATACTTCAGGAAGATGCGCGCGCGCGTGCCGATGGGGGTCCTGCGCCAGGTCCTGAAGGCTTCCTTCGCCGCCGCCACGGCGGCATCCACTTCACTGGTGGTGGCGAACGGCACCTGCGCCAGCACATCCTGGGTGGCCGGATTGACGACGTCCTGCCAGTGGGTGGTGGCCGACTCGACGAACTGGCCGTCGATCAGCAGGCGGATACGGGGCGCTGCAACAGTCATGACAATCCCGGCGTGTGCGAAAGATGATTGGCATTATTCACACTCGGAAATTCGATTTCTTCGCCACTCGCGCTTAATCTGGCCAACCTCCCGAGCGATTTTTGTTAATTTTGTGAATGATTCGTCGCCCAGGCGGCATCTGGGGCTCCGTCTGGCCCGGCTGCGTGAGCAGCATGGCTTCACCCAGACGCAGCTGGCCCAGGCGCTGCGCGTTTCCGCCAGCTACCTGAACCAGATTGAGCGCAACAAACGGCCGCTTACGTCTGCGGTCCAGCAACGCCTGCGCGCGGTGCTGGGCGACCTCGGCGAGCTGTTCGACACCGCAGGACCTGCCGCGCTGCAGGACGCGCTGGGTCAGACACTGCGCGACCTGGGCCTGACCGACATCAGCGCGAACGAGCTGCGGGCGATGGCCGGCAACCTGCCGCAGATCAGCCAGGCATTGCTGGACCTGCATCGCCGCCACCTGGTGCTGCGCGAGCATGCCGCGGCGCTGGAATTCCAGCTGGGCGAGCCCGGAGCGGGCCAGAGCCTCCCCGCCGGCGACCAGGTGCGGGACTTCTTCAACCGCATGCACAACCATATTCCCGAGCTGGACGACCTGGCCGAGACTCTGTTCGCCGAATGGGGCCTGGCGCCTGGCCATGTGGCGCCGCGCCTGCGCCAGCTGCTGGCCGACCGCCATGGCGTGATGGTGGAAGTAGCGGCCCTGCAGGCCGGTCGCGAGAAGCGCCTGCTGGACCCGGAGGGTCGCACGCTGTGGCTGCCGGATTATCTGGAGCCCGGCCAGCAGGCGTTCCAGATGGCGGCCGAACTCGCACTGCGCGGCCACGGGGAGCAGATCGATGCGGTGATCGCGCGGGCCGGCTTTCACGACGCGGCGCGCGTGGCGCAGGCCCGTATCGGCCTGTCCAATTACTTCGCCGGCGCGCTGGTGATGCCGTATGCGCGCTTCCTGCGTGCGGCCGAATACAGCGGCTACGACATCGAACTGCTGGCACATCAGTTCGGCGTGGGGTTCGAAGCGGTCTGCCATCGGCTGAGCACACTGGCACGACGCAGCGCACCGGGCCTGCCATTCTTCTTCATACGCGTGGACCGTGCCGGCAACGTGTCCAAGCGGCATTCGGCCACCGATTTCCACTTCTCGCAGGTCGGCGGCTCCTGCCCGCTGTGGATCGTGTACGAAGCCTTCAACCAGCCCGGACGGATCCTGACCCAGACCGCGCGCATGCCCGACGGCCGGCGACATTTCTGGCTGGCGCGACAGGTCAGCAGCGGCCCGGTTGGCCACGGCCAGCCACGCAAGACCTTTGCGGTGGCGCTGGGCTGCGATCTGCAGCATGCCGAGCGGCTGGTGTATACGCGCGGCCTGGATATCCAGAGTCCGGGAAATTCGGTATCGATCGGACCCGGCTGCCGGGTATGCCCGCGCGAAGACTGCATGCAGCGCGCATTCGCGCAATTGCCTGGCCGCTGACGCGCCCTGGCAATTGCCCACGCATTCGGCGCCCCTTGAACACCAAGGGGGCTCAGACCGGCAACCCTATGTACCCCC
>JAEZCF010000031.1 GCA_023430045.1 Pseudomonadota bacterium | reverse complement strand
CTCATCGCATTCACGCCGCGCTGCGGCGGTAGAGCCGACCCATGGTCGGCCGCATCAGGCCATCATCGGATGCCCACCCGCGCTGCGCGCGATTGCCGACCATGGGTCGGCACTACCGGGCCCTCATCGCATTCACGCCGCGCTGCGGCGGTAGAGCCGACCCGTGGTCGGCTGCATCAGGCCACCATCGGATGCACATCCGCGCTGTGCGCGATTGCCGACCATGGGTCGGCACTACCGGAACCGATCTTCAGGGTCGGCTGTGTCCGGACATCACCGCCGCGGCGCGTCGGGATCGGTGCGCAGTGCGCGCAGCAGGCCGACCATGTAGAACGCCAGCGTGAACGAGAACGGCAGGCCGCACAGCACCACGGCGGTCTGCATGGCGCCGAAGTTGCCCGCCAGCAGCAGGCCGACGCTGACCACCGTGACCACCGCTGCCCAGAACACGCGCAGCCACACCGGTGCGTCGTGGCCATCCTCCACGCCACCGTCCACCCGCCGCGTGCACAGATTGGCGATCATCAACGCCCCGGAATCCACCGGCGTCAGGAACAGCACGAAGCCGATCGCCACCGCCGCACCCGCGACCCAGCGTGCCCACGGCAGGTAGTCGATCAGCTTGAACAGTGCCATCGCCGCATCGGCCTGGGCCACCTCGCCCAGCACTGCCTGGCCGTGGTTGAGCACCAGGTCGATGGCGGTGTTGCCGAAGATCGACAGCCACGCCAGGGTGAAACCCAATGGGATCAGCAGCACGCCCAGGATCACTTCGCGGATGGTGCGTCCGCGCGATATCCGCGCCACGAACAGGCCCACGAACGGCGCCCAGGCAATCCACCAGGCCCAGTAGAACAACGTCCAGTTGCCCAGCCACGTGCGCCCGTGCGGCTGGTTGAGATACATGTCGAAACTCCTGCGCACGAACTCACCCAGATAATCGCCGGTGTTCTGCACCAGGCCATCCAGCAGATGCAGGGTCGGCCCGGTGAGCAGCACGAAAAGCAGCAGCGCGCACAGCAGCCTCACATTGAGGCCGGACAGCCAGGCGATGCCCTTTTCCACGCCTGCCACCACGCCGATGGTCGCCACCGCCATCATCGCCAGCACGATGACCACCAGCACCTGCGGCGTATCGGCCAGGCCGAACAGCGATACCAGGCCGGACCGCACCACCAGCGCGCCGATGCCCAGGTTGGTCACCATCGCGATCATCGTGGCGAGAATGCCGAAGCCATCCACCATGTCACCGATGCGACCGTGGATGCGTTCACCGAAGACGGGATACAACGCCGAGCGCAGCGCCAGCGGCAGGTTGCGACGGTAGGCGAAGTAGCCCAGCGCCACCCCGACCAGCGCGTACAGCGCCCAGCCATGCACGCCCCAGTGCAGGAACGTGAGCACCATGGCGTCGCGGCTGGCCTGTCGGGTGCCACCGGGCTGGTCCGGCGGCGACAGGAAATGGTCCAGGGGTTCGTAGGCGCCGTAGTACAGCAGGGCGATGCCGATCCCGGCCGAGAACAGCATCGACACCCATGGAAAATAACCGAACGCCGGCGATTCCTCGTCGTGGCCCAGGCGGATGCGGCCATGCCGCGAGAACGCCAGCCACAGCACGAAACCCAGGCTGACGACCACCAGCAGCATGTACCACCAGCCGAACGCGGCCGACACCTGCGCCTGCGCCCACTGCAACCAGTGCTCGCTGGCCTGCGGCTTGAGCACCGTCAGCAGGCCGAGCACGCCGATGGACAGCGCCGAGCTGGCGAAAACGAAGCCGTTCAGCTTCAGCGGCGACGGAGGGGGAGAAGCGGGTGCGGACATGGGAATCGTCTCATCGAAGCCGGGAAACGGACGGGCTGGCCGGATCGGGTGGCCGGGCACGGGGTCGCAATGCGGGAGCATCCTACGCGTTTATTGATTGAACGTTCAATCAATAAAAAGTATAGTGAGGATCACCTCCGCAGCCGTCGGCTGCCTGTCAGGAGTTCCCCATGCCCAAGAAAGGCGTGCAGCCGGTCCGTCGCGAACAGCTGATCCGGGCCACCTTCGAAACCATCGACGAGGTCGGTCTGGCCGATGCCACGGTCGCCACCATCGCACGCAGGGCCGGCCTGTCCACCGGCATCGTGGCGCACTACTTCGGCGACAAGGACGGCCTGCTCAACGCCGCGATGCGGCAGATCCTGCGCGAACTGAAAGCGGCCGTGGCCCGCTTCAGGAGCTGCTGCGGCGACGATGCCCGCGCCCAGCTGCGGGCCATCGTGGACGGCAATTTCGACGACAGCCAGACCAACGGCACGGCGATGCGGGTATGGCTCACCTTCTGGGCCGCGAGCATGCACCAGCCCGAACTGGCCCGCCTGCAGCGCGCCAATGATCAGCGCCTGTTCTCCAACCTGTGCCATCAGTTCAAACGCGAGCTGCCCTACGCGCAGGCACGGCTGGCCGCACGTGGCCTGGCAGCGATGATCGATGGCCTGTGGCTGCGCGGCAGCCTGGTCGGCGGGCGGTTCAATGCCGACACCGCGCGCCACATCGCCTACGCCTACATCGATTCGCAGCTGCACGAAGGCGGCCACTGAGCGTCCGCCACGCCCCCTCCCTTCCCCCCTTCCCCTTCCCAGGAGTTCCCATGTCCACCCTGCCCCTGCAGCAGCTCTACATCCACGGTCGCCTGGTCGATGCGACCAGCGGCAGGACGTTCCAGACCATCAACCCGGCCACCGGCGACGTGATCGCCGAGGTGCAGGCCGCCAGCCAGGCCGACGTGGAGCGCGCGGTGGAAAGTGCGGCCGCAGGCCAGAAGGTGTGGGCGGCGATGACCGCCATGGAGCGCTCGCGCATCCTGCGCCGCGCGGTGGACATCCTGCGCGGGCGAAACGATGCACTGGCCCGGCTGGAGACACTGGATACCGGCAAGGCGCTCAGCGAGACCACCACGGTGGACATCGTCACCGGCGCCGACGTGCTGGAGTACTACGCCGGCCTGGCCACCGCCATCGAAGGCAACCAGGTGCCCCTGCGCGAATCCAGCTTCTTCTATACCCGTCGCGAGCCGCTGGGCGTGGTCGCCGGCATCGGTGCATGGAACTACCCGGTGCAGATCGCCCTGTGGAAGTCGGCACCAGCCCTGGCCGCCGGCAACGCAATGGTGTTCAAGCCATCCGAAGTGACGCCGCTGACCGCCATCGAACTGGCGAAGATCTATACCGAAGCAGGCGTTCCGGACGGCGTGTTCAACGTCGTGCAGGGGCCCGGCCGCGAGGTCGGGCAGTGGCTCACCGAACACCCCGTGATCGAGAAGATCTCCTTCACCGGCGGCGTGCAGACCGGCAAGAAGGTGATGGCCTCGGCAGCATCCTCGTCGCTGAAGGAAGTCACCATGGAACTGGGCGGCAAGTCGCCGCTGGTGATCTGCGACGACGCCGACCTGGACCGTGCCGCCGATATCGCGGTGATGGCCAACTTCTTCAGTTCCGGGCAGGTATGCACCAACGGCACCCGCGTGTTCGTGCCGCGCCCCCTGCTGGCCGCGTTCGAAGCCGCCGTGGTGGAGCGCGTCAAGCGCATCCGCATCGGCGATCCGCTGGATGAAACCACCAACTTCGGCCCGCTGGCCAGCTTCCCGCACATGCAGAACGTGCTGGGCTTCATCGAAAGCGGCAAGGCCGAAGGCGCACGCCTGCTGGTCGGCGGCGACCGCGCCAGCGACGGCGCACTGGCCAACGGCGCGTATGTGCTGCCGACGGTATTCAGCGACTGCCGCGACGACATGACCATCGTGCGCGAAGAGATTTTCGGGCCGGTGATGAGCATCCTGGCCTACGACGATGAAGACGAGGTGGTACGCCGCGCCAACGACACCCATTTCGGCCTGGCGGCCGGCGTGGTGAGCAACGACATCGCCCGCGCGCACCGCATCATCCATCGCCTGGAAGCAGGCATCTGCTGGATCAACACCTGGGGCGAATCGCCGGCGGAGATGCCGGTGGGCGGCTACAAGCAATCCGGCGTGGGCCGCGAGAACGGCATCTCCACCCTTGCCCACTACACCCGCATCAAGTCGGTGCAGGTGGAACTCGGCGATTACGCCAGCACGTTCTGAGCGAACACCGCGCTTCCCCCGCCGCTCCGCAGGAAACCCCATGAATCACCCGAACGAATACGACTACATCATCATCGGCGCCGGCTCGGCCGGCAACGTGCTGGCGACGCGCCTCACCGAGGACGCCGACGTCAGCGTGCTGCTGCTGGAAGCCGGAGGACCGGACTACCGCCTGGATTTCCGCACCCAGATGCCCGCCGCGCTGGCCTTTCCGCTGCAGGGCAAACGCTACAACTGGGCATACAAGACCGATCCCGAGCCGCACATGAACAATCGCCGCATGGATTGCGGACGCGGCAAGGGACTGGGCGGTTCATCGCTGATCAATGGCATGTGCTACATCCGTGGCAACGCAATGGATTACGACAACTGGGCCAGCATGCCGGGCCTGGAGGACTGGACCTACGCCGACTGCCTGCCCTACTTCCGCAAGGCCGAAACCCGCGATATCGGCGCGAACGACTACCACGGGGGTGACGGCCCGCTGCAGGTGACCACGCCAAAGGCAGGCAACAACGAACTGTTCGCTGCGATGATCGAGGCGGGCGTGCAGGCCGGCTATCCGCGTACCGAAGACCTCAACGGCTACCAGCAGGAAGGCTTCGGTCCGATGGACCGCACGGTCACCCCGCGCGGCCGTCGTTCCAGCACCGCGCGGGGCTACCTGGACCAGGCACGTCCGCGCCCGAACCTGACCATCGTCACCCATGCCCTGACCGATCGCATCCTGTTCTCCGGGCGGCGCGCGGTCGGCGTGTCGTGGCTGCGCGGCGACCAGCCGCAGCAGGCGCATGCACGCCGCGAAGTGCTGCTGTGCAGTGGCGCCATCGCTTCGCCGCAGGTGCTGCAGCGTTCGGGGGTCGGCCCGGCCGACCTGCTGCGCGGACTGGGCATCGATGTCGTCCATGACCTGCCCGGCGTGGGCGCGAACCTGCAGGACCATCTGGAAATGTACCTGCAGTACGAATGCAGGAAGCCGGTATCGCTGGCGCCGGCATTGAAGCTGCACAACCAGCCGGCGATCGGTGCGGAGTGGTTGTTCAATGGCACCGGCATCGGTGCCAGCAACCAGTTCGAAGGCGGCGGCTTCATCCGCAGCAACGCGGAATTCGACTGGCCGAACCTGCAGTACCACTTCCTGCCGGTGGCCATCAACTACAACGGCTCCAACCCGATCAAGGCGCACAGCTTCCAGATGCATGTGGGTTCGATGCGCTCGCCCAGCCGTGGCCGCGTGCAGCTGCGTTCGACCGATCCGCGCGAACATCCAAGCATCCTGTTCAACTACATGTCGCACGAACAGGACTGGCGCGAGTTCCGTGATGCCGTCCGCATCACCCGCGAGATCTTCGCGCAGCCGGCGCTGGCGCCGTATACCGGGCGCGAGATTTCACCGGGAAGCCAGCTGCGTACCGACGCGGAAATCGATGCGTTCGTGCGCGAGCATGCCGAGACCGCTTACCACCCCTCGTGCTCGAACCGGATGGGCAGCGCTGCCGATCCGATGGCCGTGGTGGATGGCCACGGCCGCGTCCACGGTCTGGATGGACTGCGCATCATCGATGCTTCGATCATGCCGCAGGTGGTCACCGGCAATCTCAATGCGCCGACCATCATGATGGCCGAGAAGCTGGCAGACGTGCTGCGTGGGCGTAGTCCGCTGCCGCGCAGCAGTGCTCCCTACTTCAAGGCCGGGGGTGCGCCGCCGCGGCAGGCATGATGCGAACGGCTGAGCCCCTCGTGGTGGGGGCGGGTTGACGTTCGC
>JAEZCF010000019.1 GCA_023430045.1 Pseudomonadota bacterium | reverse complement strand
TCCTTCCTGCAGGCGCCTTCACAAGATACCTGCGCATACTGTCAAAGAACTTTGGAGTCGGCCTCAGCGCCTTCCTCCGTGTGCCCCGACGTTTCCGTCGTTGCGAGCCGCCCATTATAGCCGGCTTATCTGCTTCGTCAACACCTTTTTTCAAGGCCGTCTCACCGAAGTGGACGTTGTTGTCGATGCTGCTTCGACGTCCAACCCGTAGGCATTTCGTCGTTGCGAGCCGCCTATTATGCCGGACTTTTCCAGTCCGTCAACACCTTCGTTCGATGACATCGTACGGCGGTGGTGGCGTTCCCTTTGTCGCTGAAGCGCCTTGTTGGCGACCCCTGCGACGGGGGAGCGGAAGTATGTGCCTTCCCTGCCTGAATTGGAAGAGGCTGTGATGATTTTTTTCACATCAGCCACCGAGGTCCCGCGCTGACGCGGGATCTGGGACTCAGACGATCATGCGGCAACCAGCCGGACACGGGCGAAGGTGCGCTTTCCCACCTGCAGAAGTCCTTCGAATCCGGGCTGCAGCACCTGCTGCCCATCCTCCACCACGGCTCCATCCACCTTCACCGCACGCTCCTTGAGCTTGCGGTTGGCTTCGGAATTGCTGGGCGTCAGGCCTGCCGCAGTCAGCAACGCGGCGATACGCAGGCCCTCGACCGGTACGGCCACTTCATGCAGCGGCAGCTGGGTGATGTCGCCCTGCCCGGTCACGGCGGCGTTCCAGCCGGCGATGGCCTGTTCAGCGGCGGCGGCATCGTGGAAACGGGTGGCCAGCTCACGCGCGAGACGCAGCTTCACCTCACGGGGATTGAGGCCCCCCGTGGCGACCTGCGCACGCAGCGACGCCGCTTCGGACTGGCTGATATCGAACGACAGCAGCTCGATCCAGCGCCACATCAGGGCATCGTCCACCTTCATGGTCTTGGTGACGATATCGATGGCCGGTTCGCTTACCCCAATATAGTTGCCAAGCGACTTGGACATCTTGTTGACGCCGTCCAGGCCTTCCAGCAGCGGCATGGTCAGCACCACCTGGGCTTTCTGGCCATGGCTTTCCTGCAGGCCACGCCCCATCAGCAGGTTGAATTTCTGGTCGGTGCCACCCAGCTCGACGTCCGCTTCCAGCGCGACCGAGTCATATCCCTGCACCAGCGGGTAAAGGAATTCGTGGATGGCGATCGACTGCTGGGCGGCATAGCGCTTGGCGAAGTCATCCCGTTCCAGCATGCGCGCCACGGTGTGCTGGCCGGCCAGGCGGATCATGTCGGCCGCGCTCATCGTGCCGAACCACTCGGAATTGAAGCGCACCTCGGTCTTTTCGCGATCCAGTACCTTGAAGACCTGCTCTTCGTAGGTACGCGCGTTGGCCAGCACGTCTTCACGGCTGAGCGGCTTGCGGGTAAGGCTCTTGCCGGTCGGGTCGCCGATCATGCCGGTGAAGTCGCCGATCAGGAAGATGACCTGGTGGCCCAGCTCCTGGAACTGCCGCAGCTTGTTGAGCAGCACGGTATGCCCCAGGTGCAGGTCCGGGGCGGTGGGATCGAAGCCGGCCTTGATGCGCAGCGGTCGACCGCTTTCCAGGCGTGCGCGCAGATCCTCGATCTTGAGGATCTCATCGGCTCCACGGCCGATCAGGGCAAGGGCTTCTTCAATGGACGACACGTTACTACTCCCGGCAGGGCCGAATTTGCGGTGGGGTGTTAATACCAAGTTAACCGTATCGGCTTCACAAAATCCAATAGGCACAAGGGTTTGACGCGGTTTTAAGAGGTGTCTATGGTAACCGGCGATCCAGCCCGCGCTCCCGGGCCGCCAGGAAAAAACGTCTGATGCTCAATTCCGATCACGGCCGCGCGCGCAAACAGCGCTTCAAGGAACGGCTGCACGTCCTTCATGACAACGCCCTGCACCGGAAGCTCAGGCAACACCTCCCCGCTGCATTCAACGAACGCTGGACCCGGCGGCACTGGATGCACGCCAGCCTGTTCGCCACCATCGGCGCGCTGGTGGCGACGATCGTGCCCGGCTTTTCCAGCACCATCGATTCGCCGTTCCCGGATGCACATACCAGTCTCTCGCTGCCGCTGCCGCCCATCGCCGATGCGCGCCGTCAGCACACCGCCGGCGACAGCTGGCAGGTGCTGCGCGTGCAGCGCGGCCAGACCCTGAGCGATCTGTTCGACCAGGCCGGCATTCCGGCCAGCACCATGCACCTGGTGCTGGACCACCCGGGCACGCGCGAAGCGCTGGTGAAGCTGCGCCCGGGCACCGAGATCGCCTTCGACGTGCCGCTGTCCGGCGAGCTGCGTTCGATCCGCTTCAACCGTGACGACGAACACCGCGTGGAACTGGCACTGGCCGGCGACCAGATCAGGGAGACCGTCAGCAAGCGCGAAACCAGCACACGGACGGTGGTCACCAGCGGCGAGATCACCAGTTCCCTGTATGCGTCCGCGCGCAAGGCCGGGCTGTCGCCGTCGGCGATCGCGACGATGACCGATGAGATCTTCAAGTACGACATCGATTTTTCGAAGGACCTGCAGCCGGGCGACCGCTTCAGCGTGGTGATGGACGAAACCTGGCGCGAAGGCGAGAAGGTGGACACCAGCAAGATCCTGGCGGCGACCTTCACCAGCGGCGGCAAGACGTATTCCGGATTCCGCTTCGACCGCAACGGCAAGGCCGAATACTTCGACCTCGACGGGCGTCCGCTGAAGAAGAGCTTCATCCGCATGCCGATCCCGTTCGCGCGCCTGAGTTCATCGTTCGGTGCGCGCAAGCATCCGGTGCTTGGCACCATGCGCATGCACAAGGGCGTGGACTATGCGGCCCGTACCGGCACCCCGATCATGGCCGCCGGCGATGCCCGCGTGCAGTTCGCAGGCGTGCAGCGCGGCTACGGCAACGTGGTCATCCTCGACCATGGCCGGGGCCACACCACCCTGTACGGGCACATGTCCCGTTTCGCCAAGCTCAAGACCGGCCAGCGCGTCACCCAGGGCACGGTGATCGGGTATGTGGGGTCCACCGGGCTGGCGACCGGTCCGCACCTGCACTACGAATTCCGCGTCAACGGCGTGCACCGCAACCCGCTGCAGGTCACCATGCCGCCGCCGGAACCGTTGCGCGGTGCAGAACTGGTCGCCTTCCGGGCGCAGACCTCACCGGCCATGGCGCGCATCCAGGGCATGGAGAAGATGATCTATGCCGACGCCAGCCCGGCGCCGAAGGCACGCGAAGTGGCCAGCGACACGCGCGGCGGCACCACCGGCAAGCGCGGTTGAGCCGGCGGGGCATTTCGCATTGACGAGCTGCAGCAGGGCGCCCAAGCTGGCGCCCTCGCTGTTTCTGGAGCCACGATGGCCGCTCTTCCCGACCCCCTTTACCTGGGGCTGATGTCCGGCACCAGCGCCGATGGCATCGATGCCGCGCTTGTGCGTTTTCCATCATCGGGCGGGTGCCACTTCGTGGATGGGCTGACCGCGCCCTGGGCGCCTGCGCTGCGCGAGCGGCTGGTTGCCCTGGGCGAAGGCGGCCGCCTGGATTCGCTGGACGACCTGGGCGACATAGACGCGCGTATCGGGCTGGCCTTCGCGGATGCAGCCGGGGCGCTGCTCGCGCGGAGCGGCGTGGATGCTTCCGCCGTCACGGCCATCGGCTCGCACGGGCAGACAGTACGCCATCGCCCGGCAGCGGCGGTGCCGTTCACGCTGCAGCTGGGCGACGCCAACCGCATCGCCGAACGCACGGGCATCACCACCATCGCCGACTTCCGCCGCCGCGACGTCGCTGCCGGCGGCCAGGGAGCGCCGCTGATGCCGGCCTTCCACCTGGCCATGCTGGGCGCGGCCGAGGAGGACCGGGCGGTGCTCAACCTGGGCGGTATCGCCAACCTGACGCTGATTCCACGCGAGGGCACGGTCCGTGGATTCGACACCGGGCCGGCCAACGCGCTGCTGGATGCCTGGTGCCAGCGCCACACGGGTCAGGCCTACGACGCGGACGGGATGTTCGCAGCCAGCGGTGTGGTGGACGAAGCACTGCTGGCACGCTGGCTGTCTGAACCGTGGTTCGCCATGCCGGCGCCGAAGAGCACCGGACGCGAGCAGTTCCACCTGGCATGGGCTGAAGCCGCGCTGGGCGACGGGCAGCGTGCCGCAGCCGATGTGCAGGCGACATTGCTGGAGCTGACCGCTGCGACAGTGGCCGATGCGCTGCTGCGTGGCCAGCCGCGGACACGCCGGGTGCTGGTATGCGGCGGTGGTGTGCGCAACCATCAGCTGATGCGCCGGCTGGCGGCACGCCTGCCGGGCATGGCGGTGGAATCCAGTGCCATGCATGGCCTGGATCCGGATTTCATGGAAGCGATGGGCTTCGCCTGGCTGGCCAGGCGCACGCTGGAAGGCCTTGCCGGCAACCTGCCAAGCGTCACCGGCGCGCGCGGTCCACGCATCCTGGGCGCGATCCATCCGGCGTGAGGATGACTGGCGCCGGGCCTGCCCGGTGGATGCCACGTATGCCTTCCGCAACCGGGCGGGCCCGGCTACCCGCTCAGAATCCGTGGCCGGCGGGAAGTGCCTGCAACGCGGCGATGGCTTCAGCCAGTGCGTCCACTTCGGGGTCGGCAAAGCCGCTGCGTACTTCCAGCTCGGTGGAAAACAATCCCTGTTCCAGCAGCGCCTCGCAGGTCTGTGCATGCGTCCAGCCACGGGCAATGGCCAGGCGCCCGATCCGCTCCAGCATCATTGGATCCACGTCCTGCAGCAGCAGGTCCGCCATGTTCGTTTCCCCTTTGGCAGGGCGCCGCCCCCACGGCGCTGACCGGCGATCATCCTCCACAACCGGGCGCGCAGGCAATCAGGAGGCCGGTGCGCTGCGGTCGGACAGCTGCGGCCACAACCAGGCCAGGAGCAGCAGGGTGGGCACCACGGTCACCGCACTGAGCATGAAGAACATGCTGTAGGAGGTGGCTTCCACGATGTAGCCGGACACGCCACCGACGAACTTGCCCGGCAGGTTGGCCAGTGATACCAGCAGCGCGTACTGCGTCGCGGTGAAGTTGCGGTCGGTCAGCGACGACATGAAGGCCACCAGCACGGTGCCGGCAAACCCCTGGAACAGGTTGTCGGCGCTGAGTGCGGCATAGAACGCCCATAGCTGGCCGGGGTTGTGCGCCATCAGCAGGAAGGCCAGGTTGGACAGCGCGACGCCGAGCGCTGCCACCAGCAGCATGCGGCGGAAGCCGTACGCCGCTACCGCGATACCGCCCAGGAACGCGCCGCCGATGCTCATCCATACGCCGAACAGCTTGGAGACGGTTGCGATATCGGCCTTGTCGAAGCCCGAATCGAGGTAGAACGGCCCGGCCATCACGCCGATCACCTGGTCCGGGAATTTGAACAGGCCGACGAAGGCGAGCAGTCCCAGCGCCAGCAGGATGCCGTTGCGGGTGAAGAAACTGGTGATGGGCTGGATGAACGCTTCGGCCACGTCGATGCGCCGCTGCATCACCTTCGCGGGCTGGACGGGTTCGCGGCAGAGCAGCGTGGTCAGGATCGGCAGCAGCATCAGTGCGGCCATCGCCAGGTAGGCGACGATCCAGCCTTCGAACTGCGCCAGGTAGAGCGCACCGGCACCGGCCAGGATCAGGCCGATGCGATATCCCAGCGTGTAGGTGGCGGCCAGTGCCGCCTGCGAGGTCTCCGGCGCGATCTCGATGCGGTAGGCATCCACCACCGCGTCCTGGGTGGCGCCGGCAAACGAGGCCACCAGCACCCAGGCCACCAGCGGCCATACGCCCTGTTCGGGACTCACGAAGGCCAGCGCGACCAGGCCCACCAGCACCAGCACCTGCGATGCCAGCAGCCAGGAACGCCGGCGCCCCATGAAGCCGAGCAGGGGCAGCGCATAGCGGTCCAGCATCGGGGCCCACAGGAACTTCAGCAGGTAGAAGAAGCTGGCCAGGCTGATCAGGCCGATGCTGCCCAGATCCAGGCCGACATCGCGCAGCCGCGTGGACAGGGTCTGCGAGGCGATAAGCAGGAACGGCAGGCCACTGCCGAAGCCGAGCAGGGCCATGGTCAGCGCGGACGGCGTGCCAAAGGCCCGTTTGATCCCGGCCCAGCCCTTGTAGGATCCGGCCTGCGCGGGTTGGCTCACGGCGCGTAGTCCACGCTGAAAGGAGCATGGTCGGAGAAGCGTTCGTCGCGGTAGATCGAGCAGCCGCGCAGGCGGTCGCGCAGCCCCGGGCTGACGAACTGGTAGTCGATCCGCCAACCGACGTTGTTGGCACGGGCCGCGCCACGGTTGCTCCACCAGGTGTAATCCTCACCGGTGGGATGCAGCAGGCGATAGGCATCGGCCCAGCCCCGGCCGCTGGCCAGGTCGGTGGCCTGTCCATGGTCCGCACACAGGGCGTTGAGCCAGTCGCGCTCTTCAGGCAGGCAGCCGGAATTCTTCTGGTTGGATTTCCAGTTGCGGATGTCCAGCGCGGAACGGACGATGTTCCAGTCGCCGCACAGCACGTAGTCGCGGCCGCTGTGCAGCCACTGGTCCAGGATCGGGCGCAGCCATTCCATCACTTCGAACTTGAACCCCTGGCGCAGGTCGCCCGAGCTGCCCGACGGAATATAGAACGAGACCACGCTGAGATTGCCGTACCGCGCTTCGATGTAACGGCCCTCTTCATCGAATGGGGCCCAGCCCAGCGATGTGATCACCTGGTCCGGCTCGCGACGGCTGTAGATGGCCACGCCGCTGTAACCCTTCTTGGTACTGGCGTCCCGATAGAAGCAGTGGTGGCCATCGGGCCGGAACATGGGGTCGGACAGCTGCGCCTCCTGCGCCTTGGTTTCCTGCAGGCACAGGATGTCGGCATCCTGGGCGCGGAGCCAGTCGAGGAAGCCCTTGCTGGCGGCCGAGCGGATGCCATTGGCATTGAAGCTGATGATGCGCAATTTGTTTGCAACCTATTGTTTTTTCTGTTCAATCGGAAGGCTAGCATCCATCCGTACCAACATCCGTACCAGCTAATTCAAGCGCTGCGTACCAACATCCCTGCGGCGGCAAGCCTACCTGCTGGCCATGCGGGATTGCCACACCGGGAGGTGGGGAATTCACTTTTGCCTGTTAGTAACTGTACTAACATTGCCGCCCGTCTCGAACCCTGAGACCGGCGTAGCCCAGAGTCCCGCCCATGCATTCCCTCCCGCCCCCCAACACGATTGCCGTCCCGATCGGGCCGGCGCTGATCGACGGCCCGTCCCATTTCGTGCCGCTGGCCGGCGCCCGCGCACGCCTGGGCTTCCCCTCCCCCGCCGACGACTTCATGGACGAAGCGATCGACCTGCACCGGCTGCTGGTGCGCAACCCGGCCGCCACCTTCCTGTATCGGGCCGACGGCTGGTCCATGAGCGGCGCAGGCGTCAGCGACGGCGACATCCTGGTGGTGGACCGTTCCGTTTCCCCGCAGGCCGGCGACCTGGTCATCGCGATATGGGACGGGAACCAGCCCACCTGCAAGGTGCTGCACACCTTCGAAAGCCACCTGGAGCTGCATTCAGCGAATCCCGACTTCCCGCCCATCGTCCTCGAACAGGACACCGAGGTGGAGATCTTCGCGGTGGTGGGGGTGGTCCGGCAGATCAAGCGCCGGGGCGGCCATGTTCGGGCTCGTTGACGGCAACAACTTCTACGCCAGCTGCGAGCGTGTGTTTCAGCCGGCCCTGCGCGGCGTGCCGCTGATCGTCCTGAGCAACAACGACGGCTGCGCGATCGCGCGATCGGCGGAGGCCAAGGCGCTGGGCATCAAGATGGGCCAGCCTGCCCACGAGCTGAAGCACCTGGTGCGCCGGCACGGCCTGCAGATGCGGTCGGCCAACTTCGGCCTCTACGGCGACATGAGCGCCCGGGTGGTGTCGATCCTTCGCGATGCCGCGCCACGCGTGGAGGTGTACAGCATCGATGAGAGCTTCATCGACCTGACCGGCGTGCCGAACCGGGAGGCATTCGCGCGTGCCCTGCGCGGCCAGGTGCACCGCTGGACCGGTATTCCCAACTGCATTGGCATCGGGCCCACGAAGACGCTGGCCAAGCTGGCAAACAAGGTGGCCAAGGCCGCCGACGGCGTGATCGACCTCGGCGACGCCGCAGCTCGCGACGCGGTGCTGCGCGCCTTCCCGGTGGGTGACCTATGGGGCGTCGGCAGGCGCCTGGCCCCGAGACTGGAGAGGATGGGCATCAGGACAGCTGCGGCGCTGCGCGACGCTCCGCCTGACGACATCCTGACCGCCTTCGGCGTCACCCTGGCGCGGACCCAGCGGGAGCTGCAGGGCCATCCCTGCATGGAGCTGGAGGAAGTGGAGCCGGACCGGCAGCAGATCATGGTGAGCCGATCGTTCGGCAACAGGGTTGAAGACCATGAGGCCGTGGCCCAGGCGATGGCCACCTTCGCGATCCGCGCGTGCGAGAAACTGCGCGCGCGCGGGCTGGTCGCCGCCGGCATCTGGGTGTTTGCCGAATCCGACTCGTTCCGGCCGGAGCTGCGCCAGCACAACGCTACCCGGACAGTGAGCCTGCCGGCATCGACCGCGGACACCACCGTGGTGCTTGGCATGGTGCGCAAGCTGCTGCGCGGCCTGCTGCGCGAGGGCGTCGGCTACAAGAAAGCCGGCGTGGCGCTGCTGGATCTGGCCAGGCCGAAGGATCTGCAGGCCGACCTGTTCGGGCCATCGGTGGTGGGCGATGACAAGCTGATGGCGACCCTGGACCGGATCAATCAGAAGTTCGGCCGCGGCACCGCCGGCATCGGCGCTTCCGGATGGCAGGCAAAGCCCGCCTGGGACATGCGGCAGCATCTCCTTTCACCAAACTACACAACTTCGGTGCTCGAAATCCCTGCTGCACGCTGCTGAAATTCAGGTTCCACATCGGCTCAAAAGCCCAATGAAAGCGGCCGTTTCACCCAATGTCCGGCACATTCAGGCTTAACACTTTAGTGACGGTTAGTCTTCTTCGTGAGGACGTGGCGAATGCTTTGCTTTTGCTGATTTCCTGCTTAAAACCATGAGCGAGCCAAAAGATGCCTCATGGAGTTCATATATTTGCAAAGGCAGTAAAGCCGTGCGAACAATGCATAAAAAAGCAAATCCACCAGACAAAAAGAGGATGGGCCCGATTGCCAATCTCTCTATGCCTGCAGCAACTACAAGGCTACCCAACAAAGTCATGGCTGATAGTCCAATAGCAGCAAACAGCGTAACCATTTGAGAGTACAGAAGATATCTCAGCCTTGGAATGATTAACCCTAATTCCTCGGGACTATAGCTCTCAGGGTTCTCTATCCGCCCACTGAACAACATCAAATTTACAACAAAGCCAATCAAGATGGCTGCATAAGCCAATGCACCAGCTGCTACAGCCAAGAGAGACGAACCAACCCCATCCTTGGTTACATCGGGCACTGCCGGAATCAAGGACCAGGTTAGTAAACTCCCTGCTACCAACAACGCACACGCAAGTAAAACCTGCGCCCGTGCCTCCTGATGCTTCCCTACATGGGCACGCAGATGCTTTAAAGTAGCAAAAGCTGACTTTATATCGTGGGGAAGCATCAGACTTTCCATTTATCTCAATCTTCAGTTGAAAGAACTCGGCCAGTGAGAAACAGGCCTTCGTCATCAATTAAACGCCAGCCTTCGTCATCAGGTGTTCTCAGGTCATCCAAATACTCATACAACAGCGGCTTTATCTCGTTTTTATACTCGATTCCGCTTGCATCAATGGTTACTGGAATCTCGGTCTTAGCCTTATACTTCCCGATGTTCCTGATTGGCCCGCCAGTCATTGTCTCCAAGTCTACCTTATCGAGGTCTGACGCAACTTCACGCCCAGCTGTAAAGGTATCAATTACGGTATCAACGTCCAACCCATCGTCATCATCCGCCTCCCACCTCACTATCAGCCTGCCCGTATTTGCGACGGCTTTTTTTGCGTCATATAGAGGGGTCGCAATTGCAAGAGTAGCCTTTTCAGTGGGCCGAGCACCGTCAACGACCCTTACCTGCATACTCTTTACACCGCCACCCTGCTCAATTATCTTCCGCAATTTATTAGCGAAGACATCCATGAATATAAGGTTAGGAAGCTGAAGAGATGCATTATGCTTCCTCAAGATATTGGACAAAAACAGTGCAAGAGCTGGCATCCCGCCCCCGCCTTGCTCATTTTGGACGATCAGCGTCTCACCGAGTGCGACACATCGGAACTCGTGCAGTATTGAGCGCTTCTGTCCTTTGGCGTCATACATTGGTCCCGAATTGATGTCAGGCTCTGGGTCACGAAGATCTACCGCAATCTGGTGCTCACCTTGGCCGTAAACGTAAGATCCAACGGTGAAGTAAAAACCCCCTCCAGATCCGTCACTTTGAGTACGACGTCTCTTCATCTCACCGAAATACATGAACCTAGTTCCAGCATCAGGATTCGGACCGCCAGCTGGCCGCTCCGGCCAATGGCGATTAGTCCAATCGGTAGTGGAAGATCGAACGGAGAGCAGTAAATCTTCAAGCTTATGAGATGGCGGATTTTTCCGCCGACCATAATTGAATTTTACTCGCTTTAGATAAGCATTTCGACGTACAACACGTTGCCCAGCAGACATAAGCCCCCCTCTCTAGTTCTGGCCTCGGGCTCAAAGCCCCCCACCAAATCATGCACTAAAGAGCGACGCAGTCCTGTAGGGAAATTCCTACAAATCTACTCTCATGCTCGTGCTCCATTGGGACGGGAAGGAATTTTCACGTCTCTCTGTCAGTTGGCTGGTTTCGGCATCCCACTGGGGTCACGCCCAAGCGTTTCACCTAGGCACCATGTATGGAGCGATACGTTCACTCCATGTGCGGTCGATTCGTCCAGCTCCCCATCGTTGACTTCGGCCAAGCCGACCTGGCTGACCTTGCCCCGGGCTTGGCCGAGATCCACCCCAGTTTCAACTTGGCACCCACCCAGCGGGCATCGGTCATCCTGGACCGCGGCGAAGGGCGGCAGGTCACCCGCCTGTCGTGGGGCCTCCTGCCCTTCTGGGCGAAGGCGAAAAGCCTGCAGGGGTCCACGATCAACGCCCGCATCGAGACCGTGGCAACGAAGCCGGCCTTCCGGTCGGCTTTCAAGAAACGCCGGTGCCTGGTGCCGATGGCCGGCTACTACGAATGGTCGGTGAGCGCCGAAGACGGGAAGAAGGATCCGTGGTTCATCCATGCGGCCTCGCCGTTGTTCGCCGCCGGCCTGTGGGAGGACGCCTCCCCGCTGCTGCCCGACGGCAACCTCGGCACCTTCACCGTCATCACCGGCGACAGCAGCGGCGTATCGGCCGACATCCACGATCGCATGCCGGTATGGATCCCGCCGGCGCAGGTCGATGACTGGCTGGCGGCCGGCCCGGATGACGCCATGGCCATGCTGCTGGCCTGTGAGCCCCCGTCCATGGAGGCCTATCGGGTCAGTCGCGCGGTGAACACGCCCCGGAACAACGCTCCGGTGCTGCTCGAACCTGTTGAGTGAAAGTCTACTACTCCTGCCCCGTGTTGCTGCTTACCCGAACCCCGACCAGCGTTGCGGCGGCGGTGATGATGGTTTCGGTCTGCGTAGGCACGGCCTGAGTGTCGTAGATATCGTTGTCCTGCAGGCGCCCGCCCCTGAGTCAGGTCCGCCACCAACAGCAGACCACCGGGGACGTCGCCCCAGACACATACGCACCGACCGTACCAAGTGATGTAGGGGAATTCCTACAGCAAGCCCAGCGGCCTTCCTACAGGACTAGAGCTTTAATATTTCCTAAGATCGTATGCAATCGCAAGCATCCCGGAGCGGCGGCCATTCCGGCATGCATCTCGCCATAATCAATGAGAATATATAAACATGTCATCCAAGGCCAAGCTAATTATCGCGATGCTGGCTGCATTAGCGGCAGCTGCAGGCATGGCCTATATGGCTAAAAGCAATACCACGAATGATGTAAAAATCGGCTCACTTGACTCCGCAAGACAATCAACTGAAATGCAGCAACCTAGCAGATCCATCTCCTCCAATGGTCCGACAAAGACAATGGAAGTTGGGAAAGCATTTACATTACACAGAATCGGTGATTTTCGGCCTAGAGGTGACGCAGGTCAGTGGATAGATTTGCACAGGGATGCCTCTGCGCGAGGCGATGCAGATGCGACATATCAGATATACCTCACACTAAACGAATGCATCAGCTACATCGAGTCTAGCTCACCAGAAGAGCTAGCGTGGGCAAAGCGCATAGGCGCCAATGACCGCTATGAAGAAAACATAGACCGAAAGCTGAATGAATGCATAAAAGTCGATTCCAGCATGCTTTCGCAGTCTCAAAACTGGCTGTCCAAGGCGGCTGCGCAAGGCTCTATTGAAGCTCAGATTTTATATTCGAGCAATCCTGACAAAATACTCGGAACACCCATAGACAAAGACTCGGAAGCGTTTGACGAATGGCGCTCAAACGCAATATCTTACCTAAATGAAGCGATTTCAAAAGGCAGTGTTGACGCACTGATGACATTATCAAATGCATACATGGTAGGCTTTACTGTCCCCGCTGATCCAGCAATGTATTATGGATTAGAAATTGCGCTAAATAAAATCAACAGCGAATACTCGATCAAAAATCCACTACAGGAGGCGACAGCGAAGCTTACTCAGTCACAGCTCCGATCCGCCAAAATCGTGGGCGACAGAACTTTTGAAATGATTACCAAATAGGAAAACAAGGATGTATGCCAAGAAGCCAAACTCTAGAAAACTCTTTGTTGGGTTAAGCGCAATCGCCCTAATTGCCGCCACAGCTTACGCTTATGCGCTTAAAAATGACCATTGGGGTCCATATGTGTGTAACTCTTGCATGCTCAGTACACCGCTACCTGATGCGGCCACGAAGAGCTTTATCAAGCGGTCCGACATGGGATTCATAGTTGTTCCCGGAGACTCAATCACTGTCTGCGGCCCTACTGCTTGCGTTACTTATACCAAATCCAGCTCCGGTGACTTTCAGGGCGGCCCGGTGGTTCCGATTACCAATGGCAATCCAGGTGGTGGCGGTGCGGGAGACAGCCCTGGTGGCGGCGGCGGAACTGGCGCTGGCGGTGGCAGCGGCCCTATCGGTAGCGGCTGTCAGATTAAATGCAACGGGGTTATCACCGTAGGAGCGTAAAAGATATCCTGAGTGATCATGGCGTCGGCTTCCCACCGACGCCATTTTTAGATAGATTTCTCGCCTCAGTACTGACCTACTTCTGCCAAGCTGCCGCCCTGAGATCACTCGTCTACGATTTGAGGCATTTGACCGCCTCGAAGCGGTAGGTAGCCCCTACTTCCATTTCGGCTGCGGCCGTCGGCGAGACGGCCATTGTCAAGTTCGGCGCGCCGATGTTCGCCTTTGGATTGAGGTGCAGGGTGCAACGCGATCGCTGCTGGCCATCCGGCCCCCATCCTTGGGAGGCCTACCGCGTCAGCCGCGCGGTGAACACGCCCCGGGCCAACGCTCCGGAGCTGCTCGACCCTGTTGAGTGAGGCAGTAAGAGAGGCGCTTAGGCGCCCTCTTCGACTTCTTCCTCCGGCTCTTCCACCTTGGTCGCCTCGAAGCGATAGGCGGCGCCGACTTCCAGTTCGGCCGCGACTGCCGGCGGAACGCTCATCGTCAGCTTGCCGGCATTGAGGCCCGGCTCGGGGAGGAACTCCAGGACGACCACGCCGCGCTGGCCGGCGGATTCGGTGCGGAGGTTCAGAACTGCATTGAAGTTCATTTTCTTTTTTCCTGATGGTAGGGCGAGCCGCAGGGACGCTGGCGGCTCTGCAGCGTTTAGGGCTCTTCTGTGCTTATTACCGACACCGTTTGGCTCTGGATCTGCGGGATTGACTGAACGGTGATCTGCGCCTCGTACATGAAATCAGCGAAGGTTGATCCAGGCTCAGTGGCAGTGAACGAGCCACCGCAGTACCAGTAGTATTTCTGCTGCCATCCGCCGTTCGGAAGTCCCGGCCAGCCTGCATCCCGGTCGTGGTAGATGTTGTCCAGCACAACTGCGCCGGGCGAAAACGACTGCTGCGTGACATTCTGCCAGCTCCCTACATTACGACGCAGCCGCAGCGTGGTTGCGCCTCCGATAACCGGATCGGGCGGGGGACTGTCTGGCGAACGTCCGGGGTAGAGGTTTTCGTACTGCGGGGACCGTGTGGTGAACGAAGCCACCACCACACGCTGTTTTCCAAAGGCCTGGAAGGGGCCGACTTCGACATAAGGCGTCGGTGCAGTGCTGTCAGTACGATTTGCGTTCTTGTGGATGCCAGCAGACAACGTTCCACCCCAGTAAGCATTACCGTCGACGTCCATCCACATGGTCGCGTTCTGCTTACTCGCGTTGCCCACGCCTACATTTGGTCCGAAGTAATCCATAAGGTCACCGTTGGCTCCAAAGCCGTTGCCGATGATTCGCTGTGCATTACCCTTCCACACGCGCAGGTATCCATCCCGCAGTTCCAATCCGTCAGCACCGCCAGGGCTGATGACATTCAACACGTTAGCCAGGATATTTACCTCGCCAGTTGTTCCGTCATTTTTGTTCTGGATTCCACTGATGTTCCCGTTGACATCGGTGTAAAGCCCAATGCTGGCGTGATCTTCGCTACCGCCCGTTGAGTATGGCGAGGGATAGACCTGATCCGGATGCGCTGTTTCCAGCATCGGGCGCGTCATGAAGCCGCCAGCGAAGCTGTTGTTCAATGCAGTCCGAACCCACAGCCCAACCTTGACCTTCGTGGCATTGCTCGGCACGTTGGACTTTATCCAGTGCCGCGCCCAGCCATTTTTGATGCTGCCCCAGTCCTCGTCCGGTGGACGCACCCACGCACTGACAGGCTCCCCAGCCCATCCGCCAGAGGCATCCTGAAACTTCATTCCCACTGCGACTTCCGCGTAACCGTAGGCTGCGATCCACGCACTGAAAAACACGGTGCTGTCTGGATCGACTGGCAGGTAGTGCTCGCTGTAAACCACGCAGGCGTTTGCGGTCTTTGACTTAGGGGAGTAGATGCCTACCGAATGCTCGTTGCTCTGATCCGGGCGACGACCCATTACATCGCGGCCGAACTCCAAGCTCTCCCATCCACCGTTGCTTTCGACCATCCAGCCCCTTGCGTCCACTGCCACGGACGCATTGACGACCTTGTTTCCGCCGCCGCCGATTGTGCCGCTGACCTTCGCGTCCAGCTCGATCACTGCGCTGGCGCTGGCCTTGCCTGCAATCGCCGCGTTGGCTTGGTTGATCTGCGTGGTGTGGGCGGTGAGCTGCCCTTCTGCCGAGGTCACGCGCGCGTTCGTGGCCGACAGGCCGGTGGCCGTGGCATCGGCCGTGGACTTCGCCCCTGCTGCGGCCGCAGCCGCGTCGGTGGCCACCTTGTCCGTCACTGCCACCCATGACGAACCGCTCCAGCGCTTCGGGGTGTTCGCCCCGTCCGTCGTGTCGATCCACAGGTTCTGCGCAAGGCGGTCAGCGGCCGCCGGCGCGCTGGTGCCGTAGATCACCTTGCCCTTGCTGCCGGCGGCGTCAGCAGCTGCCTGCGCGGCCGTCTGTGCGTTCGCCGCTTTGGTGTCCGCTGCGGCCGTGCTGGCCTCGACGCGGGTAATGGCCTGGCCCTGAGCTGCAAGCTCGCCGTTGATCAGCGTCACCTTGCCGTCCAGGGTGCTGGCTGCTGCTGCCGCTGCAGTAGCCGTCTGCTGGGCTTCGCGGGCTTCGGTGACGTCCATCAGCACGAAGTCGTCCCACAGCAGCGTAGTCGCTGACGTGGTGCCCGAGCTGCTGTTGAGCTGCAGCAGCCCCCGGTTCTTGCCAGCGGCAACGCGCAGGTAGCCGCTGACTTTGGTCCATTCCGTGTCCGAGATGGCCGAGAGGTTGACCGTCGCAAAGTTGGGATAGGTCGCGTTTGCTCCGTTCTCACTGGCGTTGAAACGAAGCGAAACGGAGCCCGCCGCCGGACCCACGCGCTTCGTCCAACCTTCGGCGTAATAGACCCGATCCGGGGTGATATCGAACGTCTGCAGGGTCGTGCTGCGTACAGCGCTGTTGAACCCAACCTGCAGGCACTGCGCACCTGTGCGCCCACCGGCAACGATGGGTGCCCAGGACTGGAGCGCGGTGCCGATGGGGCGATTCTCGAAGCTCCCGTCCACGACCATGTTGCTGCCCGAGCGGATTGCCCGGTCCAGCGCCAGGTTCGCGGCGGCGACTTCCGCCTGAACGTTGGTGACCGCTGTGCCTTGCGACGCTACAGCGCCTTCCAGATTGGTGGCCCTGGTGTTCAAGGAATTGGTCGCTGCGGTGTTCGCGGCCACGTCCGTGCCCAACGTGCCGAGCCGTGCCTGCACCTCCGTGAGAGCGCCGCCGTAACTGCTGATGAGCCCCTCGGCGATCACGACCCGGCTGTCCAGGGCCTGCACCACGGCAGAACTGGCTTTGCCGGCCACGTCGTTCAGCAGCTGATTGATGGTGGAACTGAGGCTGGAGATATTGCCGCCCTGCACAGAGACGGTGTTGGTCAGCGCGCTCAGGTTCTGGGCGTTGGCCGTGACGCGGTTCTGCAGGTCGCCAATGGTGCCGGGGGTCTGCACCACCACGTCATCGATCAGCACGTAGGCGCTGGCGGTCGGGTTGATGGTGCCGATGGCGAAACGCAGATACACGGTCTGCGGGTTGAACGTGCTCGGCACCTCCCACGTGTAGGCGCGAGTCACCCATTCACCGGCCGTGGTGGCCGCCCAGTTCGCCCAGCTCTGCGTCCAGTTGGTCGGGTTGGCCAGGCTGCTGATGAACCCGGCCGTCGCAGCAGCGATGCTGGTGACGTTGTCGCTGCTGCGGGTGCGGAAGGTCAGCTTGACCGTGTCGCCCGGGTTGATGTTGATCGGCGTGTCGTTGGCAACGCGCACCGACCCGGGCCCGGACCGGAGCGCCTTTTCACCGGCGTCCCAGCTGAAGCTGCTGCCGTTGCCGGAAGCGACCCAGTGCGAGGTGTCCAGGTCGAAGGTGCCGTTGGGAATCGCCGTGAAGGCACCCTCCAGCGTCTGCACGCTGTTGTCCAGCCTGGTGATCGAGTCTCCGTGGCTTTCGATCTTGCCCTCGGCCTGGGCCACACGCGTGTTCGTGCTGGCAATCGCGCCCGCGTTGGCCGACGACGACGCCTGCGCCGCCGCAGCGGCCGCCGCTGCATCGGTGGCCACCTTGTCGCTTGCTGCGACCCACGCCGTGCCGTTCCATCGCTTCGGCGTATTGGCGCCGCCGGTGGTATCGATCCAGAGATTCTGTGCCAGGCGATCAGCGGTCGCGGGAGCCGCAGACTGGAAGATCACCTTGCCCTTGCCGCCAGCGGTCGTCGCGGCGTCCTGAGCGGCCTGCTGGGCGGCGCTGATGCCGCTCTGCAGCTGAACCATCTGGCCGGCCTGACTCGTCAGGTCGTTGCCCTGCTGGGTGACCTTCGACTCCAGAGCCTGCAGGCCGGCCGCGCTGGCCTTGCCGGCAACGTCGCTGCGCACCTGAGTCAGATCCACGCTATGGGCCGCTACCGTCCCTTCAAGGTTCGTGACAGTGACGCCCAGCCCCCGCGTCGCCTCGGCATTGGCCAGCAGCTCGGTGACCTCCTCGATGGCAACGTCGTCCACCCACAGGGTGCCGGCGGTGTTGTTGGCCAGCGCGCTCAGGCGAAAGGCCGTGACAGAGCCATCGGTGGGCACCGTGTAGGTGAAATCCCGGTAGGTCCATTCCAGCCGGCTGGCGCCGAAGGTGGCCGAGGTGAGCAGGCCGCCGGTCTGGTTGCCCAGGCGCATCTTGCCGTTATCCGACGTGCCGTTGTAATCGTCGGTGGTGCGATACCAGAACGAAACGCGGTAGGTCTTGCCGGCGATCACGTCCATGTCGGCACCGCCATTGGCATAGGCCGCGCGTGTGCCCGCTGCACCATCCACACGCCAGCACTTCCCCGTGCGTCCTTCGTCCACCACGGCCATGCCAGCACGGTTGCCGCCATAGGACCAACCAACGTCCTGGCCGAATTGCCAGCCGCCGTTGGTGACCTTGTTGCCGCCCTGGGCGGCGATGGCCGGCAGGGCCGCATTTACGGCGGTCACGGCATTGGCGTTGGCGGTGTCTCGCTCGACGCTCGCCTGCTCGACCGCCGTCACCGACGCTTCGCTGGCCAGCTTGCCGTTGCCGGCGGGCAGGCGCGCTTCGATCAGGCTGTTGCGCTCGGCCAGCACCCGGTCACCTTCGATGCGAGCCGAGTTGACCGCGCCGATCAGGCCTTGGGCTGCACCGGGATCGTTGCCGGTGTAGTTGCCGCGCATCTGCACGCCCAAGGCGGTGCGCTGGGTCGCCTCGGCCGTGTCGGCGTTGGTCAGCGCCGTGACCGCGTCCTGCACCATGGCGGTACTGGCGCCAGGCGAGGGCCGGCCGATGCCGATGTAGTCATACATCAGGTAATCGGTGTCGGTCTGGGTCGTGACCAGTGCCATGCGGACGGCGCGCACCGGCGATGCCCCGTTCCACGGGATCAGGTCGATATCGACGGTGGCCAGGCCGTTGGCGTCGAAGCTCGGCTCCGGGATCGTCAGCGACTTGGCGTCGTTCCAGTTCGTGTCGGCGTCGGTGATCCAGCGCACCAGGCCGCGCCACGGCGGCGTGCCGACCCTGCGCACGCGCGTCTTGATGAAGCGGTAGGCGTTGCCGTCGATGGCAAGATTGTTGGGCGACTGGCCATAGGCGCTGGTGCTGTTGCCCGGCCGCAGCATGCCGTCAACGACAGTCGGCGGGTTACTGCCTCCGGACCAGCCTTCCGTGCTGGTGTTGAAGTGCCAGATGGCCTCACTGTCGAACTGGGTGCCGCTGCCGGCGGCGACCATGCCGATCTGCTGGGCCAGCGATTCGCCCAGCGTCTGCCGCGCGGTGCGCTCAACGGTGATCTCAGCCTGCCGCTCCAGCTTCTCGTTGAGCATGTCAGCGATGCGCGCGGCTTCTTCATCGGCCACTGCTTCGGCAACGGCCACCACGTCGTCCGCGACTTTGCGCACGGCGACGACACGCGCGTCCACTTCCGCGCTCAGGTTGTCAGCCACCTGCTTGACCGCCGCAGTCCGCAGCGCGCTCTCGTTGAGCAGGTCCACCTGCTGCTGGGCGTAGTCAGCGGCACGCTGGGCAGACTGGGCTGCGTCACGCGCGATGCTGTCGGCGCGATCGCGGTCGATCTGCTGTTGCTGCTCGATCTGCTTCTGGATCTGCTCGTCCAGGTCATCCTCGATGCCGCCGATGACCTCGCCGAGGTTCGCGTCAAGTGTGCGGGTCAGCACCTGCATGCCCGTGGACAGGGTGCCGGAGGTGTTCCGTGAGCGGCAGGCGAACGTCCACGTGCCTGCCTCGGGCAGCACGGCCTCGAAGGCAGCCGAGTGGTAGCCGTCATCGCCCAGTGGCGTCATGGCTTCCCAGTTCGGCGCGGCCACCGTGCCGGCGATATACCGGATCTCCACGCCGGCGAAGTTGGCCGACTGGATCGTGTCGCTGAAGAAGCCCCAGGTATACCGGCGCACGCCGCCGCTGTGCTGCTCGACATCGAACAGGTCCACCAGCACCGGCGGGGCGTCGGCGCCGCGGGTGGTGTAGATCAGCGAGGCCGCTACGCCGGCGTTGCCGTCCGGGCTGTAGGGCCGGACCGTGATCGGGTACGTGCCGGCGCCCGGGATGCGCCAGGTCGCGGTCCGCGTCACGGTCCGGCCGACCTGCTCCAGCTCGCCGTTGCCATCGGTGTCCGACAGCACGACCGTGTCGCCCACCGGGCCGGAGACGGCGAAGGTTGCCTGCAGCTCGGTGTATTCGGTGTCGCCCTGCACCACCTGGCGCTCAGTGACCTTCAGGTCGCTGGCCACCGGCCGGGTGTTCAGGAGCGACTCGTTCGGTGACGGGACATATTCGCCCGTCTTCACGTAATGCCAGAACTCGGCGCTCTCCGGCACGACTTCGATGCTCGCGCCCTTGAGGTCATTTTCCGGCCGCATGCCGGTCACGCGCACGCGCAGGCCTGGCGTCTGCTTGAAGTCGTAGATCCAGAGCGTGTCCCACGCCGGGTTCTTTTCGGCGTCACCCGGCAGCGCGGCGTCATCCGGCCATGCTTCAGTCAGCGTCAGCTCCCTGGCCGTGCCGACGAATGCGCTCACCTTGAACACCCTGTACACGCGCTCACCCGGGATCCGCAGCCCCACATAGGCGTTCCCTTCCGCTGGTGCAGGCACAGACGCGTCCAGCTGCAGGGTGACCTTCCCGTCGCTCCCACGGCTCGCCCCGCGCACGCGACCACCGAAGCCCCACTGCGTGAGGTCGTGCTGCAGCGCCAGCACCGACAGTCGCCCGTAACTCATGAACTCCGAGCGGGTGCTGTAGGTGATCGTCTTGTACTGGTACAGGCTCTGCGCCAGGTGATAGCGCGCCAGCAGCGCTGCATGCGCCTCGCTGGTCACACCCTCGCCCGTAACCTGGGCCGGATTGAGCATCGTGAGCACGCCCGGTGCCGGCACGCGCAGGGTCTTGGGTTCCCAGGTGGTGCGGTCCAGGTAGGTGTATTCGATGCCATCGGCAGCGTTGGCCAGCGTGTAATCCACCTGGAACTGGGCCTTCTTGATCGTGCCCATGTTGACCACGCCGGACAGCGGCTGTTCGTCTGCCGCCCACACAACCGACAACCGCCCGCGCGGCCAGCTGATATGCCCGAATCCAGCCAGCGCAACGGTGTCCAGCACCTGCTCATGGCTGCGAGGCTCCGTCAGCCGGTAATCGTAGGTGAAGCCGTTGGCAGCGCAGTGGAGCATGAAGGCCTTCAGGCCCTCGATATCGATACGGGCATCAGGCAAGCCCATGCCGGCGATCAGTACGCCGTCTTCGTCGTACACGCCGCGCGCGAACGCGAGGATCTGCGCCCCGGGGTTTGAGGTGCGTTCGGTTACCCAGCGGTCGCCCTTCCACACCGGGATTGCCCGAGCATGGGCCACGCAGCGGATCTCGTCCGGAGCGCCGTTGAGCTGGCCATTGGCCTGCATGCGGATGCCGATGCGCGCGATGCCAGCATAGGTCGCCGTGTCCCGCTGGACGCTCGTGAGCGTGGTCCAGACGACGTTGGCCTCCGCACCGCTGCCATCGGTGTTGTTGCCTACCACGCGCACGCGCACGTCGTACTGGCCCTCGGGCACGTCGATGGCGTAGCTGGCGCGCTGCTGCTTGTTGTTGTTGCCCTTGATGTTGTAGGTGCCGAACGCCTGCCAGGCCGTCGCGCCCACGCCGCGGTACTGGATCTGGATCTGGTCCTGGTTGACCTTGTCCTTGCCCTTGGTGGTGCGGTCCCAGATCTGGAACTCTGCTCCCACCATCAGGCGCACGGTCCCGGCCGAGCTGGTGCGCTGCACCCAGGCGCTGGCCTGGTGCTTCGGGTCATTGCTGGTGTCCAGCAGCGTCCCGCCCTCGGTCACGTCCGCATTGCTGTAGAGCGGGATTTCCTGGCTGGGCATGCCCGGGAAGCCGTTGTGCCAGACCCGCACGCCCTCATAGGACGACAGCAGCGCGTCGCCGTTGTACAGGGCCTCGACGCTGTCCACGTTGATGCCGGGCGTCAGCAGCATCGACAGGAACTGGTCGTCGCCCTCGTACCAGGTGTACGGATTGCTGGCCAGATCCGGCGCGATGCGCACCGAGCCGAACAGCAAGCCCAGTGGCTCATATGGACGGGCGCGGTTTCGACCTGCGGAGATCGAATAGACGGACGGCGCGGCCGGGCTGGCCTTCGGCTGCTTGGGCTGCAGGACGCGGTTGATCAGCAGCGAGCCGGCCATGTAGACCGCCGCCTGCGCGGCATACGTGCCCGCAACCGTGGACGTGCCGATGCTGAAGCCCGCGATCGCACCGCCGCCGAAGGTGAAGTAGGCCAGCGCAAGGGTGGCCACCAGCGCCACGGCAGAGCGGCCCACGGCGCCGCGTGCCTCGATGACCTGCCCGTGCTTGGGATACACGTGGTGCCACAGGTGGCGCGGCACGTCGCAGCCACCGATGGTGACCTGCCACGCGCGACCGTCCAGGTCCTCCACGTGACGCATCAGGAAGGCATACAGCGACTCGCCAGGACGCAGGTCCGCCGGCTGGTTGCGCTGGCCATCGACCAGCACCGGGTGCGGGGTGACGATCAAGCGACCGTCAGCGGCGGGGTTTTCCATCAGACCCATGCGTAATAACCCTCGATGCGCAGGCCGAAGCCCGGCAGGTCGCGCACGCGGTGCAGGACGCTGCAGGCGTTGCGCTCATTGCTGTGAAGCACCCAGCCCTCATGGGCCAGATGAAAAAAAACCCCGGCATGGCCGGGGCTTCGTTCTCCGTGGTCGAACATCAGGACCAGGTCGCCGTCCTGCGGCGGCCCCTCCCGTGGCGTGGCATAGGGCTGCGACAGGGATTCAAGCTCTGCCGCTCCCCGGGCACCACGTGGGCGCCGGCTGGGCATGCGCACGTCGCGGCCGAACAGCTCGCGCTGTACCTGTGCCACAAGGTCAGCGCAGTCGAACCGGTCTTCGTCGTAGGGGATCGCCACGAAGCGTTCCACGTCAGCCAGGCGCATCAGAAGATCCCCGGCAAGGTGAACGGGTTGGCACGGAGGCGCACGGCCTGCTGGCGGGTGTAATAGTCCATGCCGCAGTTCGCCGTCGCCGTCTGCGTGGTCACGGAGACGGTCATCATCGGCAGATAGATGTCCGTCTCGATGACGTTCGGGTCTGCCCGGTCGGTGATCATCAGCCGCGCAACGACCAGTTCCCCGGGCGCCATGCGCTCAAGATCCTCAGTGATCGCCCGGCCCACGTTGCTGAGCACCAGCTGGGCACGCTGCGGCTGACCGTTCACGCTGTCCGGCGTCTTGAAGCCGAACTGCACGCCGACGAACTCGATACCGTTGCTGACCCAGTTCCGCGTGTCATTGCAGATACGCAGCGTCTCAACGAACGACGGGGCGGACACCTCCAGCAGGGCCAGCATCCCGGTCTTGTCGGTCACGCGCTGGCGGCGCTCGGTGAAGCTGCTCATCGCATGTACTCCATCACCAGGTCCCGCTTGGAGAAGCTGAAACGCGTCTTCAACGGCACCAGCCGGCCGATACCGCTCGGGAACCGGGCGGTAATGGTCTCCCCGGTGCGCGGGTGCTGCATGGTGAACCAGCCGATGCGGCCCACGTCGTTGAAATACCAGGCCTCAAAGGCCGCAGCGTCCGCCTCTGACCGGAATTGAACCGAGGCCATGATGTTCTGCACCACGTTTTCGTTCAGGACGCGCATCATCGCGGGCCCACGTTCCATCTCATCACGCTCAACCGAAGGGTCAAACTCCTCGCCGTAATCGGCGAACCTGACTTCGGCGTATGCCGGCCAACTACTCATCCCATTGCCTCCGTCCATCCATACTTGCTGCGGCCGAATGCCCCCAGCTCACCCGCGTCCAGGCTTTCGCCCACAATGTCGATGACCAGCTTCCGCAGCTCGCTGCCGTCCGGCCTCCGCTGAGAAACCTGCCGTGCCTGGACCTTGTTGCCGCCGTAGTTGTTGATCTCCACCTGAAGATCGCCGGATCCGCCCGAGCGTATTGGCAGCGCCGGTGCCGGCCCGCTTGGCTGGCCTCCGATACCGCCGCCGGCATAACCCCTGCGCAGTGCACGGCGCAGGGCATGGAAGGCAGAAGGGCCACCGAGGGCGGCCATGTCCTCCTTGCTGAGCACCCCTTCGTCCTTGTGGACCAGGCCGGCCACATCGTACTTGCCGCCCGGGCCGGTCCAGCCGCCGTCATCCCATCCCGGGATGCTGATCCGCTCACGCTGCACAGGGCCGATCGTGCTCCCCAGAACCGCGTTGTAGGCCGAGCTGAACAATCCCGTCATGCCCTGCCGGTAGGCGACTCGTGCCATGTCGGCGATCATCGAATCGACCAGGCTGGAAAACGACAGCTTGCCGGTCTGGGCAAACCGCACCGCCGCCTCTTCGCCGTCCTGGAACATGCCGGTGATCGCGTCGTAGCTCTGGGACGCAAAGTCGGCCGCCTCGGCGCGCATTTCTTCGTAGGCCCGGATGAACCCGTTGCCCCACTGGGCCTGCATCCGCGCACGGTCCTCCTGGTACGAGGCCTCATCGGCAAGGGCATCGCGGTAGAAGGCCTTGATGGCCTCCCTCTGTTGCCGATAGCTCTCGGTGCTGTAATGCCCTGCTGCCGAACGCTGGTTCAGTTCCTCCAGCTGCCGCTGATATTCGCGCTGCAGGTCCACCTGCCGGCGCATCCTCTCCACCGTATCGGAGCCGAACACCAATCCGGCCAGGTCTGCGGAATTGCTCGCCAGTTGCGACCGACGTGCCTCCGACAGCTGGTTCTGCACCCGCAGCAGCTCCTGCGCGGCCTTCTTCGCCGACTCTTGCGCCGCCAGCGACTTGCCCTGTGCCACCGCCTCGTCCAACAGCGAACGCACCCGGACCTTTTCCGCGTCGCTAAGCTTGTCCTTCGCCGACTTCATCTCATTGGTTACGATGACCTGCAGCTTCTGCGCCGCCGTCATGTCATCGGTGAGACCCATCTGCTCCTTGTCCAGCGCGATCTGACGCTGCACGCGGTCGATGATCGACTGGTACTGGTTCTCTTGGGCCCTGGCATCCGATAGCACCTCGCGCGCCGTGGCCTTGTTCGCCTTCTGCTGCTCGTTCCAAGCCTTCTCGGCCGCCACGTCTTCGCGCACGAACTTGGCACGCGCCTGAAACTCGGCCTTCTGCTCCGGGCTCATGACCTGCCAAGCTTCGTTGAACGTCGCCTTTCCGGTGGCGTCCATGTACTTCTTGCCTTCGGTGGCAAGCCAGGACATGTACTCGCCACGCTCCCGCTTTAGGCGATCAACCTGACGCTTCCAGACCTCATCCGTGCCGGCCTGACTGATCTTGCGTATCGCGTCCGCCGCGCCGATTGCTTGGCGCTGAACGTCACTCAGGCCGGCCAATACCGAGTTGAACTTAACGTCGTCGGCCTTTAAAGCCGCCGCGCGTAGCTCCTCGAATGCCTTCGGATCAAGCGCCGTCCGGAGCGTCTCCTGCATCTCCAAGAAGGCAGCGCGGGCGGGCGCTGCCTCAGCGGTCAGTTTTGCGAGGTCGGCACGCGCCTGCTGAAGCTGTCCAGTGTAGAAATTAATATCGCCCGCACCGCCTGCGCCAACTTCAAGTTTAGTTCGCGCAGTGGCGAGCTTCGCCTCGTATTCCGTGATCCGTGCTGTCAGCGCGGCAATATCGTGGTCAGCCTTGCGGACTGCCACACCGGACTCATTCCAAACGGCTGCCAGATCCTTCAACGACACGGATCCATTCAGATTCTTGTACTGCTCAGTCGCGTCCTTGATGGCGAAGGTCAGGACGCCGAGCGACTTTGCCTGCTCCTCGAACTCCTTACGCGCATCCTCAGATTTCCGCTTAGCATCCACATAAGCCATGCCGAGCGCGCCTATGGCAATTGCCGCCGCACCCCACGGTCCGCCAGCAAGCGCCAGGAGCCCTGTGCCTGCTGCGCGCGCCGCGCTTCCCGCCATCCCCGCTAGCCCTCCAGCAGCGCCGGCAGCGGCCTCTCGCGCGCGCGCAGCTGTGAGGTTGTTTGTAGCGATTGCCGCCGCTTCCTGCGCAGCAATGAGCCGGCCTTTGGCTTGCACGCCCTTTGCATCGGCGAGGTTTCCCGACGTAACGGCGGCGTTGTACTCAGCCTGGGCGCGCGCGAGATTACGCTGCGCGATCACCGCCGCCGCTTGGGCGTCCCTCTGGGCACGGAGGTTTGCCGATAGCGTGAGTGCACCCTCTTGATGCCGTAGGGTCGCCTGAGCCGCTTCGTTCGCGGCCGCAGCCATTCCAAGCTGCCCACGCGCGGTGTCTGCTGCGACAGCACTCTGTGCCTTCCAGGCGGTCGCCAGACGAACGGACTCCCGGGCCTGATTGACTTGTTCGGCCGCCTCCTTCGCACGCTCACGCGCGAGGCTGGCCATTTCCTTGGCCTGTCCTGATGCTGCCGTCCGCTCGGCTATCGGCCCCGCGACAGCACCATAGGCATTACGTGCACCGATACCGATCACACGTCCAGCAATGACACCACCAGCAACGGCTGCGGCGCCGGCGACTTTGTCCAGGTTTTCCGCCATAAGGCGCACTGAGGCAATCGCCGTGTCGCTGAAGACACCAGAACTCGCGTTTACCTTGAGGTTGAACCACGCGGTAGACAGCCGGTTCAGCTCTGCACTGAGGCCCTTTGCAGCCTCTTCCGCCCCGCTACCGGTGGCTTCCAACGCCTTGATCATCGCTGGCAGGTATTTCTGGACGTTGAGATCACCGTCCTGCAGGAGCTTATCGAAGGACTTTCCGGCCAGGGCCGTACCTTCGTTCATTTGAGCCACAGCCTGCATGAAGCGCGGCACGATGCCAGGGATAGCCTCACCCAGCTGCTGGCGAAGTTCCTCCGCCTGAAACTTACCCTTACTGAACGACTGACCAAGCGCGGTTGTTGCGCGGCCCATCTGTTCGCTGGTGAGGTGCATGACCGTCGCAGAGCGCGAAAGCTGACGGAACAGATCCTGCTGATCCCGCATGGCGATACCGTTGGCGCTCGCGGCGGCCGACATTCCGGTGAAGCTCTTAGCCGCACCTTCCAAGTTCAGCCCAAGCTCCTTGGCGGTCTGTGCAACGAATCCGTAAGCCTTGTCAGCAGCGGCCGCAGATCCCGTCGCACCCTGGAGCCCATAATGAATCTGCTGGATGGACTTCTGCGCCTCGACCAGGGAACGCACGCCCGATGTGACAGCTTGGAATCCGATGAATCCTGCTGCGGCCTTGTTGAGGTTCGCAATGGAAACTGCGGTCGATGCGGCTTCCTTGCGAATGGAACCGAGCCGATCTGCAGTCTCACGGGCAGAGCGGACCATCTCGGCACGATAGGCTGCCGTGTTCGCCCGCAGCAGAACGTCAATGGTGGCGGCAGTTGAGGTCACGCTTTTACTCCGGGCAATAAAAAACCCGCCGGGTGGCGGGTCTGACTCACTCTGGTTGGAACTGTAGGTTAAGGGGGCGTAAGAGCCGCAACCACATCGTGCACTTTCTTCGTGTACTCAGTTTTGAACGCGCTCGCTTGTTGGACTGTTGCCTGCTTTCCAGAATTGCCAGGCCGAGATCCATACTCCTTCTGGAACTCGCACATCGCATTCTTGAGCAAACTCTCACGCTCATCGCGAGCTATAGATGGAATCCCAATCGAGCCATCAGGGTTAATGCCCACGTCGAAGGAGTGATCGCCTACGTAGCCACCGAAGCTATTCTTCGCGTTCACGGTGCCGCAGGCCACCTGCCCGTCAAACAACGGAAATACTTGCTGGATCACCACCTTTGCGGAGTCTGGATCCTTAAATGATTCCTTGACCTTTAAGGAAATCTCGGCGTTCTGTTTTGCCCTCGCGGCTTCACGCATCTGCGGTTCCGAGGGCCCACACCCTGAGACCATGACCACGAGCATCAAGCTCATCCACTTACCCATAACGCCCCCTCATCCTGAAAGGGCGGATGGTAGCTCAGTGAACGGAGTTCCGGGCCGCAGCAGCTTGGAACATCTCCAGTATCTGCTGTGATCGGGCTCTACTTTCATCCACAGCCTGGACTTCTGGCTTGACCAGCAGGAAGTCCGCGGGGGACGTTTCATTGCCATGCACGCGGGCCACAACATTGGCCAGCTGCGCCAGCATGTCCTGCAGGGGCTGGTCCAGCGGCTCGATGCGCTCGAAGGCATACATCTCGGAGAGCTGGCGGGAGTTGATCGCCGCCAGCATGTGATCGGGATGGGCGAAGCCGAGCCTCCGCGCCATCCGGAACTGAAGCCGACGCTCAGGCCGGCTCAGGAGTTTTTTTCCAGCTCCTCGCTATCCGCTTCGCCCAGTGCGTTGAGCTTCTGCGCCGCCCGGTAGACACGGTCCAGCGCCGCCACCGACTTGGCGCCCAGCTGCGCCACTTCCTTGTCGGTGAACAGGCGGTTGCCCTTCTCGTCCACCAGGCACAGGGCAACGAAGCGTGCACGGAAGTCGTCAACCTTCGGCTTGTCGCCACCGTAGGTGTCGGCTTCCCACTTGTCGCGGTCGCTGCCGGACATCGTGGAGATGCGCACCGTGCCACCCCATTCCTTGACCTCAAGGTCTTCGGTCTTGTGGTCCACCGCGCTGAGGATCTGATTCTTGGAAAGCAGGGTCATGATTAGCCTCCGACGGCCAGTTCGACGATGGTGAAGTCTCGCGGCAGCAGGTCCGCGGTGAAGGTCAGGACGCCGTTCGCGGCCGGCGGGATGTTGAAGGCCGCAACCTTGGCCGTGAACGTAGCCGCATCGCCCGTGGGCAAGACCATGAGGAAGTAGAGATCATCATCCGGATCCGCGTCGCGGAGGATCTCCTGGCCAGCCGAATCGCCCACCGGCCAGCGATGCCCAGATATCTGGACTGTCTGACCGCCGGACAGGCCGGCAATGTTCTCGATTTCCTTGCTGCGCAGATTGGTCGCGTCCAGGGTATTGGCTTGCCCACGTCCAAAGGGGAAGCCGGTCAGCCCATCGACCTCGGTATAGCTGCTGGGATCGTTGGGTGCTGCCGCAATCGGCGCAGCGGATACGAAAAGCGCAGAGTCCTGCGCAGAAATTGCCTTGTTCTCGGGCATTTCGGTGTCCTCTTGAAAGAAAGAACCGCCTCGCGGCGGCTGATGGTTGTTGCTATTGGATCGGGTCAGTGCCAGAGCACGACATCGAAGCTGGCCCGATGCAGCTTCGTATCGGTTTCGTAGTCGTCCGAGTTTTCTGTCAGGTCTCCCACTTTGAGAAGGCGCGGCAGGGCGTCTGCAAGCTCATCTGCGAGCCGTCGAGCGTCCTGACTGCTGTCAGCCCATACGTCAACCTGGAACGTCCCACGCGGCGCACCGGCGCCCGAATTGAGCGTGGCATGCCGCCGACCGTTGATCCGCTGGAATGTCACATACGGCCGCGTAGTTGATGCCGGTGCCGGATGCGGCCGTGCTCTCTCCACCTTGGTCCGCAGAGCGGCCAACAGCTTTTCATCGAAGGTCATCGCCGGGCCCTCTGCATTTCCAGTTCGACTGCCTCGGCCAATGCAGTACGCATCTGCGATACCGCGGCTTCCGTCTTGTTCTCCGCCGCGGGCCGCAGGAAAGGCTTCGCGCTCTGCTTGCTGGTCCCATACTCGAAGAATCGGCCGTAAAAGGCCGAGCTGGGGACCTCTATCGCAAAGCGCATCCAACCATCCTGCTCGCTGCGCTCTCGCGTGCGGATACTCCGCTGTAGCTTCCTGGTACGCACCGGCGCTTTCGCGCGTGCCTCATCGCGGACGATGTTGGCGCCAGAGCGCATGCCCTTGCGAAGGGCCCGCCTTGCCGCCGGCCAAGCCAGCTCCTGCAGTGCCCTATCGAGCTGGTCAAGGCCCTGAATGGTCACGTCGAAGTCAACCATTGGCCAGCCCCGTTACGGTAATCAGGGCCGTCTCGCGCCCGTCGTTGCTGGTTCCGGCCGACCGGATGTCGAAGACCTTGCCGGTACTCACCTCGACCAGGCGCCAAGCCGGGTCAACATCACGCGCGAGAATGTCCCAGCGCACCTGCTCGCGGTAGGTCTGCGCACCTGATGCGATAGCCTCGGCGGTTGCACTGAGCTGGTTCGTGCGCTTCGCCCATACCTTCCCGTTGTCACCCACTTCAGCCACTGGAACCCAGTTGGTAGCCACAACTTCCCCGAAGTCGTTTTCCACCTGCTCAGCGCGCTCGAACCTGATGCGGTGACGCCTCTGGCCTGCCGTGGTCGCCATCAGTAGGCCTTCCGGTAGCGAAGGAGCCTTGAGACACCCAGGGAGACCTCGGCCGTTACCTCCCCGACGGCTGATCTGTTCTCTGCCCAGTGCCCTACCAGCAGCAGGGCTGCCTGCTGCAAGTCAGGCGTCAACGACATCTGTCCATCGTCCACAGGCTCACCCTCGACCAGGGTCCGGTCACATTCCATTTCCACGAATGCCAGCGCTGCATCGACGTACTGCTGCAGCAACTGATTGCTGATTTCATCGGTGACGCGGCATTGTTCGCGCACCAGGCCCAGGTCAAGGGTGACAGCCATTACTTGCTCCCGGCCTCGGCCAGTGCCTCGCGCAGCTTGTCCACACCCCAGCGCTTGTCGAACTTCACCTCCGCCTTTTCCAACGCGGCGATGAGCGATGCCTTTTCGTCGTCGGTCGCCTTGACCTCGGTAGCGGCAGGCTTCGGGGTGCTGGCCGGCATTGCCGCAGCCGGCGGCGCCGTCGTGGCGGCACGATTCTCGTTGGGCGATTTTCCGCCCACCTGGGTGGCGAGGCCCTTCCCGATCAGCAGGTGGGCATACTCGTCCTCAACGTCATCGAGCACCTGACGCGGTTTGACGTGCGAACTATCGGTGCCCAGCCGCTTTGCATCACCGATGAAGCCCCATGTGGCTTTGATCTTCATGTTTGCTCCTGAGATAAAGATGGGGCCGGCTCTTGGCCGGCCCCGTGGCTGCGGGAAAACCGCTCGATCAGCCAGTCGGGAACTGGCCCTTCACCAGAGCCTCGCGACGGCGGATACCCAGACCCAAACGCTCCTCGACCAGCAGCGCACGCTCGTTCTTGATGAACTGATCGTTGATCAGGCCCATCTTGAACAGGAACGACATACGGTCGAACAGCAGCGAGGAGCGGGCGAAGTTGGCCACCAGGAACTCGCCGCCAGCGTCGCCGTCACCTTCGTCCAGGCTGTCGGAGGTGATCACCGGCCGGCCCCAGAGGATCGGCGTCACCAGTCCCTGCAGGTTGGCGAACAGATAGCGGTTCTCACCGTCCTTCTGCAGCTCGATGTTCATCCAGTCCAGCTCGGTCATCACCACGCCGTCGGCCGACATCTTCGCTTGCTTGCGGACCTGGTAGATCGCACGGCGCACGATGTCGATCGCGGTGTCGCCTTCCTTGGTCAGCCCGCCGTCGTAGGTGGTCGCCTGCGTCATCAGGCCGTTGAGGTTCTCGCCGGTGCCGTCGCCCTTGAGGATCTGTGCTTCCTCTTCCAGCTTCAGGTCGTAGCGCAGCAGCTCGCGCAGGTACGCCAACATCTGCGGCACGTCGTCCAGGGCCTCGTCGGTGACCGGCATCCACACCGCGAGCTTCTTGACGCGATCGGTGACCGACTGGAAGGTCACGTTGCTCTGCGGCTTGAGGCCACCCTCAGCCACCGGCGCTGCGCCTCGGGTGTGCAGCAGCTCCCGATAGAACGTGTACGACTGGCCGCTCACCGGAATGGTGGTCAGCAGGTCGCGGATGCGCAGCTCCTGACGGATGCCCGGCTGGATCGTCGGGTCGAAGTGCGGGACCACGATGCCCGCGCTGGTGACCTTGGTCTCCTGCATCGACGCCATGTCGGACTTGGTGATGTCGATCTCGGCGACGGCGGCCGACTTTGTCTGCAGCGCCTTGTACTGGTCATGGCCCTTGACCAGGTCGATCAGGCCCTTGCCTTCGCCCGGCTGACCGCGGAGGCTGACACCCTTCTCCTCGATCTTCTGGACCTTTTCGATGACGCGTTCGAGCTCACCCTTCTGGTTCTCGATGGCGGCCTTCATGTCCTTCGGGATGGCCTTGCCGTCCTCGATGTCCTTGATGACGCCGTCGTACTGCTTCTGAAGGGTCGCGAAACCGTCCTTCAGCTGGGTTTCGATCGACTCGCGCACCTGCTTGATGTCTTCACTCATTTTGCTGCTCCAGAAAAGATGGATTGGATGGAATTGCCGAGTTTCTTCAGCTCGCCCACGGTCGCCGTGGCCGCATCCGCACCATCTCGGTGGATTGCAGGGAAGCCGAGCGAGGCGACGGCAGCCGCCTCCTTTTGGGAGAGGCCCATGCGCTCACGCAGGGCGCTCTCGAATGTCCGAATGTCCGACTTGACGCTGCTGACCTGCGCCTCGGGATTCATTCCGAAGGGCACGAACGACGCCTCCCACAGTTCGGCCTGCTTGATCACGCGAACGCGGCGACCATCGCGGGTCTCCATCGCGTCCTCGATCGTGTTGAAGCCGATGGACATTTCGTCCAGCGTGCCGCCCTGCATCAGCGCGTAGGCGTCCCTCGCGTAGCTGACCTGCAGGTTGACCTTGCCCCTGAGAAACAGGCCATGGTCGTCCTGCTTGAACTCCGCATCACCGACCAAACGGCTTAGGTCATGGTAGAGCGCCAGCCGCAAGCGGCCGGTGCGCGTCTTCTTGACCCGGACGAACGCGCCTGGCTCGATCACGTCACCGCCAAGGTCAACATTGCCGAACACCGAGGCGTAACCCTCGAAGTTGCCCTCAGCATCCGAGGCCTTGACTTCGAACGGGCACGCGAATTTATGCAGGCTCATCATCTGCTCCAGTGTCATTGCCGGCGTCCGGCTTCTTCATGTCCCACCGCGTGACGCGGCCGTACTCCCCGCCGAGTGGCGGGAGGTTCTCTTTCACTCGGACTTCGTCTACGGACATCCAGCCCGAGCCGCTGGATCCACCCAGCGACTTCGTGTAATAGGCGGCCCGCGCGGCGCTGTCGGCTCGCAGCAGGCCTTCGACCACGGCTTCGACAAACATCTCGGTCTCGCCGAACAGCTTGTCGTTGATCTCGTCCTCAATCACGTCGAGGTACGGTTTGAGCCCGAAGGTCACGAAGCCCGCGGTCTGCTGCTCCAGATTGGAGCCCATCACTGATGTGGCCCGCGCGCGGTTGAGCAGGTACAGCGGCACGCCCCAGATGCCGGCGAGCGCCTCCTCCTGGAATTGCTGCGACTCGATGAACTGGCTGTCCTTCTGCGACAGGCCGGCCGGCGTGATCTTCGGGCCACCCTGCAGGATCGCCATCTTGCCAATGTCGTCCGCGTCACCCCTGCGGATGTCGGGCATCTTGGCGAGGATCTGCCTCTGCTGGTCCTTGGTCAGGAAGTTGTCGTAGATGATGTACCCACCGGTGAATCCACCCTTGCGCATGAAGCGCGCGGACCAGTCCTGGCCAGCCTTGGCCAGACCCATTGCCTCCGCCTGATACTCAACAGGCGACAGGCCGATCACGCCATCCTTCGAGAAGAGCTTGAAGTGCAGCATGTTCTCTGGCGATACGGGGGTGCGCTTCCCATTGATCGTGACCCAGTAGAGAAGCCCTTCCTCCGTATCGACTTCCACATCGTCCCAGCACACTGGGATCAGGCCGATCCAATCCTTGCCGCTGCGGGCGATGATCGCCGCCGCATTCCCGCGCAGCGCCATGTTCACCACCATGGCCTTGATGAAGTTGAGCCACGTGATGTGCGGGTTGGGCTTGCGCATCAGGCGCAGCACGCGCTTGAGAGCCGGGGAGTCGCCGGTCACCCTGCGCCGCTTGCCATCCGCATCCGTGTAGAGCGGCCACGGCAGGCCCGCTGCTGACTCGCTGAGGATCTTCACGCAACCCCAGACAATCGGGATCGACAGCGCAATCTTCTGGGTCACGCGCACGCCCGACTTCGTCTTTCGGCCTCCGACCTCCATATCGACCTCGACGTAGTCGCCCGTCGCGGGGTCGGTGTACCCGAAGAAACGCCAGGTGGCCGGGTTGTACCAGCGGAAATTGTTCATCCGATCAGCCCAAAGAAGCCGTTTTCAAGGTAGTCATCCATTCCCGCGAGTTCCCTCGGTACTGCGCTGGCGGCGCCGATTGCCATGCACAGCGCAACGGCCGCGTCGATCTTGTTCACCGATCGCAGCTTCGACAGCCAGTGATTGCCCCACTTGTCTTCCTCGACCACCGCGGACATGAATGCAGACACCAACACCGGATTTCGACGGAGTCGAATGCGACCCTCAAGCATCGCCTCCTCCAGAAGCCGCACCGATCCGGGCATCCACATCCCTTCGGGTGGCGGCTCACCGGCGGCTTCAGCAGCCTGTACCGCCGCTTCAATCGGTTTGCCTTTCTTCATGCCGCCCTGCGGATGCTCGGCGAACATCACCGATAGCCCCAGCGCCGCCACCTCTTCCTCGAACGCGCGGAACGCGAACCGGTCGTACGCCACCAGCTCGATGTCGTAGTCCCGGTCGTATTCGGCCAGCGTCTGCGCCACGTGCCGGTTGCTGATTGTCTGGCCCTGCGGCGCGTGCAGGTGGCCGGCGCGGATCCATGTTGAGTACGGCAGCTTGTCGCGCAGCTCGCGCGCAGCCACGGTATCGCCCGGCGTCCACACCTCGACCCAGGCGTCGTACGTGGGCTTGCTGATCGTCCGCAGCTCGCCCTCGACCTTGATCGAAACCTCGACGCTGCCCGTCTCTACCACGGCCGCCATTGCCGTGAGGTCGCGCACCTGCGACAGATCCAGGCCGAGGTACGCCTTGCGCCCGTGGTGTTCGGCCGGGTCGAAGTCGTGCAGGGCCGGCTCCAAGGTATCTCGCGTCATCCAGGCGGTCTCCGCGTCGGTCCATACGCAGAAGTGCAGGCGCAGAATGCCGTTGAGAGATCCGGGCAACTGCGTCGCCTGCGCGACCACGTCTTTCAGGTATTCCCGGGTGATGGTGACCCCGAGGAGCGGGTTCGCCTTCTCCCAGCAGCTCGGATCCTTCAGGGGGTCGTCGCCATCATCGAGCGCGCAGACGTAGCTGAAGGTCCGGTCGTCTATCACCTCACCGACAAACGTCGGATCATTGACCGCTTCGGTGTGCCCGGCAGCGACCTTCACCGCGTGCTCGTGTTCCTCCCAGCACACCGAGTTTCGATCGCTACCGCTGTTCGTGATCATGAACAGGAGTGGCTGGCGCCGGAACTTGAAGCCGCGTTCCAGCATTTCGATGATCTTGCGATCCGGAAGCTCGTGGACCTCGTCAACCAGCACGAAGTACGGACGCGGACCTGAGCCAGTCCGCCCGGTGTCGCGCGAGACTGGCCGGAAGAAGCTGCCGCTCGCGTGGTGCGCCATGTTGAATTCGCGGCCCTCTCCGCCAGCGAACGCGATGCGCTTTGCCAAAGCCGGGGACTGCTTAACCATCTTCACCGCGTCGGCGAACAGGATGCCCGCCTGGTCTTTCTTCGCCGCAGCCGAGTAGATTTGCGCGCCTGCCTCGCGGTCGGCCGTCATGCCCAGTAGCCCGAGCCCGCCGGCGAGCGGGCTCTTGCCGTTGCCCTTGCCCTGCTCGATGTAAGCGCGCCTGAAGCGCCGCGTGCCGTCTTCCTGTTTCCACCCGAACAAGGAGCCGACGATGAACGCCTGAGAAGGCTGCAGCTCGAACTTGCGGCCGTCGAACTGTCCCTCCGACAGTCGCAGCACCCGCTCGAAGAACCTGTGCGCATAGTCGGCGGCGGCATGGTCAAACCACAGCCCGCGCTCTTGCCCTTGTTCCAGGTCCAGCAGATGCCGGCGGCACGCGTTGCGCACGTGCGGCCCTGCGACGATCGTGCCGGCGACTACCGCCTCCGCGTAGGCTCTAGTTCTGTCGGCCGCCGGTCGGGCCGGTGCCGAAGAAACTGTCCTCTGGATCTTCTTCGCCGCCACCGCCATTCGATACCTTCGACTCGTCAACAGGGGTGGCGCCCAGCTTCGACAGGATCGAGCTGAGCGCCTGGGTCGCGGACACACCGAACTTCGCCCGAGGGCTGTCAAGTTTCGCGGTCCAGTAACAGGCCAGGCGCAACAGCACCCGGTGCGACGCGTTGAGCCACGGCATTTCCGCCGCGTACTCCTCCCACGCCTTCTTTTCCTTCACCGCCATGTTCGAGTACGGCTCGCCGAGCGGCCGCATACCGGCCGGTGCTTTCCGATCTGCATGTCGGCCAGGATTTTTGATTGCTGCGCCGGCGGCTTTCGCCTTCTTCACCGGCAGTCGAGGCCGTGCCATCCGCTGCTCCTCTGGCGCAGTCGCAAATCCTGCGACGCCACCAACTCGTCCCGTGATTTGTGGATGCGCGAAGTTAGGGTCGGGTGCGGTCTAGGACCGAAGCACCCCTATTAATTTCACCCCCCCCTATTTGATGCGCCCATTTGTTAAGGCCCGCCTTCACGCGAACCTGAATGGCATCGCCTCGTTCAGCTTCGAGGCGTGAGGGCTATCGGCCATCCCTCTGCGTCACATCCCCTCATGCCAACACGGCCACGCTCGATGCGCGCTTGGTCACTCCCATGGCAGTCAGCGCATTGACTGTCGAATGGTCCTTCCCAGAACATCTGCTCCGTCTCACCGGCTGGGTGACCGTTGGTGTGGTTGCACACCGTGGCCACCTTGGTGTGACCTCGCAGTGCGCACTTGCTACACAGCGGCTCGCGGTCGAGTTGCGCCTTACGTGTTCGCTGCCACCTCGCCGTCCCGTACAGATGCGCGAACTTCGTCCCACCCCGCTGGCGCTTCATTTGCCGGCAGCGTCTGCGTTAACAGCAGCACCGGGCAGCTGATACTTTCGGGACTTGGTGCCCAACGCGACGGTCACCAGTGCGTTGAGGCTGGCCACAGCCATTCTCAGGTGCGTGACTTCGCCTTCCAGTGCTGCCAGCCGATGAGCGATCACTGCGTCTGCGGCCGCTCGCGCATGGGATGCTTCGGTAATTTCTCTGACCCTCGCCTCGATGTAGCTTTCCATCAGAACTCCTCCACTGCCCAGCCGCCGCCCAGCTTCTTCGGGTTCACCCGCACTGCGATGAAACGGAACGGGTACTGGTCGGTAGCCATTACACGGACGCGGCAGCTCTAACGATCTGCTGCACCCGAGTGATGGTCACTCCGTAATGCTGCGCCAGCGCGCGATTGGATGCGCCACGTGACGATGCGTGCATCAGGTCCGTTCGATCCCTGTCGCTCATCTTCGCCTTCGGGTTCCGCTCTCCGGTCCAGTCCTGTGTATAGACGACACGCCCCTTACGGGAAGCATCACGCATGTTGTCGCGCTGCGTTCCCACCGACAGGTGGTCTGGATTGACGCACGATGGGTTATCACAGGCATGCATCACGACGCGATCAGCAGGAACCCTTACGCCTTGAAGCAGCTGAAGCGCAACCCGGTGGGCATAACGGGCACGTCCTTCATAGTAGAAACGACCGTATCCACGTGGGAGCTTCGCGCCGAGCCATTGCCAGCAGCCCGTACCACCAGTATCAATCCGGACTTTCCGTAAGAATCTAACGCTATCCCTGTCCATCAAACCTCCTCGATCTGCCAACCGCCTCCCTGGCGTTTGCTGTTGGGGTACGCGACACGGAAGACGAACGGATACATCTCAGCGGCGACCTTCATCTTCACTCGGGCATCGTCGGTGTAGATGGCCTTGGAGCCCTTCACGTCGTGCATCTCAAGCTGGCCATCAGCGCGCATGACGGCGAAATCCACCGTCAGGAAAGTCTTGTCGGCAAGGCGCAGCTTCACGCCTTCAAACCGGTGCCAGAGGATCTCGCCGGCCATCTGCAGCGCGCGCAGCCGCTCGGCGTACGCGGCCTCGGTCTTGTTCATCTGGCCCTGCTTGAGCCTGCCCAGTGCCAGCGCGCGGTCCCCTGCCTTTCGTCGCACCACCATCAGCGGATATCCTCGGAACGGTCTGCAGCGATCACGGCCTGATACCGGTCTACGGCTTCGTCGCGCTCGGACTGGGCAAGCTCGCAGAATCGTACAATTCGAGCCGCACTTGCCCGGCGTAGTCGGTCTTCTTCTGCAGCTGCTGCGGCAGCGGCGGCATCACCGGACAAGCGGCTGGTCTCACAGCCCGCCCACTGCTGGCGCAGCCGACCGAGTTCACTGTCACGGCCAGCAACAGCAGCAGCCAACCGAGTCTGGAAATCTTCATCGATCCTCTCCTGTCGGCTGTCCGCCGCGTCTCCTGCAGCCTGTGTGGCTCCAGCTTGCTTGTGCTCAGTGGCACGGGTGTCGTTGACCTGCTGCACAGCAGCGGCAGAGGTGCCAGCCTGTTGCCGGGCGTCTGCCGCATCGGCCCGGTCCCCGCGCCACGCCCAGCCGGCGGCGAAGCCTCCGACGAACAGGACGACGGCCAGGCCGGCCGCGACCAGCGCGCGGCTCACGGGGTCACCCCGAGGGAAAGCTCGATGATGCGCATGTTGATTGCCTCCTGATCTAGTGAGTGCTGCCCGGCGGCGCGGTATGCCCGCCAGTCGAACGCAAGCAGGATTGCCCCTACGCGGGTCCACTGCCCCGCAGCGATGGCCGCCCAGAGCGGTTCGCAGTCCCTGATGGCCTCGGGCCCGACCAGGTCGGCGATGACCACCAGCGATGGAATCTTGGCGACCGTGTCCCGCGACTTGAACGTCATCTGCAGGATCCGGCGCTCCAGGATCTGGTACGTCGCCGCCACGTCCTCACTCAGGTCCAGATCGGCGGCCGCAGCGCTCTGCTTGCGCTTGAACAGGTTGCGACCGAACCCGATCCATGTGCGGCCTTCGCCGTCCGTGCGCGGCTGCTCCAGGCGCTTGCCGAAGCATGCCTTGAGCATCTCCACCGCCTTCTGCTGGGCTTCGCGACGCGCCTGCTGGTATCCCTCGTTGTCTGCGAACGGCATTACTTGTTCACCTGCGTGTCGCCCCTGACCTCAGCTGCCAAGCGCCGGGCGATGCCGCACGGCACCAGTTCGAGAATGGCCAGCACGCACGACAGGCTCACCGGTGCGGCCAGGCCGAAAAGGAGTGCAACCAGCGTGCTGACGTGGTTGCTCCACCATAGGAAGATCACCGCGAAGGTCGCCACCGATCCGACCAGCTGCGCGATCGCCATCTGCCCGCGTCGCGTCATCGGCCACCAGTCGGAGGGGACCGCATTGATGCGGATGATTACGACCCAGCCGATCAGCACGCCCAGCACCACCGTCCAGAAGCCCATGGGCGCGGTCGCCGTGAGTCGCTGGACATAGGCCACAAGCCAATCGATGTCAGTGGAGTGAGCCGACAGCAGCGCAAGCGCAGCCAGAATGCCGGCCAGGCTGATGCCTCCCAGCAGGGTTCGTCCGTTCCGTGCGCTCATTTCCCGTTCTTCCTGACGATCTCGGCCGTCGAATCAATGGTGATCGACACCCCGCTGAAATCCGGGTGCGTGGTGATTGCGTATGGCAGCTTCGCCGCCTCGTACACCTGGAGCAGCTTCCCCAGCGCGCGCTCAGGCTGGCCATATCCGGCTCCGGGCAGGCTGGCCCAGATGTTGCTCACGGCCGCGATGGCCTCGGAGATCTTGCCCGCCTGTATCAGCGACAGCGCGCGGCGCTCGCGTATCAGCTGGATGGCCCACCGGTCCTGCGAGACCGGGCCGAAGTCCGGCAGCTTCAGCTGATCCCGGTAGTGGGCATAGTCCTTCAGCATGAACTGGTAGCGGCCCGAGGCGTTGGACGTCAGCCCCTTGCTGTTGATGACCTTCGATTTCCGGCCGCGTGAGAACGGGTGGGCCGAGTAGTCGGTGAACGTCTCGTCCACCCCATCCGCGCCCTTCACAATCACGTCGTAGCCGTCATCCTTCGTTGCCTTGCTGGTGCTGGTGCCTTCGGCCCAGGCAAGCATGTCCAGGAACGCCAGGACGTTCACGCCGCCAGCTTGTTGAGGAGTGATGCGTGCCATGGTGATTCCAAGGTGGTTGCAGCGGCCCGACTCGAACGGGCGACCTCCGGGTTATGAGCCCGGCGAGATGCCACTTCTCTACGCTGCGGATATGAGTGGAAGGGGTGGCAGGATTCGAACCTGCGCATGCCGGGATCAAAACCCAGTGCCTTGGGCCGCTTGGCGACACCCCTGTGCGATTGGAGCGGGCCATGGGATTCGAACCCATGTGGTCAGCTTGGAAGGCTGATGCCTGAGCCACTCGGCCAGGCCCGCGTGTTGGTGGGGTGCCGTGGAGTCGAACCACGCGAGTCTCAGACGCCGGATTTACAGTCCGGCCCAGCGCCCATCTGGCAACGCACCCCGTAAACAGAAAAGCCCCGCACGGTGGCGGGGCCTTCTGTGTTGAATCAATTCCGGGAATCCCCGGATTTATGCAGCTCGGTGAACGGTCAGGTTGAGCCCAACCCCCAGCGCGCGCAGTGCCTCTTCGATCGTATCGATCTTCGTCGCATGGCCCAGGTTGACGATCCGATTGACCACCTGCGGAGATGTGCCCAGTCGCCTGGCCAGCTCTGCAGGGGTCACACCCTGGTCAAGCATTTCGTTCAGCAGTAGAACCTTCGCGGTGAAGCCAGCCGGGAGTGGAACCCCGACCTCGCCTCGCCGAAGCTCAGACGGGGCCGGAACCGGCCGCCGATCTTCAAAGTAGAACTCCATTGCCGTCGCGAGGGCATCGGCTGCCATCTGAATGGCTTCCTCCCTCGTTTCGCCCTGGGTGATGGCCTCCGGAATATCCCGGAACGTCACCACATACCCGCCGTCTTCCGGCGTCAGCTTCGCTGGATAGCGCATGTATTTCGATGAACCTTGCGAGCCCGAAGTCACCGCCCCTTATCGGGGCGGCTCCTTGATGCCTAGCTGCTTGATGATGGCCTTCCTTGTGCCTTCCTTCATCTCCGCAGCGTGTCGTGGCAGTGTGGTTTGCTTCCCTTGGTAGTACAGCTTGGTGTGATTGGCTCCTTCCTTCATCACCACGCCTTGGGACTGCAACCACCGCCTGAACTCGCTCGTCTTCATCTGCCTCCTGTGTGTCTTCGTTGGAGGCAATTATACACGTTTTTGCTTATGTGTAAACAGTATTGCTTATCTTCCGGCAATGGAATTGCGCCAGCCGATACGAAAACGGCCCGCGCAATGGCGGGCCGTCTGGCAACTCTGGTGATCGGGTTTAGTGTCGGTTTCCAATCCGATTCTGTCAAGCGGCCTTTGCAAGCCGTGCCCATACCCACCCACGGGCCTCGGCAAGCTTCTCGCGATACACGCCGATCTTGATCCCGGTGCGCTCTGCCTTTTCCAGCTGCCGGCCCAGTGAGCAATACTGCGCACGCATGACCAGCGCCAGTTCCGCATCGATGCGATGCAGCTCAAGAACGGACCGCTCCACGCGCTGGGCCTCCGTGGGCACACTGAAGTCGGGAGCGAGGATCTTCGCGGAGCCGGATCGCGTTTCCGCCCCTCGAACCGTCTCAACCGCCCAGGCCGGCACAGCGCGCGCCTCCCCGTCACGGCCAGAGATGCCGGCCGCTTGCCCCAGCAGCCGGCGGCGAGTCAGGCCAGAACGATCCATCGTCGTGCTCTGCCGGATGGTAGTCGGCCTGCCGAGCCCGGCCAGCGTCGAATTGCCGTACATGCCAGCACCGGTTTCAGCCTCGGCCCGCCGCGGACCGTAGTAGTAGCCCCACAACCTCAGCTGGTTCTCCAGGTCATCGCGCTTCACTGCCGCACCTCCCCGTTCGTACCCTGTTGCACCTGCTTTTCCAGATCCTCCAGCCGGCGAGCCTTCTGCCTGAGCAGCGAGGCCGCCGTGCGGAACGCCTCGGCAACGGTTGATATTTCGCGCCCTGACCGCCGCATCAGTCGGTCGTATGTGGCCGCCTGCTGATCGAGATCCGCTGCAGCGTGGCGCAATGCCTGGGAACCGGACGGTAGAAGGGTGCGCGCCGATGCGCCTTCAGTCGTCATAGCGTCCCCCTGCCTGGTTTGCGCGAGCCCCACGGGCCGGGCGGAACTGCCGCCTCTGCGGTTCCATCTCCTGCTGCTGGGGTGACCACTCGATAGGCGTGAAGTTCTGCCGCGCCATATCTGCACCCAGGTAGAAATCACCCAGTGCACCGTTGCGCTGCTTGGCCACTGTGACCTTGACCACGTCTCGGTTCGACTTGTCCGGCCGGTGGAGGAAGATCACCACGTCGGCATCCTGCTCGATGGCGCCCGACCCTCGAAGATGCTTTAGAGACGGCTCGTCATCGCCATCGCGGTTGAGCTGCGACAGCAGAATCACGGGCACGCGCAGTTCCTTTGCCAATCCCTTGAGGCTTCGGGTCACATGCTGGATGCCCTGCTCTTGGGTTTCCTTGCGGGGGAGGTCGATGTACGTCAGGTAATCCACAACCACCATCCCCAAGCTGCCCGCCTCCGATGCAACCTGCCGTGCCCGCGCCGACACGGCTTCGACGGAGAGGGAAGAGGCGTCATCGACATACAGGCTGTGCTCGATCAAGGCCTTTGCGGCTCCCGGCGCACTGGACCATTCCTCCTCCTCCATCAGCTTGGGTCGGCGGATGTGCGTGGAGTTGATGCGTCCCAGCTTCGCGAGCGCCCGATCAGCGAGCTGTTCGCCGGACATTTCCAGCGATGCCATGAACCCGTTCACCCCACCATCTGGCCGGGTGCCGTGCAGCAGCGACTGCAGCGAGAATGCAGACTTACCCACGCTCGGCCGGGCAGCGATGATGATGAGGTCCGTCGGCTGCCAGCCACCGGTGAGGTCATCCAGCGGCGCGAATCCGGTAGGTACGCCCGTCATCTCCTGATCGGTGTTGAACCTGTCCATCAGGCCCTTCATCGAGCTGCGGACGAACTCCGATATGTGACGTGGCCCGCCATCGGTGATCCGTGGGGCACAGGCGGCCAGGATGCGCTGTGCCTCGCCGAACACGTCGTCCTCGGGGCCCATGTGGGCGATGCGGCTACCCGCCTGGCGGATACGCCTGAGCAGTTCACGCTGGCTCACCAGTCGAGCGTAGGTACGCACGTGACGCGGGATGCCGATCGAGTTGGCGGCGATGTCGATCGCCAAGGTTGCCAGCGCCGGCTCTTTCTCGCCGATGGTCACACTGTCGGAAGGGTTTCCGGCAACAACCTCCCCCTTGATTACATCGAACAGTTGGCGGCACCCCCTGTTTCCAAAGTCCTCAGCCGTGAGCATGTCGGCGATGTGCCAGTAGCAGCCAGCGTCACGCAGCAGGCAAGCGATCACTGCGGCTTCCGCGTCGAATTCGTTCCGGTTCAAGATTCCATCTCCAGCGAGGCAAGGGCCGTGTTCATGACCTGCTCGAACCGGTCGTCGTCAATCAGCGTCGGCAGCGACTGCTTCCAGCGCGGGTTGTTCGGATTGGGGCGGTCGCCGCGCATCCATGGGTCGTCCAGGCACTGCTGGAAATAGATCTCCCAGAACTCGACAGGGTCGAATATCACCCCTGCCGCCTTGCACGTGCGCCGGGCATTCGCGTCAGCCTTGCGCAGCTTCCGGTCCAAGGACGGCGTGGTTGCCAGACTTGCCGTGCACCCCTTCCGTGATCCCAGCATCCGGTTGTAGGTCTCGCGGATTACCTCGGTCGGGTTGACCTTGTCCGCGCCCTCGTCCTGACCGTTGGTCAGCAGCAGCTCGCCCGGTGCTGAGTCCCCAGCGGGGACTACAGGGGCATGTTCTTGTGTTACTTGGGGTGTTAAAGATGGGGTGTTAGGGTCGCCCTGTGCGACTAGGGGTGGTCGCGCTGTGCGACTAGGGTGGTCGCCCTGTGCGACTAGGGGTGGTCGCGCTGTGCGACTACCCTGCCCGCTCTCTGCGGGCGCCGGGAAGGATATCCGGTAGGTGTTCGAGTCAGCTTCAGCCCGGCCCGATGCCGCATTCATGCGTACCCGGGTCCGTTTCTCCAACCATCCTTCTGCGATCGCGATTTCAACGTGGCGAATAACCGTGGCACGGTTGAGCGAAGCGTCCTCTGCAATCGTCTTGTAGGCTGGAAAGGCACCGTCACCATGCTGGTTCATGTATGTGCCGATGACCAGCAGAACCAGCTTCGTTGACGACGAAAGGGCCGACTTCGTGACAGCCGTCTGCCATGAGAAATGCATGCTCATGCCGAGGCTCCGGACACTTCCGGGAAAGCAGCCAGGATCAGCGCGGCGAAGGCGCCAAGGTGTTCGGTGGTGATCCAGCTCTTGCTGGACATTTGCCGGATCCATTCCAGCGCTTCCTGCGGACCGGCACAGTAGAAGTCGTACTCCGGCGAGTCGTGTTGGCGCGTGCGGTCATAGATCTCGACCGCGATACGGCCGTCAGGCAGACGCTCCTGCAGGCGGACCAGCGGCCTCGCGTGTCGCTCCTTGATGAGGGTGACGGTTTCCTGCAGAACCTTGGCATACGGCCGCGGTCCGCGCCCGTAGAGTTCCGCTTCGTGTTCGTTGTGTGGCATAGTGGCCTCGGTCTCAACGAAGCCTCCGCATCTGTCTGCCCGACAGCGGGGGCTTCGTCGTATCTGGACGGTGGGTTCTTCGCGCCAGACACCTGCACGGCCACTACCTCGTGCGGGATGTACGCCATCCATCTTTGCGCCAGTGCCCTTCCTCGGCCCCGGCCTACAGCTTTACGCGGGCTGCCGATCCACAGCTATCGTGCCGTCGGAATTGAAGTGCTGCGGGAACCGTTCCCGGAGGAACATGAGCCAGGCGTGTGGGATGCCGCGTTTCCGCCAACCGCTGATCGACGGCGAGGTGACCTGACACAGGCTGGCCAGCTCACCGGTGCCACCAAGGGCATCGATCAGAGCGGAGACTTTCGATTCTTCTTCCGGAGTCATGGGATTAGGTAGGGTCGATGGAGGCGGCACCACATTAACATCACCTAATTCACTTGCCAACACAATTGCGTGTAGCATTCCCTAATTCTCTTCGCATCCCCTAATCCCATGAACCTCTCGCAGCGGCTCCGTACAGCTCTCAATAGGCTGGGCATCTCTCAACTCGAACTCGCGCGGCTGGTCAATGTGTCGGCGCCCAGCGTGCATGGCTGGCTCAGTGGTAGGTCACAGAGCATCCGCGGCGAGACGCTGTTGAAGGTGGCGAAAGCATTGGCCGTATCGCCGGAATGGCTGGCCACCGGCTCAGGTTCTATCGATGACGGTCCCGATGCGCCACTGCTCTCGGCCAGTGAGACACCACCGGGTTACCTTCGCCTGGAGCTACTGGACGGAGCAGCAGGCATGGGCCAAGGGGTCGTAAACGAGGAATACCCGGAGATCATCCGCAGCATGGACTACGCGGAGTGGGACATCCGGCAGAAGCTGGGTTTCCTACCCCGGCCTGGCCGGTTGAAACTGCTGACCGGGAGGGGCCCCTCGATGGCGCCGGTCATCAACAACGGCGACGTAGTGATGGTCGATACCGCGGTGGACTACTACGATGGCGACGCGATCTACGTAATCAACATCGCTGGAGAGACCCAGATCAAAGGTCTGCAGCGGCGCTCGGACGGGATCTACATCGTCAGCGCCAATCCCTTGTTCCCGCCGTATCTGGCGCCGGACGATCTGTTCATTGCTGGAAAGGCTGTTGTGCAATACAGCGCCAAAAAGATCGCCTAACCTGAACAAAAATTGCGTCGTTCATAAAATAACGCCGCCTAATTTACATTTCCTATTGCAAGGTTAATTTACATCTCCTAATCTAGCTCCGTCGAGGCGCTTCTGCCTTAGATGGGGAACAGACAGTGGGAACCGCACGCAACAGCTGGCTCAGTGACTATCGCCTGGCTCGCCAGCTCAACAACCTTCGTAGATCCTTCATTGAACGCCTGCCAGATCGAGGCATCCCGTTCTTGGTAGCCCACGCAGCTCCAGCTGCCATCGACGTAGTGCTGCGCGTTGGCTGCGACCCCCTCGCTTACTCCATCAAGAGTCGTCTGCGCTTTACGCGCCTCGGCTGTGCGGTGCGCATTGGGCAGCGCGCGAGGCTGCCGATATGAAGCGCGGCTACTGCATCGCGTGGATGGCGCTGGCCATCGTAAGCGCCATCGTTGTCCCGCTCCGGGTCGCAGAAATCGCCGCAGCCCATCAGCTCAAAAGGTCCATTTGCGTCGTCGCTGCGAACGACGCGTCTCTCCCAGCAATTGCAGTTTCCCACACAAACATGAACACAGGAAACCTGAAAGATGAGTAAGGAAATCCCTACCCCCGCACACGCGAACGATCACCAGCTCGCCGGTGCGAGGGTGATAAGGCAGCGGGAAGGCGGACTGATCCTGATCGGAGACACCGTGCAGGCTGTGATTCTCGGCGCATCCGATGGCGTGGCACGCATCGCCATCAGGGCGCCGCGGCATCTGGAAATCACCGCGCCAAAACAGTGACGGCCCGAGCGCGCCAACGCCCGAGCCGTCTGCCAAGTAATCCCCTCATCGACCAAGACTTAGGACAACCACATGGCCGCCAAGATTCTAACCCCTGAACCCACCCCGCCGGAACAGGTCGAAAAAACAATCCCTGAACGTAAAGACTGGAAGACGCGGTGTTGGAACAAAAACCCGCTGAACGTCGGCCTCGCGAACCGCCTCGTCAAAATAGATCACGTCATCGACGCGGTGAGCGCCATCAACGACATTCTTCTTCGCGATATGAACCGCGCACAGGAAGTCGAAGATGAGCCCGAAAGCTACGTCTACGACCCGCTCCCTTGGCATGAACGCAATGCCCTGCACATCGGCGTTTTCCAACTTCTGGATGTCGCCGAGGCGATGGTCCAGGACATTCGTGAAGACGCATATGGCATTTGCACTCAGCCATCGAAAAAGGGGGGGCATCATGGATGAGCAGACCAAGCACACCGAAATTGCCGGTACTCCATTCGTTGTTCCTGCTGGACAGCAGGTAACCCAGTCGTTGGAAAAGGCTCGGCTGCTTATCGACCACGTGCAAGCAACGATGTGGGATGGCATGCGCGCTGCGGCAGGCGAGGATGTTTCTTTCGGTTACGACCAGGTCGTCGCAATGGACTTCCTGCTGGACATCGTCAAAGGCCTTTACTCGGCCGTGGGAGCCGAAGCATGAGCATCCACGCAGAACGAACAGCGGACTCGATGCTTGCCGAGACGCACATGGCCCTCATCGATATTCAGGGCATTTGCGAGCTGGTGCGGGGGGAACAAAGTATCGACCAGGCGGATTTTCCAGCGCCCGTGGCGGCAGCTATTCGGATGATTCAAATGCGAGCTGAGGCTGCGATGCAGATCATCGAGACGGAGACGCGGTCATGAGAAAGCTCAAGGACGACAAGGTCCGCACATTGGACCAGGAACATCTGCGCGCCAAGGATGCCCTGCAGGTGGCCGATGAAATGACCGACGTTGCGCTGTGCCCCCAGGCCGTGCGTGCCATTCGCCGCTCCATCTCACACGGCCTCTTCCTGGCCGTGCAAGTCCACCGTGCGCGGGTGGCTCGCGAGTATGCCGAGATCAGCAAAAATCCTTGGCCCGAAGACCTCAATCCGGTCTATCCGATGGAAAGCCTCGCTGAATCCGTCGCTCCGATGGCGGACGCGTTGCTTTGGCTCGACGGTGCTCAGGAGGTTGTGGAATGACCACGTCCATCGTTGCACTCATCACGGAACTGCAGTCGGCCGCGGCAACGCTGCGCACCCCGACGGGCACGCTGGTGCCTGCACAGGATCGAATCACCGCCGAGCTGATCGAACGTGCCGCCGGCGCATTGGCGGCGGCACAGCGCGCGCCGCTCCCGGCCACTGCGGTTGAGGCCGAGGTCATGGTTTCGAGTGAAGGCCCTGAAACACTCTGGATATTCCTTGATCCCATCACGGCCAACGTTGTCGGCTACTCCGAAGTTGGCCCTGAACATGCACGCCCCGGTGAGCGAACCGTGGTTTATCGCCGCGTCGCCCTTGCTAACCCGCCGGCACCGAGTTGGCTCGATGCACCGGCGGGCTACGACTATCGCGCCATGGACAGCGATGGTTCCTGGTGGTGGTTCAAGAACCGCCCCTATACCGAAACGTTCGGCTCGCATGATGGCTGGGACTGCGATGACGGACTGCTCCAAGCCCGAGGCCCCACGATCTACCCCAACTGGAAAGACACCCTCCAGGCACGCCCGGAGGTGGTCCATGGCTGAGACCGTAGCCGACAGCGCGCGCGATTACACGCTCACAGCTCAGCAGGCCGGCGAGCTGATGGCAATATGCAGCATGCCCTTGCCGGCGCGGCTGCCGGCGCTTCACGGGCTGGTGGCGCGGGACGGGTTCGACGGGCTGGTGACGCTGTTTGCCCAGTTCATCGGCCTGGCCAACAGCGTCGCGGCCAATGCGAAAGAACAGGCCGAGCAGCTGCTCGTGGAGCTGGGGGACGTGCATCCTTACACGGCTGAGAAGATCAACATGCCGTGCGTGCTCGGTGCGCTGCAGGGTGCCCGGCTGGTGCATTGGATCGATGCCACGAGCCTTTGCCATGGATGCGCCTTCCGGCATGGCTCGATCGCGAACCAGTGCCTCCCCACGACGCTGGATGCAGACCAGTGCAGCGAGCCCGGGGAGCATGCCTTTCTGTGCCACGAAGTGCTGAGCCCGAGCGGCGAGGCCACGCAGGCGTGCAAGGGTTTCGCCCAGGCGCGGCGAGCGGCCGCAGCGGCTCTGCGAAAGGAGGCCGGCTGATGAAGCTTCGCGACCGATTCGCCGCGGCGATCTGGCAGGTTACCGCCCGCAACTTGCTCGGCTGGCCCACTGAGCGCCGGCATCGGCTGACTGGCCGATACCAGCATATCCGCTACAACGATACCGGCCGCTGGAAGGACGGTCGGCTGCCGAATGAAGGAGGCCCGCATGGCCGCTGACACGATCGACCCTATCCTCAAAATGCCCGCCGTGGTGAAGATCACATCGCTTTCCGAATCATCGATCCGGAGGGGCATGCGCAACGGCACGTTCCCAGCTTGCAGGCGGCTCGGCCCGCGCGCCATCGGCTGGCCGGAGTCGGTGATTAAGGCTTGGGTAGCCGGTTATGACGACGCCGCTGCTGCTCCAGATGCTCAGCCCAGCGATTCATCATCTTGATTCGCTCGGGCAGGAACTCGGCGTGGTTGTAGGCTGCGCCGACCTTGTCCGTCTTGGCATGCGCCAGCTGCATTTCCACGATGGCCGAGGGGTAGCCCATCTCGTGCAACCGCGTCGATGCAGTAGCCCGGAAGTCGTGGCCGGAGACCTCTTCCATCCCGATGTACTTCAAGCCCATGTTCACGGCCTCACGTGACATGGGCTTTTTCGCATCGCGCCGGTTCGGGAACAGATAGACGGCCTGGCCGGTGATTGCCTCAAGCTCCCGCAGCAGCTGGACCGCGCGCGCCGAGAGCGGCACCCAGTGCTTGCGGCCCTTCTTCATTTCGTCGGCGTCGATCTTCAAGAGGGGCGTTTCCGCATCCCAGTCCACGTTGGACCACTTCGCGGTGCGCAGCTCTTTGGTGCGCAGGAATGTCAGCGCCAGCAGCTCGATCGCTATGGCTGTCTCACGGTGTCCTGGATAGCTGTCCAAGCTGGATAGGAGCTTGCCCATGACTGCATCGGAGTGGGCCACGGCGTGCGCCACGGCCGGCTTTCTGATCGCACGGCGGACAGGGTGGGTCGGATCCGTGTCTGCACGCAGGTTCACGATCGCATGTTCGAACACGGACGACAGCGTCTGCCGCGTCACGATGGCCACATGTGGGCCGGCCTTCTCTGCCTTGCGCAGCAGTTTCAGCACGTCGGCGGGCGTCACTTCACGGATGGGCCATCTACCGATATCCGGCAGGATGCGCTGATCCAGGTAACGCCGTGCACGGTCCCGGTGCGAGGCCGACCAGGCCTTCGAAGCTCCGGTGAACCAGTCCTCGGCGTTCTCCGCGACAGTGTTGAGCGCGCTTTCTTCGCTCCTGGCCTTGGCGATCTTCCGCTGCAGCACCGGATCCTGCCCCAGCTTTACCTGAGACTTAGCCAGCCGCATGGCAGCGCGCGCGTCCGCCAAGCTGACATCCTGCAGGCTGCCGATGGCCAGCAACTTCTGCTTGGAATCCAGGCGGTAGGCATACCGCCAGAGCTTCGAACCGTTGGGCCTGATTTCGAGGAACAGCCCGCCACCGTCGCTCAGTCGATAGGGCTTCTCTGCCGGCTTGGCGCCGCGAATCTTGAAGTCTGTAAGAGCCATTGAACGCCGTCCGTCCCTGTACGCATTGTGGGTCGGATGATACCAACATCCGTACCAACAATTTCGTGCGCTCTTATGACTGCTCGTGATTTGCCCTGAACGCCTAAGCGGCGATAAAGCCTGAAAAACAGGCCTTTTACGGGTTGATCGTGACGGCTAGTGATTTCTTATGGTTGCCCGAAGCACATTCAAGCTGATGATGCGCATGCGGGAACGTCGGGTTGCGGCGGAAACCGTCCAAGCATACCGGTTCGGCACGCGGGCGCCGACCGTACGAAGGACGGGGGGCCCGCCATGCAGTACGCTTTGCGTTCCAGAATGACGACAGATCGAGTTTGATGAGCGACCACCGCCACCGTTTCCTGCAGCTGGCCCTGACCGCCGATGCGTTGCGTTTCGGCCAGTTCACCCTGAAGTCCGGCCGCCTGAGCCCCTACTTCTTCAATGCCGGCCGCTTCGATTCCGGCTCCAGCATGGCGCAGCTGGCGCTCTGCTATGCCGACGCCGTCGATGCTGCGGGCCTGAAGTACGACGTGGTGTTCGGCCCCGCGTACAAGGGCATCCCGCTGGCCACCGCAATGGCCTGCGAACTGGCCCAGCGCGGCCGCGACCTTCCCCTGTCGTTCAACCGCAAGGAAGTGAAGGACCATGGCGAAGGCGGCCAGCTGATCGGCGCGGACATGGGCGGCAAGCGCGTGCTGATCGTCGATGACGTGATCACCGCCGGCACCGCCATCCGCGAGGCGATGAGCATCATCCGTGCCGCCGGTGGCATTCCTGCCGGTATCGTCGTGGCGCTGGACCGTCAGGAAATCGCCTCCGAAAGCGACCCGCGCTCGGCGGCGCAGGCCGTGTCCGAAGAAGCCGGCATCCCGGTGATCGCCGTGGCCACCATGGCCGACCTGCTTGATTTCGCTTCCGGAAACCCGGAACTTGTCGGCTATCGGCAGCCGCTGGAGGACTATCGTTCCAGGTACGGCAGCCGGCCCACGCGCTGAACCGACCCAAGGGGGGGTGGTCGTCATGTCCAGGGCTTTGCCCATGTTCGCCATCTTGCTGCTGGCCATGCCCTGCGTGGCCGGCGCGCAGCAGAATGCCCGCCAGGCCAAGCCTGGAGGTACGCCGGCGAAGAAACTCTATTGCTGGAACGAGGGCAAGGAGCGCATCTGCAGCGATGCGCTGCCGGCCGACGCCGTCAACAACGCGCGCGAGGTATTCAACGCCAGCAGTGGCCTGCGCAGCGGGCAGGTGGACCGTGCGCTGAATGAAGATGAACGTGCCGAGGCTGCCGCGGCCGAAGCACAGCAGCGCTTGGACGAAATGGCGCGGGAAACACGCCAGCGGACCGAGCAGGCAATGCTCTCCACCTACGGCAGCGAAGCGGACCTGCGGCGGGTGTTCACCGAGCGTGCCGGAATCCTGGACAACAACATTGCCACTGCGCAGTACAACGTCGCCAGCCTGCGCGATGCGTTGTTCACCGCACTGGCCGGCGCCGGCGACAGTGAGCTGGCCGGCCGTGCGGTCGGCGACAGGCAGGTCGCCACGATCCGCCAGCGCCATGCCCAGTTGATGGCACAGCAGCGCATGCAGGCCACTTTCGAGCGCCAGCGCCAGGAGCTGGATGCGGAAATCGAAGAGACGGTGGTGCGATTCCGGCTGTTGAAGGGGTCACCTTCGTAGCGTCCTTTAAGCGCAGGCCGGGCGGAGCCCGGCCTTACGGTCACCGGATGCTCAGAACGGCAGCTCGGCCTGGCCGAGCAGCGGCTGCAGCTGGCTGCGGAACTGGGCCTTGATGCGCTCCAGCGCTTCCGACGTATCGGCTTCGAAACGCAGCACCAGCACGGGCGTGGTATTGGATGCACGCACCAGGCCCCAGCCATCGGGAAAATCGACGCGCAGGCCGTCGATGGTGGAAATTCTTCCGCCGACGAAAGGATTCTCCGGTGCCTTGGCCGCGCTGACCACCAGCGACACCAGCGCGTGGGGCGTTCCCTCCTCCACCGGCACCTTGATCTCCGGCGTGGCCACGCTCTGCGGCAGTTCCTCCAGCACCTCCTGCGGCGACTCCTCGCGCAGGGCCAGGATCTCCAGCAGGCGCGCGGCCGCGTACAGGCCATCGTCGAAACCGAACCAGCGTTCGCGGAAGAAGAAATGGCCGCTCATCTCGCCCGCCAGTTCGGCCTCCGTTTCCGCCATCCTGGCCTTGATCAGCGAGTGTCCGGTCTTCCACATCATCGGGCTGCCGCCATGCCGCAGCACGAAATCGGCCAGCTTTCCGGTGCATTTGACGTCGTAGATGACCATAGCGCCGGGATTGCGCAGCAGTACATCGGCGGCGAACAGCATCAGCAGCCGGTCGGCGAAGATGATGGTGCCATCCGGCGTCACCACGCCCAGCCGGTCGCCGTCGCCATCGAACGCCACGCCGATATCGGCGCCGAAACGCTTCACGGTCTGTACCAGGTCTTCGAGATTGTGTGGTTCGCTCGGGTCCGGATGGTGGTTGGGGAACGTGCCGTCGACATCGCAGTACAGCGGGATCACCTCCGCGCCGATGGCCTCCAGAAGCGGCTGTGCCAGCAGGCCGGCCACGCCGTTGCCGGCATCGGCGACCACCTTCAAGGGACGTTCCAGCTGCACGTCATCGGCGATCCGCCGCACGTAATCGTCGTTGACTTCGCGCTGCTGGTAGCTGCCCGGCGTACCGGCCTGCGCCAGCCGCCCTTCGACGATCCGCCGGTACAGGCCGGTAACAGCCTCGCCTGACAGCGTCTGGCCGGCCACGACGACCTTGAAACCATTGTATTCCGGCGGGTTGTGGCTGCCGGTGACCGCCACGCAACTGCCGGCGCGAAGGTGATGGCTGGCGAAATACACCACCGGGGTAGGCGCCAGGCCGATGTCGATGACATCACAGCCTGCACGACGCAGGCCTTCGACCAGGCCTGCGGCCAGCTCCGGGCCGGACAGGCGGCCATCGCGGCCGACCACCACTTCGCGCAGGCCCTGTTCGAGCACCTCGCTGCCGATGGCCTGGCCGATCAGCGCCGCTACCTTCGGCGTAAGCTCTTCGCCGATCACACCGCGGATGTCGTAAGCGCGGAAGATGCCCGCCGCCAGGCTGGCCGCGGCTTCCGGCGGCGGCGGCGCACTTCCGGCAACGGCAGGATCAGCATCCGTCGTGTCAGCCCCGGCCTGCGCCAGGCTTTCGCGCAGGGTCGGCCCCTGCTCTTCGGCAGGCTGGCGGGCTGCACGCGCCGGCAGCGGCAGCCGCGACTTGCCGACCAGCAGCAGCACGGCGATCAACACCAGCAGCAGGGCGACGATGGAAGCTCCCAGCGGTCCCAGTCCCAGCGGGCCGGCTTCGATCACCGGTACGCCCGCAGCCAGGCGCAGGTTGCTGCGGGCGATCGGACGCGCCAGCACTTCGCCACTGTCCGACAGTCGCCGGTTGCCCCGTTCAAGCACGTTGTAGGTGCCCTGGCGCAGGGCCAGGTAGCCGCCTTCCGGGGCCTGTACCACATCCAGAGGACCGGTGAGCCGCATCAGCGGCTGGCGCACGTAGGCGACGGCAGGACCCAGCGAACCCAGTGAAACCTGCGCCGCCAGCCCCAGGCGCGGCTCGCCGCCATCGCGGACCACCCGCACCACCGGCGCATCCGTGGCCAGAGCCGCTTCCAGCAGGGCCAGCCGCGCATAGCCGAACGCCGCAGGATCGGCATAGGCCGCGTCCAGCGCAGCGGGAAATACCTGCGCATCCTCTGCGCCGTTCCAGCCTTCGCGCAGCGCCAGGGCGGCACCTTCCGCATCGCCGGCGGCCAGCGCCTGCTGCAGGCGCGCGGATTGCAGATGCTTGCGGAACTGGGCCAGTTGCCCATCAAGGGCGGTCTGCACCCCCTGCACGACGGTGTCACGCGCCTGTTCCAGCTGCGTGCCCGTGGCCGTCTGCTGCCATTGCTGCACGGCACTCCAGCCGAACCACAGTGCCAGCAGCATCAGTGCTGCCGCCAGCAGTGGCCCCGTGCGCGTGGCGGCTGCCGTTCCCTTCCCCTTGCTGCCGATCATTCCGTCCCCCCGTGGTCAGTCAGCGCACCCCGGTATGGCCGAATCCACCCGATCCCCGCGCGCTTTCGCTGAAAGTATCCACTACCTGCAGTCCCACGCGCACGATCGGCAGGATCACCAGCTGTGCGATACGGTCGCCCGGCTCGATGGTGAACACCTCGCGGCCACGGTTCCAGACGCTGATCAGCAATGGCCCCTGGTAATCGGCATCGATCAGCCCTGTGCCGTTGCCAAGCACGATCCCGTGCCGATGCCCCAGCCCGGAACGCGGCAGGATCACCGCGCACAGGTTCGGGTCGGCCACGTGGATCGACAGACCACTGGGCACCAGCGCGGTATCGCCCGGCTGCAGTGTCAGGGACGCTTCCAGCGCCGCACGCAGGTCCATGCCGGCACTGGCTTCGGTTGCATAGGCCGGCAGCGGCCAGCTGTCGCCGAATCGCGGGTCCAGCAGCTTCACCTGCAGCGGCGGGAGCGATGCATCATTGGGGTGGACTGCTGCGTTCATGCCATGAGCCTCTGTGCGACCAGCGCGAGCAGCTGCTCGGCCAGTTCAGTCTTGGAAGTGGCCGGGAAGACCTGTTCGCCGTCCTGCCAGTAAGCGGTGGCGGCGTTGTCGTCACTTTCGAAGCCACCGGTGCTTTGCCCGACCTGGTTGGCGATCACCAGGTCCAGGTGCTTGTCCACCAGCTTGCCGCGCGCGTACTTCTCCACGTCGTGGGTCTCGGCGGCGAACCCGACCACCAGCTTCAGCGACTGCGTCTGCGCGGCAACTTCGGCAAGGATGTCCGGCGTACGCACCAGCTCGACCACCAGCGACTGGCTGTCAGCGGTCTTCTTCAGCTTCTGCCGCGCGACCTCGCGCGGGGTGTAATCGGACACCGCGGCGGCACCGATGTAGATATCGGCCGGCAGCGCTCCCAGCACGGCCTGGCGCATCTGCGCCGCAGAGCGTACGTCGATGCGCTCCACACCGGCCGGCGTCGGAAGATGGACCGGGCCACTGACCAGCACCACCCGGGCGCCCGAACGCGCCGCAGCCGCGGCCAGCGCATAACCCATCTTGCCGCTGCTGCGGTTGCCGACATAGCGGACCGGATCGATGTCTTCGTAGGTGGGGCCTGCGCTGATCACCACGCGCAGCCCCGCCAGGGCCTGGCGGGTGGCCGGCGCATCGGCCAGGCCTGCGTGTCCTTCGATGGCAACGAGCGCCGCCACGATGTCGCCGGGCTCGCTCAGGCGTCCCGGCCCGGATTCACCTTCGGCCAGCGGGCCGTCTACCGGACCGACGACCTGGGCACCGCGTTCGCGCAGCAGCGCGATGTTGGCCTGCGTCGCCGGATGCAGCCACATGCGGTGGTTCATTGCCGGGCACAGGGTGAGCGGTGCGGTACTGGCCAGGCACAGGGTGGTGACCAGATCATCCGCCTGTCCCTGGGCCAGGCGCGCCAACAGGTCGGCCGTGCCGGGGGCGACGACGATACGGTCGGCCCAGCGGGCCAGTTCGATATGCCCCATGGCCTGCTCGGCGGCACTGTCCCACAGGGTGGTGCGCGTCGGCTGGCCGGACAGGGCCTGGAAACTCAGCGGCGTGACGAACTGCTGCGCGCCAGCGGTCATGGCCACCTGCACGAGCGCTCCCGCATCGCGCAGCCGGCGCACCAGTTCCAATGACTTGTACGCCGCGATACCGCCGCCGACGCACAACAGGAGCCTGCGCCCTTCCAGCGGACGCTGCGGCGCCGGGGAAGCATTGGGTGAGTCTGCCACCGGGAAAATCCTATGCACGCAAAGGCATTAGCTTACCCGAAGGGCCAGTTATCGCCGTATGGCGCCGGATATGACCGGCGGACATAAGTACATGTACGACAAGCGATCCAGAATGACCGACGCGGCCATGACGGCCCCCGCTCGCCGCCAGCGGTTCCATCCTGATGCAGGAGCGCCCCGTGTTCATACGCACCATCATCGCCGACGACCACCCGATCATCCTGCACGGTGCCCGCGTCCTGCTGCGCAACGCGCAGATCGACGTGGTGGGCGAAGCCCCCGGCGGCCGCTCCCTGATGGCCCTGCTGCAGCAACAACCCTGCGACGTGGTGCTGACCGACCTGAGCATGCCGGGCGAAGGCCTGGATGGGCCCGAACTGCTCGACCACATCCGCCGGACCCATCCGCAGCTGCCTGTGGTCGTGCTGACCGCTACCGCCAGCCCCAGCGTACTGGCCACGCTGCTGCGCCGTGGCGCACGGGGCGCGCTGGACAAGGCGGCGGACTTCGAGGAACTGGCTGCGGCGGTACGCAGCGCCGCCGCCGACCAGACCTATGTATCGCAGAACCTGCGTTCGCACCTGCGTGAGCGCGACCTCTCCCACCGCGGCAGCCCCGCCTCACTGTCGCGGGGCGAACGGGAGGTGCTTGAAGGGCTGCGCAACGGCTTGAACATCAACACGATCGCGCAGCGACGGGGCCGCAGCCCCAAGACCGTGAGCCGGCAGAAATCCGATGCGATGCGCAAGCTGGGGCTGAACGGAAACCACGAGCTGCATGCCTTTCTGCGGGCTTACCCGATCAGCGGCAGCGAGCCTTCCTGAGCTGGGCGGGGGGCGCCGCCTGATCGCATGGCAGTGGGTGCCGGAGCATGCTCGTCCCATGACGATCCAGGACTGGCCCTCGCAGGAACGCCCCCGTGAACGCCTGCTCGCACATGGTCCCGGCACCCTGTCGGACGCCGAGCTGCTGGCGTTGTTCCTCGGCTCGGGTACCCGCGGCCGCGACGCGGTACAGACTGCCCGCCACCTGCTGGTCGAACATGGCCCGCTGCGCTGCCTGCTGGACCTGCCTGCCGCCGGACTGTCACGGTTGCCGGGACTTGGACCGGCCCGCAGCTGCACGCTGGTGGCCGCACTGGAGCTGGCGCAGCGTCACCTGCAGGCACGCCTGAGCGAAAAGGAGTGCGTGGGCAGTTCGGCCGGAGTAGCAGCGCGCTATCTGCAGCACCGGCTGCGCGGCCGGCCGAACGAAGTGTTCGTCGCGCTGTTCCTGGACAGCCAGCATCGCCTGCTGGCCTGTGAGGAACTGTTCCACGGCACGGTGAATACGGCATCGGTCCACCCCCGGGAAGTCGCGCGTCGCGCGTTGGCCCTGAACGCCGTGTCCGTGATCGTCAGCCATAACCATCCCTCCGGCAACCCGGAACCTTCGCAGGCCGATCGCGTTGTCACCACCGAACTGCAGCGCGCCCTGGCCCTGCTGGACATCAAACTGCTGGACCACCTGGTGGTGGGAGAAGGCCGGCCGGTGTCCTTCGCTGAACGCGGCTGGCTCTCCTGAGCAGCCGCCACCCGGCCCGCCAAGCGACGGCAGGCCGGCATATGCCTGAGTCCCAGCCTGCCGAAGGATGCCAAGGCCCCGCCCGAGGCGGGCAGATCGGCTAAAATGGGGGATTCCGCCGCTCAACCATCAGCAGGCCTCGTGAAAAACTTCCTCCGCGCCCTGATCAGCCAAGGCATCGAAGCCCTGCGCGCCAATGGCACCCTGCCCGCCGACACCCTGCCGCCGGAATTCGTGGTCGAACGCCCGAAGACCCGCGACCATGGCGATTTTGCCACCAATGCCGCGATGCTGCTGGCCAAGGCTGCGCGCAGCAATCCGCGCGCCCTCGCCCAGGCCCTGCTGGACGCCCTGCCGAAGAGCGCCGATGTCAGCAGGATCGAGATCGCCGGGCCGGGGTTCATCAACTTCCACCTCGCTGCCAGCGCTTTCCAGCGCGAAGCGGCCAGCGCCCTCAAGGAAGGCGCCGACTACGGTCGCAACCTGTCCGGCAATGGCCGCACGGTAGGCGTGGAATATGTGTCGGCCAACCCCACCGGGCCGCTGCATGTCGGCCATGGTCGCGCGGCCGCCATCGGCGACTGCATCGCGCGCGTGCTCGATGCCAACGGCTGGAACGCCAAGCGCGAGTTCTATTACAACGACGCAGGCGTGCAGATCGAGAACCTCGCACTGTCCACGCAGGCGCGGCTGATGGGCATCAAACCCGACGAAGCAGGCTGGCCGGAAGGTGGCTACCGCGGCGATTACATCCAGGACGTCGCCGATGCCTACATGCAGGGCGCCAGCGTGGACCTGGAAGGTACTCCCGTGGTCGGTGCCAGGGATCCGCAGGACATGTCCGCGATCCGCCGCTTCGCCGTCGCCTGGCTGCGCAACGAGCAGAACCTGGACCTGGCCGCATTCGGCGTGGATTTCGACATCTACTTCCTGGAAAGCTCGCTGTACAGCGATGGCAAGGTCGCCGAAGCGGTGGCCCGGCTGCAGGAATCCGGCCATACCTACGAGGAAGGTGGCGCACTGTGGCTGCGTTCGACCGATTTCGGTGACGACAAGGACCGCGTGATGCGCAAGTCCGACGGCACGTTCACCTATTTCGTGCCCGATGTTGCCTACCACCTCTCCAAGTGGCAGCGCGGCTACGAGCGCGCCATCACCGAACTGGGCGCCGACCACCACGGTTCGCTGGCACGTGTGCGCGCCGGCCTGCAGGCGATGGAAGTGGGCATACCGCAGGGCTGGCCGGAGTACGTGCTGCACCAGATGGTGACGGTGATGCGCGGTGGCGAGGAAGTGAAGCTTTCCAAGCGCGCCGGCAGCTATTTCACCCTGCGCGACCTGATCGAAGAGGCTGGGCGCGATGCAACCCGCTGGTTCCTCATCGCGCGCAAGCCCGACTCCCAGCTGACCTTCGACATCGACCTGGCACGCCAGCAGAGCAACGACAACCCGGTGTTCTACGTGCAGTATGCGCACGCCCGCGTCTGCAGCCTGCTGCGCCAGGCGCAGGAAAAGGGCCTGACGTACGCCCCCGAACAGGGCATCGCGGGGCTGAACACGCTTGACGACGTGGCGTCGCTGAACCTGATGAACGAAATGTCGCGCTATCCGGAAGTGGTCGAGGCAGCGGGTATCGCGCTCGAACCCCACTTGATCGCGCAATATCTTCGTGAATTGGCGCATGCTTTCCACACGTGGTATCACGGGACGCCGGTGCTGGTTGAAGATGCCGGCGAACGCAACGCAAGACTCACCCTCGCCCGCGCCACGCGCCAGGTGCTGGCCAATGGCCTGCAGCTGCTGGGCGTTGGCGCCCCTGAAAAAATGTAATCAACCGGACCGGAGAAGCAGTAGACATGGCAGCACGACGCGGCAAGAGCCAGGCACGGCGCAACAACAGCCAGGGAACGCCCGGATGGGTGTGGCTGGTCGCAGGCGTTGCCATCGCCGCCGTGGTCTTCCTGGCCGCGCCGAACCTGTTCAAGGGCGATGCGGACGGTTTCCTGCGCGCAGGACCGCGACCGGACCCGAACGCGCAACCGGCGCCGGTGGCGCAGGCCGACGAGGATGTCGGTACGCAGGTGGATGCGCCTGCCCCGAAGCCGGCCGAACCGGCCAGGCCAGCGGCTACCCAGTACGATTTCTATACCCTGCTGCCGGGCAAGGAAGTGGAAATGTCCGACGCGGAACTTGCCGCCAGCGCCCGGGCTGAAGACCAGCGCCGCGCCCGCAGCGAGGCACAGCGTGCGCAGGCGGCCCTGGAAGGCAGGCCCGTACCGGCTGCGGCGGCACCCGCGCCGACATCCACGGCGGCGACCACCACGGCCAGCACGGCCGTGGCCAGTACCGCAACGAACAGCCCCGCTTCGCTGCCTGCGCCGCTCGGCGAGGCGGCAACGGCCAGCAACCGCGCGCCTGCCGCAACGGTCCCCGCCGCGACCGCACCCGCCCCGGGCCAGGCTGCAACGGCGACAGCACCTGCCGCTGGCAACGTGCGTTACATCCTCCAGGCCGGAGCGTTCGGCGCCTCCGGCGATGCCGAAGCCACCAAGGCGAAGCTGGCGATGATCGGCCTGGCCGCGCGCGTGGAATCGGCCGAAATCAATGGCCGGACGGTGTACCGCGTGCGCATGGGGCCCTATGGCACCGCCGGCGAACTGTCCGATGCCAAGCAGAAGCTGGATGGCACCGGCCTGCAGGCGATGGCCATCAAGGCCCAATAACGCGGCCCTCTGGCCGGCACTCCGCGCCGCCAGGATTTCCCCCCGAAGATGCCCGCCCGCAGCGGGCGCCACTGGCCAGGTCAGCCCTCGCGGGCGACCTGGAAACCGGCGAAGGACTGGCTGACCGGCATCAGCTCCAGGCGGTTGATGTTCAGGTGCGGCGGCAGGCTGGCTACCCAGAAGATCTGCTCGGCGATGTCCTCGGAGGTCATCGGATTGGCGCCGGTATAGAGCTTGTCCGACGCCAGCTGGTCGCCATGCGTACGGACCACGGTGAATTCGGTTTCGGCCATGCCCGGTTCGATCGTCGTCACACGTACGCCGGTACCGTGCAGGTCCGAGCGCAGGCCCAGCGAGAACTGGCTGACGAATGCCTTGGTGCCGCCGTACGCGTTCCCGCCCGGATACGGATAGACCCCTGCCACCGAAGAGATGTTGATGATCGCGCCCTTCCGCTGCACAAGCTGCGGAAGCAGGCGATGGGTCAGGGTAACCAGCGCGGTGACGTTGGTATCGATCATCGTGCGCCAGTCTTCCAGGCTGGCATGCTGGGCCGGCGCGGTCCCCTGCGCCAGACCGGCATTGTTGACCAGCAGGTCGATCTGCGCGAATTCCGGCGGCAGCGCGGCCAGTGCGGCTTCCATCGCCACGCCATCGCGCACGTCGAACACGGCGGCATGCACCCGGTCGGCACCGTAGGTCTGCACCAGCGGCTGCAGGCGCTCGCCGCGACGGCCGGTGGCGATCACCTTCCAGCCCGCTTTCGCAAAGCGGTGAACGGCAGCGGCACCGAAGCCGGAAGTGGCACCGGTGATCAGGGCGGTACGGGTCATCAGGCAGAACTCCAGCAGGAACCAGACGCACATTCTGTCACTGTCTACCTGCCGCTGCGCTGGCTGTGTCCACGTTGCGTCAGCGCACGCGGTATACGCGCGCCTTGGGCAGGTCCGGGTCCACCTGCAGGAACCAGCGCCCGGCAATACCCGGCACCACCTCGATCTGCGGGTCCCGGACAGGCGTGCGCAGGGTCATGCGGCCTTTCAGCACCTGCCATTGCTGGCCATTGTCCAGGGTAAACAACGTGCCCGGCTCCCAACCTTCGATCCGTCCTGTGGCGCGCGCCTTCACCGGCCCCTCGTCCAGGCCGATATGCATGGGCGGTGGCACCGGCGCAGCGCCCGCCATGGGGCCTGCGACAGCAGTCGGTGCCGGCGTGGTCTGCCCGATCATGGCCTGCTGCAGCAGGCTGTCCAGCTGCTGCACCTGACGCGCGGTGAGGCCGACCTCGGCGAGCCGGGCAGCGCCAAGGCGCTGTTCGAGCGGCACATAGGCCGACTGCGCCCATGCCGGCGCCGCGAGGACGGCGGCCAGCACTATCATCGAAATCCGCGCGCGCATCCGTGGTTCCTGACTGGAAAGGTCGACGCGCACTGTGCTGCAGTTCGATGACAACAGGATGACGGACCGGCGGGCGCTACAATGCCTGTCCCGGCGCGCCGTGCCGGCGGTGTGGAAGAAGATGATCAACAACGATGTCCTGCGCAGCCTGCGCTATGCCCTCGACCTGAGCGACAACCACATCGTGGTGCTGTGCGAACTGGCCGATCCCGAGTTCGCCGTCACCGCCGAACAGGTCAATGCCTGGCTGAAGCAGGAGAGCGAACCCGGTTTCGAGCCCTGCAGCGATGCCGCCCTGGCACACGTGCTGGATGGCCTGATCGTGCACCTGCGCGGCCGCGATGAAAGCCAGCCACAGCGCGCGATCGAAACGCGCATCGACAACAACCTGATCCTGAAGAAGCTGCGGGTGGCCTTCCAGCTGCGCGACGTCGACCTGCAGGACATCTTCCAGCGTGCCGGCTTCGCGGTGACCAAGCCCGAGCTCAGCGCCGTGTTCCGCCAGCGCGATCACAAGAACTTCCGTCGTGCCGGCGACCAGCTGCTGCGCTACTTCCTCAAGGGGCTGGTGGAGCGCGTTCGCGGTTGACCGGGGATGGGCGCGCTATCATGCCCGCCTGTTCAATGGAGCCACGGCGTGCACGCGATCCTGACCCCGGTATCGATCGGCGAGCTGATCGACAAGATCACCATCCTGGAAATCAAGGCCGAGCGCATCGGCGATGCAACCAAGCTGGCCAATGTGCGGACCGAACTGGGTGGCCTGCTGCCGCTGTTCGCGAAGCAACAGGCCAGCCAGCCAGCCCTGGATGCGCTGAAGCAGTCGCTGAAGGCGATCAACGAGCGCATGTGGGACATCCAGGACCAGCTGCGCGACAAGGAAGCAGCACAGCAGTTCGACGATGCGTTCGTGCAGCTGGCGCGCGGCGTGTACCAGACCAATGGCGAACGCGTGCAGGTGAAGAACGAGATCAACCGCGTGGCCGGTTCGGCCCTGGTTGAGGAAAAGCAGTACCAGGGGGAATGAACGCGCCCGCTGCCTTTCGTCCTCAATGAAACAGGCCCGGCAATGCCGGGCCTGTTTCATTCTGACTGCCGCCGCGACGCATGCTCGATGCGCCACGGCTGGCAGGTGCTGCGACTACGCGCGGCAGTTACCAGGAGAAGCGCGGGCCGACCGAATATTCCTTGTCGCCATCGCGGTTCATCTTCAGGTCGCCGCTGATGCCCCAGTTCTGGTTCAGCTTGACCTGTGCGCCCAGGCGGCCGTACCACTCGCCTTCCGGGTTGATGCCGTGCTTCTTGCTGTAGTCCTCATACCCGGCCATGGCGTACACCTCGGCATGCTGGCCGAATGCGGTACGGATGCCGGCTTCGGCGCTGTAGCCGTTGAAATCCAGGCCATCCTTCGGGTCGAACTTGTTGTAGGCAGCGCGCGCCACGAAGTCGGTGGATGCCGCGATCGGGGTGTTGTAGCCCACGCCCACGCGCCACTGGTCCACATCGGCGTCGGTGGCCTTCACTTCCTGCTTGCTGTAGTCGGCGAACACATGCATGTTCGGCAGCACGCCATAGGAGCCCTTCACGCCCCAGCCTTCGGCCTTGCCGCCGTCAGCGCTGGTCTTTACGTAGTCGCCTTCGACGTAGTTGTAGGACAGGTTGTCGGCGGCCGAGGCAGCGAACGGCAGGGCAGCGGCAAGGGCCAGTGCGATCAGCGAAGTCTTCATGGGTACAACCTCTTGTCTTTCTGATGTTGTCGCAATGGCGCGGAACGCCACCGCAATCGGGTATGTAAAGTTTCCGTTTTTCGCCCCAACACATCCTGAAAGCGCGACGCTCGTTTTAGGCTGGTATTCAGCTGATTTCAGGCATACACGCGCGCCTGTCACATCCGCTTGTGCAATCCACGTCCACACTCCGTCAGGCTGGCGCGAATGGCCTCGACAGGCTTGTCGTTTCCGGCTGCCGATGCGCAGGCGTGTCGCTTGCGGCCCGGCCACTGTCGTATCCATATCGGGAGAACAGACATGAGCTACATCGATGGTTTCGTGCTGGCGGTGCCGACCGCCAACAAGCAGGCATTCCTTGAGCATGCCAATGCCGGCGATTCGTTGATCCTGGAATTCGGCGCCACGCGCGTGGTGGAGTGCTGGGGAGACGACGTGCCGCAGGGCACGCTCACCGATTTCCAGCGCGCCGTGGCGGCCCGGGATGACGAGACGATCGTCTTTTCCTGGATCGAGTGGCCGGACAAGGCCACCCGCGATGCAGGCATGCAGAAGATGATGGATGATCCACGCATGGATCCGGCCCACAACCCCATGCCGTTCGACGGCAGGCGGATGATCTTCGGCGGGTTCGTACCGGTACTGGAGCTGCCGTCACCGCGTTGACGCACGGCCGCGTGGGTGCCGCCACGCTTCAGGATGTACGGGCGTCACTCTCGTCGGTGCCCGCCGCGCCTGCCGCCACGCCGGCACCCATGCCGCCCATCGCGCCCATGCCGGCGCCACCACCACCGCCGCCACCTCCCCCGCCACCCTTGCCGCCGCGGCTGTCGCCGTCCGTGCGGCCCTTGCCCCCACCACCGGAGGAGGGACGGGCGGGCCCCTGGTGGGGAATGGCCAGGCCTGCCGGGATGGGCGCCAGGTCCAGCGCCTCGCGGATGAAATCGCGCAGCGAAACCACCAGCGCGTGCAGATGTACCGGCCGCCCCTGGGCCATTTCGTTGGCGGCATGCGCGGCCAGCTTCACCTGTTCGTCCGTGCCCAGCAGCAGGATGTCCGACAGCGCGGCTTCCACCGCATCGCGGATGCGTCGTGCACGATCCGACCCGGGTTCGGCCAGCCCTTGTTCGCGCATGCGCTGGCGCAGTTCGCGCAGATGCATGGGATCCACGCCAAGCTCGCCGCTGAACGAGCCACCGAGGGTCTTGTAGGCCGCCATGAGGGTGCGCAGGCGTTCGTTGATCTGGCGGTTTTCCCGCTCCCGCCGTGCCTGCAGCGTCTGCATGACCAGCAACCGGATGCCGACGCCGATGAGGGTGATGATGGCCAGCCCGGCAAGGGTGGAAAGCACGGCCTGCCAGGAGCTGAAATCGAGTCCGCGCATGATGCTGATCTCGCCAGGGAGGGGGCCATGATGCCTTGGCCACCGTATGAGGTGGCATCACGGGACATTCCTGCCGCCCGCAGGCGACAGGAATGTCCTGCACGCGGGTTTATTTCGCGCGCTTTGCGACGACCCTGCGGCCGGTCTTCTTCGCTACCGCAGCCTTCTTGGCGACCGTCTTTTTCGCTACAGCAGCCTTCTTGCCGACCGTCTTTTTCACAGTGGCAGCGTTCTTGCCAATCGTCTTCTTCGCAGTGGCAGCGTTCTTGCCAATCGTCTTCTTCGCAGTGGCAGCCTTTTTGCCAACCGCTTTCTTCACGGCAGCGGCCTTGCTGGTCGCTGCCTTGGTGGCGGCCTTCTTCTTGCGGTCTACTTCCTTCCTCAGCGCCGCAGCTTCCGCCTTGAGGTCCTGCGTGGCGGCTTCCAGCTTCTGCCTGGCCTTGGAAATGGACGTACCAATGGACCGGGTGGCGCCCTTGACCTTTCCGGCCGCAGTCTTGCGGGCATCGTCCGCTACGGCGACACGCTTGGCCGTGGCCTTGCGCGCGCGCTTCACTGCTGTCTTGACAGCCGTTACCGCGCCCTCGACCGCGTGGGAGATCGTCTCGCCGACGTCGCTCGCGGTTTCCTTTGCATTGTCCACGGTGTCGCTCAACGTCGTGGTCACACCATTACCATTGCTCATGCGTACCCTCCCTGGGGGGCCTGGATGTCATAACGATGGCGATGCTATACCGACGCACCGCATCGTGGAACTGCACGGTGTGCGGCGCTGGCACCCGGAGGACTTTTTTCATGGCGGGTTTATCGTGAGCGGGACACACTCATTCCGCTCTGCCGCCCTGCTGTTGGCCTGACCACGTTATGGTGTCGGCGACCTGGCACGTGGCCTGGCCCCCATGCAGATGGTCATGTCCCGGCCTGCTGTTTTAACGTATGGCCCTGGCCCCACCCTCACCAGACATTCTATTTCCATGCGCCCGATTCCGACCCTGCTCACGCTCGCGCTGGCCGCCGCCTTCGGCGGCTTCGTCGCCACCGGCATCAACGCCCACCTGGACAACCGCGCCGAAGCGGCGCCCGCGTCGCTCAGCATTCCCGCCACCAGCGCCCTGCCGGCGTCGGTCGCCGGGCAGCCGGTGCCATCGTTGGCGCCGATGCTGGAAAAAGTCACGCCGGCGGTGGTGAGCGTCAACACCAAGCAAGTGGTGCGGGTCCGCAATCCATTCTTCGACGACCCCTTCTTCCGGCGCCTGTTTCCGGATGTGCCCCAGGAACGCATCAACGAATCGCTGGGCTCGGGGGTGATCATCGATGCGGCCGAGGGACTGGTGCTGACCAACCACCACGTCATCGACAATGCCGACGACGTGCAGGTCACCCTGTCCGACGGACGCACCGTAAAGGCGGAATTCCTCGGCTCCGACGCCGATACCGACATCGCGCTGATCCGTATTCCAGCCACGGATCTCACCGGCATCACCCTGGGCAACAGCGACCAGCTGCGTGTAGGTGACTTCGTGGTGGCCATCGGCAATCCCTTCGGATTCACCCAGACCGTCACCTCCGGCATTGTCTCGGCGGTCGGTCGCAGCGGCATCCGCGGACTGGGCTACCAGAACTTCATCCAGACCGATGCATCGATCAATCCGGGCAACTCCGGTGGCGCGCTGGTCAACCTGCAGGGCCAGCTGGTCGGCATCAATACGGCCAGTTTCAATCCGCAGGGCAGCATGGCCGGCAACATCGGCCTGGGCTTGGCGATTCCCTCCAACCTGGCACGCAACGTCGTCGACCAGCTGGTGAAGCATGGTGTCGTGGTGCGCGGGACCCTGGGCATTGAAAGCCAGAACCTGACGCCACAGTTGGCCCAGGGCCTGGGGCTTTCCGAGTCGCGCGGAGCCCTCGTCAGCCGCGTGCTTGCCGGCTCCGGCGCAGCAAGCGCGGGGGTGAGGGCAGGCGATGTGGTGGTGACGGCCAATGGGCAGCGGGTGGACAGTGCACAGGCGCTGCACAACATCGAAGGCCTGGCGGCGGTGGGCAGCACGATGACGCTGGAAGTACGTCGCGATGGCAAGCCGGTCACCCTCAAGGTGGCCCTGAAGGAACAGGCACGGGCGGTGGCTGGCGACACGCTGGATCCACGGCTGGGCGGCGCCACCTTCGTGGATCTTCCCGAATCGCTGCGCCAATCAGGACTGACGGGCGTGCTGGTCAACGAGGTCGGCCGCGGCAGCCGGGCGGCCGCTTCCGGCCTTGCCAAGGGCGACATCGTCACCGAGGCCAGCGCAGGCGAGTTCACCGACCTGGCGGGCTGGAAAGCCAATTTCCAGCAGCGTCCGCCACAACTGGTGCTGCGCATCGTGCGCGGCAACGCCCGTGGCCAGTTGGTGATGCGGTGACGGCGTGACGTACCGTAAACGCCCCCTATACCCGCAGGGTGGTATCCATGTCGTCCATGGCCTTCCCTCCGGATGACGATGCCATTCCCACTGAACAGGAGATTGTGATGAGCCCCACCAATACCGAAAACCTGAAGGATCACCTGGGCGAAGCCACGACCCATCTGAAGTCGGCCGCTTCCGCAGCGGGCGGTGCCATCAAGGGCGCGGCCGGCGCGGCCGGCGATGAGCTCCGCGTCGGCAAGGCCAACCTCAAGGCCGAGCTTTCCGATTCCGCGCTGTCCGGGCTGGCGGCTGCCGAGTTCGGTGGCGCTGCCGCCAAGGAACAGGTGGACGCACTGATGGACAAGGGCAAGGATCTGGTCGACAGCGCTGCCGAGCTCATCCGCGAGCGTCCGCTGGCCTCGTTTGGCGTCGCCTTCGCGGCAGGCTGGATCATCGCCAAGCTCGGCCGCAGCGGTAGCGGCGAGTAAGCCGCGGCGTGAGCGCAAGCGAAAACACCACGGCCGGACAGGAACCACCTGATCCGGCCGCCACCCCCTCGCTGGAGGACAGCATCCGCCAGGTGACCGGGGCCAGCCGGGCGACGGCGGATGCTGCCAGGCATTCGCTGCGCTCGCTGCGCCGCCTTGCCTCGGCGGATTTCGCGCTTGCCCGCAGTGCCTTCGGGCGCGCGCTGGCATGGGCCGGGGTGGCCGTTGTGTTCGGCGCATCGGCGTGGTTGCTGCTGGCAGCCACGTTGATCGCGCTGCTGCAGAGCTGGGGCATGTCCTGGTTGCAGGCACTGTTGATCACTTCGCTGCTGAGCCTGCTGGTCACCTGCGTGGCAGCATGGCGGGTTTCGTTCTTCTTCGGACACACCGGAATGCATGCCACGCGCAGGCAGTTGTCCCGGCTGGGCCTGTTCGATGAACCGAGCGAGGAAGATCCCGATGCCGACGTGCAGATTCCGGAGGGCAAGCCATGAGGTTCAGTACGCTGCAGCGGCGCGTCAAGCGCTGCGAACAGGTGTTGGCGGTACGCATGGCCGACACCCAGGACAACTGGGGCGTGCTCGCCCAGGCATGGCGTAGCGGCTGGTCGCCGTTGCGCATCATCATTGCCGGGCTGGCGGGTGGCTTCGTGGTGGGCAAGCTGGAAATTCCCGGCAAGGTCAACGGCGTGCGCTGGGTGCAGATGATCGGATCGGTCTCCAACCTGGTCGCCAGCGGCCAGGCAGCCTTCGCCTCGGCGATGGCCGCGCATGCGGCCAGCACCGCCGATGACGCGGCAACCCAGGCAGATGAGGCAGCCGACAAGGCCGACGCCGCGGCGGGCGGACGGCCAACACAGGCCGAAGCCCGTGCGGCTGTCGCAGCGGCTGCACGGTCCGCCACGCCCCCGCTCTCCGCACGCAGCGGCAATGACGACGGCAACGGGCCGCGCCCGGCCGAAGCTGCCACGGAATTGTCCGAACGTTGACATGGACACCCCGCCGCGTTGATCGCGGCGGGAGGATAATCGCGCCATCTTTCCCTGCCGGTGCGTCGATGAGCGATTCCCTTTCCTGCGTTCCGGCACCTGCGGACGCACCGCCTGCCGCCGAACCCACCGCCCCCCTGCCACGCCCGCGCGGGCCTCTGTCGCTGGTGGTGCTGACCGCGTTGGCGGTCGCCTTCACCTTATGGGCGGCACAGACAGTGGTGCTGCCCATCCTGCTGGCGATGTTCTTCGCCCTGGTGGGCAACCCCATCCTGCGGCTGTTGCGTCGGTTCTGGATACCCCGCGCGGTAGGCGCCATCCTGGTGATCTGCGTGGGCCTGGGTGCAACCACCGCACTGGCCATACAGCTGGTGGTGCCGACCATGGAGTGGGCGCAGGAGGCGCCGCAGCAGCTGCGCAAGATCGGCCGCCAGGTGCAGAGCCTCACCAGACCGGTGCAGCAGGCGAACCAAGCTGCGGAAAACTTCGCCCGGGTGGCTGCAGGTGAAGGCAGCCGCAGGGTGCAGGTGGTGCGCACGCAGCTGGACGACCCCTACCGTGTCATCACCCAGGCCCCCCGTCTGCTCGCCTCGGTGCTCGCGGTGGTGCTGCTTACCCTGTTCTTCATGATCTACGGGCAGGACCTGCAGCGGCATGCGATCGCGCTGTTTCCGAACCGCCAGCAGCAACGCTTCACGACCGACATCCTGCGTTCCATCGAACGCGAGGTATCGCGCTACGTCCTTACCATCACGGTGATCAACTCGCTGGTAGGACTGTTGTTCGCCGGCGTACTGATGCTGCTCGGCCTGAAGCTGCAGGACGCCCTGCTGTGGGGCACGGTGGCGGCGCTGCTCAACTTCGCACCCTACGTAGGCCCGCTGATCGGCGCGGCGTTGATGCTGCTGGTCGGCTTCGTCGAGTTCCGCGAGCCGCTGCAGGCCATCCTGCCGGCTGCCTGCTACCTGGCACTGCACACCCTGGAAGGGCAGCTGGTGACGCCGATCGTGCTGGGGCGGCGCATGAAGCTTTCGCCGCTGGTGCTGATCCTGGCCTTGATGCTGTTCGGCTGGCTGTGGGGCATTGTCGGCCTGCTGCTCGCGGTGCCGCTGCTGGTGTGCGTGAAGCTGGTGATCTCGCGACTGGATGGCATGCAGGGATGGGCACGGCTGCTGGAATGAAAGCCATTGGCGACGGGCGTAGAATGGCCGGGTGAACTTTCCCGTCCTTGCCATCACCCTCGACCTAGACGACACCCTCTGGCCGTTCGCTCCCATTGGCGCCCGCATCGACCGGGTCCTGCACGACTGGATGTGCGAACACAGTCCGGTGACCGCCGCCATGTTTCCAATGGCGGAGATGCGTGCGCTGCGCGAGCGGGCCTTCGCCGACAACCCGCACCTGCACCACGACCTGAGCGCCCTGCGCCGGCTGGCCCTGCAGGAAGCGCTGCACGCCAGCGGTGCCGATCCGGCGCTGCTGGAACCGGCCTACGAAGCATTCTTCGCAGCCCGCAACCAGGTGGAGTGTTACCCCGACGCGCTGGATGCGCTGGCGCGGATCGCCGCGCGCGTTCCGGTGGCGGCTCTGAGCAATGGCAACGCGGACCTGCAGCGGATCGGCATCGCGCATCTTTTCGCGTTCCAGCTCGGCGCCCGCGAGCATGGGGTCGCCAAGCCGGCAGCGAGCATCTTCCATGCCGCCTGCGAGCGGTTGGGTGTTGTCCCTGCGCACGTGCTGCATGTTGGCGACCATGTCGAGATGGACGTGGCCGGCGCCATGTCCGCCGGCCTGCGGGGATGCTGGATCAACCGGGAATCCGCCCGCTGGAGCCATCCAACGCTGCAGCCCGACCTGCAGTTCGACACCCTTTCCGGGCTGGCCGACTGGCTCGATGCCAACGTCGCCGTCAATGATCACAGGAGCTCCATCGCATGACTGACATCACCGGTTTCATTCCTTCGGCCGAACGGGCGTTGCCGCTGCACGTGGTTGACCGTGCCGGCTTCGATGCCTGGCGCGACGCGCAACCGGCGGCAACGCAGGCCTGGCTGCAGGCGCAGGGCTTCAACGGCAGCGCGCACAGCGTGGCGCTGCTGCCGGGTGCCGATGGCCTGGCGGGAGCGGTCATGGGCGTGGGTGACCGTGTCGATGCATACAGCTATGCGCACGCTCCGCATGCACTGCCCGAAGGCAGCGTCTGGACGCTGGCCACCACGCTCGATGCCGACCAGCAGGCACTGCTGCAGATCGGCTGGGGCCTGGGCAGTTATCGTTTCGACCGCTACCGCAAGCGCAACCGCGCACCGGCCCAGCTGGTGGCGAGCCCGTCCGGTGAAGTGGCCGACCTGATCACCGCCAGCCTGCGCGTGCGCGACTGGGTGAACACGCCGACCGAGGACATGGGTCCGCAGCACCTCGAAGAAGCTGCCCGTGCACTGGCCGAGGCGCATGGTGCGCAGTTGGAAACGATCACCGGCGATGCGCTGCTTGAACGCAATTTCCCTGCCATCCACGCCGTTGGGCGTGCCTCGCATCGCGCACCGCGGCTGATCGTGCTGCGCTGGGGCAATGACAGCGATCCGGCGCTGGCACTGGTCGGCAAGGGCGTGTGCTTCGACACCGGCGGCCTGGACATCAAGCCCGCCGATGGCATGCGCAACATGAAGAAGGACATGGGCGGCGCCGCCCATGCACTGGCCCTGGCTGGCCTGGTGATGGCCAGGAAGCTTCCAGTGAGGCTGACGCTGCTGGTGCCGGCGGTGGAAAACGCGATCGGTCCGGACGCCTTCCGTCCCGGCGAAATCATCGCCACGCGCAAGGGCCTGAGCATTGAAATCGACAACACCGACGCCGAAGGCCGGGTGATCCTGTGCGATGCGCTCACCTTTGCGGGTGAGCAGAAGCCGGATCTGGTGCTGGATTTCGCAACCCTGACCGGTGCTGCGCGCATCGCCCTGGGCCCGGATCTGCCGGCACTGTTCAGCAACGACGACACTGTCGCGCAGCAGTGGCTGCAGGCCGGCGACGAGTGCCGCGACCCGGTATGGCGCATGCCGTTGTGGCGTCCTTATCTGCGCTATCTCAGCAGTGGCGTGGCCGACCTGGCCAATGCCGGATCGCGCATGGCCGGATCGGTGACCGCCGCGCTGTACCTGGAACGCTTCCTGGAGGACGGCCAGCGCTGGGCCCATCTGGATGTGTATGCGTGGAACGATGGCGAGCGCCCCGGCCGGCCGGCCGGTGGCGAAGCGCTGGCACTGCGTTCGGCATGGTCCATGCTCAAGGCCCGCTACGCGTGACATGGGGCCGGGCTCTGCCCGGCCTCATTGAACAGGACAAGCGCTACCTGTAACGAAAAATTGAATATCGACCCTGGCCGGGTTCTGGGACGATGTCGCGATCGTTACCCACACGTATCGTGAAGGCAGGATCCGCTCATGTCGCTATTCGGCCATACCCCCGATGGTCAGGGGCCGCGTACGCCCCGCCCATCCGCACAGCTTCCCTGGCTCGCGCTGATCGCGGCGATCCTTGCCCTTGCCGCGTTCGCTTTCGCCTGGCTGGCGGGCTGGATCGGTCGCGACCGGCTCACGGCGCAGCACGTCACCGACACCATCGAAGCAGCCAGCCCGGACCAGCGCGGCTTCCGCCGCGCCCACAGCAAGGGTGTGTGCGTGAGCGGCTGGTTCGAGCCCAGCGCGCAGGCGGCGACGCTCTCCAGCGCTCGCGTGTTCAGTCAGCCCAGGGTGCCGGTAGTGGGCCGGCTGTCGATCGGGGGAGGCGATCCGCACGGTGCGGACAACAGCGCGCGCGTGCGCAGCGTCGCCCTGCAGTTGACCACCGATGACGGTCAGCAGTGGCGCATGGCGATGAACAGTTTCCCGTTCTTCGCCGTACCCACGCCGGAAGGTTTCCACGAGCAGGCGCGTGCGCAGGTGCCGGACCCGGCCACCGGCAAGCCGGATCCGCGGAAGATGGCGGCGGTGGTGGAAAAATATCCCAGCGCGCGCGCATTCCAGGAATGGGCGAAAACCGCGCCGTGGAGCGACAGCTGGGCCAATACCCGGTTCAACAGCGTGAACAGCTTCTGGTTCACCAATGCCCAGGGGCAGCAGCGGGCCGTGCGCTGGCATTGGCAACCCCAGGCCGCGTTTGCCGAACTGGATGCCGACGCGCGCGCCTCGGTGGGCGTGGATTTCCTCAGCGACGACCTGCAGCGCCGCCTGGCCGATGGGCCGGTGCGCTGGAACATGGTGGTCACACTCGCCGAACCGGGCGACGCCATCGATGACCCATCCATCCCGTGGCCGGATTCCCGCGAACAGGTGGTCGCCGGTGTGCTCAGCCTGGACCACATGCAGTCGCAGGAACAGGGCGCCTGCGGTCAACTCAACTTCGATCCCCTGATCCTGCCCAGCGGCGTGCGCGGCAGCGACGATCCGATCCTCGCCGCGCGCTCTGCGGTGTATTCGCAATCGTTCAACCGCCGCGAGCGCGAACGCGCCACAGGCGCGGTGACCCAGCCGAAGGAGAACGCACGATGAGCATCCGCCACGACCACTTCAACCTGCTCGCGCGCGTGCTGCACTGGAGCATGGCGGCGATGATACTGGCAATGCTGTTCATCGGGGTGACCATGGTCGCTTCGCTGCACCTGCGCCCGGTGCTGATCGACCTGCATCGCCCGCTCGGCATCGCGATCCTGCTGCTGGTCCTTCTGCGCCTGTACAACCGCCTGCGCCACGGCGCGCCACCGCTGCCTGCGGATCTGCCTGCCTGGCAGATCATGGCAGCGAAGGCATCGCACTGGATGCTGTATGCATTGATGCTGGCGATGCCATTGGTCGGCTGGGCCATGCTTTCCGCCGGTGGCTATCCCATCGTGCTGTGGGAAGGTTTGCAACTGCCGCCCATCGCTCCGCACACCCCCCTGCTGTACACCCTGCTGCGCACGGCACACAGCCTGCTGGCCTATCTGCTGTTCGCTACCGTGCTGATGCACGTGGGTGCGGCACTGTTCCATCTGTGGATCCGCCGCGACGGCGTCTTCCAGGCGATGGCGCAGAGCCCGGAAAAGGGGGACGGAGGACGTTAATTGCAATTAACCTCCTCCGTCCCCCTTTTTTCAGAGCCATCCCTTCTGGCGGGCCAGGCGATACGCCTCGATGCGGTTGGCGACACCCAGCTTGCCGATGCATTCGGACAGGTAATTGCGTACCGTTCCGTGCGAGAGCCCCAGTTGCTCGGCGATCTCGCCGGCGGTACGGCCCTCGCCCGCCAGGCGCAGCACGCGACGCTCGCGGTCGGTCAGTGGATCGGCCTGCGACCAGGCATCCAGTGCCAGCTGCGGATCGATCGCGCGGATGCCCTGCTTCACCTTGCGCAGGGCGTCGGCCAGATTTTCCGCAGGTGCATCCTTGAGCAGATAACCGAGCACGCCCGCCTCCAGCGCGCGACGCAGGAAGCCGGCACGGGCGAAGGTGGTCACGATCACCACCCTGATCGGCAGGTTGTGGCGGGCAATGCGTTGCGCCAGTTCCAGCCCCGACAGACCGGGCATCTCGATGTCGGTGACCAGGATGTCCGGCTGCAGCTGCTGCAGCATCCGCCAGGCGGCTTCGCCATCAGCAGCACTGCCCAGCACCTTGATATCCGGCTCCAGGCCCAGCAGCGCCGACAGCGCTCCGCGTACCATCGCCTGGTCTTCGGCCAGCACGATGCGAATCATGCGGCACCGTCCTGCGCCAGCGGCGCGGTCGCCGGCCACGGCGACGTCGCCGCTGCCAACGGTACCCGCACGGTCAGCACCGTGCCTTCGCCGCGCGTGGAGAGCACTGCCAGCTGGCCACCAAGTGCGGCCGCGCGCTCGCGCATTCCGCACAGCCCATTGCCTTCGGTCTGCACGCCGCCCCGGCCGTCATCGCGGATCCGCATCGCCAGCTGTCGTCCTTCCATCGTGAAATCCACCTGCACCTGCCTGGCCTGCGCGTGCCTGGCGATATTGGTGGCCGCTTCGCGCAGCACCAGCGCCAGGCCCCGCTCGACATCGACCGGCATCGGCGGAGGCACCGCGTACTGCAGATGGACCTGCTGGTATTCCAGCAGCAGCCGCGCCGATGCCAGCTCACCGGCCAGGTCACTGGCGCGGATGCCGGTGACGGCGCTGCGCACCTGTGCCAGCGCCTCGCGCGCGATGTCCTCGGCCTCGCCGATCTCCTGCCGCGCGCGCGCATCGCCGCGGTCATGCAGCTTGCGCGCCAGCTCCAGTTTCAAGGTGATCAGCGACAGGGTGTGGCCGAGCAGATCATGCAGGTCGCGGCCGATGCGCTCGCGTTCGGCGGTGGTGGCCAGCCGCCGCACTTCTTCCTGGGACAGCTGCAGTGCGGCGTCCTTTTCCTGGTTGAGCGCCCCCACGTTCACGACCACGCCGACGATGAATGACACCGCCGGCATCCAGACCAGGCTCTGCCACGGATAGCCCGAGGCCAATGCGATCGCGCAGAACGATATGTTCAGCACTGCCAGCTGCAGCAGATAGAGCCACCAGCCGCCACGACCGCGCACCCGTATCAGTACGCAGCCGTACACGAAGTAGGTCAGCCCGGAGGGATACCACGGCAGCAGTACCACGGCCATCATGATCAGGCCCAGTGCGTACCGGCTTCCGTGATGGCGCGGAGCAAGCATCCTCCTGGCGTACAGCAGCAGGAACAGCGGGTAGCTGAGCAGGGTCAGCAGCAGCCAGCGCAGGGTGAACCCACCGCCCAGCAGCGGCGTCAGGACTATCCAGATCGACCACAGCAGGTGAACCGCTTCGCTCCAGGGAGATTTGCCGCGACGGAGCATGTCGGCCACCGCCGAATCCGGCGCAGGGCGCAGCAGCGATGCATACCAGCTCGACGACACGTGAGATTCCAGAGGGCGTTTGTCGCTGCCGATCATGACAGCTCAGCCGGACGGGTGCAGGAGGCGACGCGCTGTTTTCCCCACCCTGCCGGCACCCGCCCGTGTGGCAACGGATGCGGATCGGGACGACAGGCGCATGCCCGGCAGCGTGCTGACCGCGCTACTCTTGCCGGTAGCGTCGCGGCCCAACAGGGCCCGTACCTGGCCAGCACGCACCTGCAGGTCGATGCCCTGCAGGGCGGCAGGGTCGCGGTAACGGACCTGCACCTGCTGCAGGCGGGCCGGCGACGGCACGTTCGGGTCCATGGAGGGTACCGGTAGCGGGGACGTTGCCATCCTGTGCCATCGTGGTCACGTTTCGCAGTCGCCGCCGTCAATGTCATCGGATGACAGCTGTCACTGCCGTCACCGGTGCGCCTGCCCCATGCTGTGCCGCACGCTCCACCGCCGGAAACGCCGCTGTCCGCCCCTCCGGCCATACCCGCCCGATCGCCTGTGATGGAACGCAATGAACGCTTCTGCCGAATTGTTGAAAGAACTCCGTATCGACCGCAGCACCCCGCCGCCGGCTTCCGGTAGGGGCAAGGGCACCCGCCGCGGGGTGTGGATCGTGCTCGCGGTGGTCGTGCTGCTGGGTGCCGCGATTGCCCTGTGGCTGCTGCGGCCCCAGCCCATCGAGGTGCAGACCGCACCGGCGGTGGCGCTGGGTGAAGCCGGCGACAGCGCATCGGTACTGGATGCCAGCGGTTACGTGGTCGCACGGCGCATGGCTACGGTCTCCGCGAAGATCACCGGCAAGGTGCGCGAAGTGATGATCGAGGAAGGCATGCGCGTGGAGGAAGGCCAGGTCATGGCCACCCTGGACCCCATCGATGCCGATGCCGAGCGCGACCTGTATGCGTCGCAGGTACAGGCCGCCCGCAGCCAGGTCGCCGGCCTGCAGGCACAGCTCAAACAGGCCGATACCGAAGCCGGCCGGCTGCAGTCGCTGGTCGGCCAGCAACTGGTGTCGCGCTCGCAGTACGACCAGGCCGTCGCCCAGCGCGACAGCCTGCGGGCTCAGCTGGATACCGCCCGCCGCAACGTGACGGTCGCCGGCAACCAGCTCGCCATCGCCAACCTGGGCGTGGACAACAACGTGGTGCGCGCGCCGTTCTCCGGCGTGGTCACCGCCAAGGCCGCCCAGCCAGGCGAGATCGTTTCGCCGCTGTCGGCCGGCGGCGGATTCACGCGTACCGGCATCGGCACCATCGTCGACATGGAATCGCTGGAGATCGAAGTGGAAGTCGGCGAAGCCTTCATCGGCCGCGTACAACCGAAGATGCCGGTGGAAGCCACCCTCAATGCCTACCCGGACTGGAAGATTCCGGCCGAGGTCATTGCCATCGTGCCCACCGCCGACCGCGGCAAGGCCACGGTGAAGGTACGCGTGGCCCTCAAGCAGAAGGATCCCCGCATCGTGCCGGAAATGGGCGTGCGGGTAAGTTTCCTGGAGCAGGCGCGGGCCGATGCGACCGAGAAGCCACAGGGCGTCCGCGTGCCGGCCAATGCCGTGGTGGAGCGCGATGGCGCGCCGGTGGTATTCGTGATGGCCGACGACAGCGTGCAGCAGCGCGCGGTGAAGCCGGGCATCGCACTGAACGAAGATCGCCAGCTGCTGCAGGGCGTGCGTGCCGGCGAGCCCGTGGTCACCCGCCCACCGGACACCCTGCGCGACGGAAGCAAGGTCAAGGAACTGTAATCGAACGGTATTCGAGCACTGGCGACCAGCGGTCGTCATTACACACAACGTGGAGAGGCACCATGTCGACCCTGGTTTCATTGCGCAGCATCACCAAGACCTACCAGCGCGGCCCCGAGCAGGTGAAGGTCCTGCACGGCATCGACCTGGACATCGAACGTGGCGACTTCGTCGCGCTCATGGGTCCCTCCGGCTCCGGCAAGACCACCCTGCTGAACCTGATCGGCGGACTGGATTCGCCAAGTGGTGGCGAAATCAGCATCGAAGGCGAGCGCATCGACCAGATGGGCGCCGGCCAGCTGTCCACCTGGCGCAGCCACCACGTCGGCTTCGTGTTCCAGTTCTACAACCTGATGCCGATGCTGACCGCGCAGAAGAACGTGGAACTGCCCCTGCTGCTCACGCACCTGGGCGCGGCGCAGCGCCGGCGCAACGCGGAGATCGCGCTGACCCTGGTCGGCCTGGCCGAGCGCCGCTCGCATCGTCCCAATGAGCTGTCCGGCGGCCAGCAGCAGCGCGTGGCGATCGCCCGCGCGATCGTCTCCGACCCGACCTTCCTGATCTGCGACGAACCCACCGGCGACCTGGACCGGCAGTCCGCCGAGGAAATCCTGCAGCTGCTGCAACAGCTCAACCGCGAGCATGGCAAGACCATCATCATGGTCACCCACGATCCCAAGGCCGCCGAGTACGCCACGCATACGGTGCACCTGGACAAGGGCGAGCTGGCCGACGCACCCCTGCCCCACTGACCGGAGGGAACCGCGATGAAATACTTCTCACTGGTCTGGGCGCAACTGTTCCGCAGCCGCACCCGTACCCTGCTGACCCTGCTGTCGGTGGTGGCTGCCTTCCTGCTGTTCGGCATGCTGGATTCGGTGCGCGTGGCATTCACCTCTGGAGGCAGCGTGGAAGGTGCCAACCGCCTGATCGTCGCCTCGCGGCTGTCCATCACCCAGTCGCTGCCTATACGCCTGGACGCGCAGATCCGCCAAGTCGCAGGCGTGCGCGATGTCACTTCCGGCATGTGGTTCGGCGGCATCTACCGCGACCCCAAGGACTTCTTCCCGAACTTCTCGGTGGCGCCCAACTATTTCGACGTCTACCGCGAACTGGAAGTGCCCCCGGAGCAGATCAAGCGCTGGCAGGACACGCGTACCGGCGCCATCGTCGGCGAGCAGCTGGCCAAGGACTTCGGCTGGAAGATCGGCGATACGATCCCACTGCAGGCAACGATCTTCCCGCGCGGCGGCAGCAACGACTGGCCGCTGGAACTGGTCGGCATCTTCCGTTCCAAGGACCGCACGATTGCGTCCAACGAGGAACGCCAGCTGATGATGAACTGGAAATACTTCGATGAGTCCAACGACTACATCAAGAACCAGGTCAGCTGGTACACGGTGACGCTGGACAACCCCGACCATGCCTCGCGCGTGGCCCAGGCGATCGATGCGATCTCGGCCAACTCCGACCATGAAACCAAGTCCCAGACCGAATCGGCGTTCCAGCAGGCCTTCGTCAAGCAGTTCGCGGACATCGGCATGATCGTCACCTCGATAATGGGCGCGGTGTTCTTCACCCTGCTGCTGTTGACCGGCAACACCATGGCCCAGGCCGTGCGCGAGCGCATTCCCGAACTGGCCACACTGAAGACGCTGGGTTTCCAGGACCGCACCGTGCTGACGCTGGTGATGGTGGAATCGGTGCTGCTGGTCGGCCTGGGCGGTGCGATCGGCATGGGCCTGGCGGCCATCCTGCTACCGGTGCTGGCCCCGCAGACCCGCGGCCTGCTGCCACCCCACGTCCCGGGTGCGACGTGGCTGGTGGGCATCGGTCTGATCGTGTTGATCGGCATCGTGGTCGGGCTGCTGCCGGCGCTGCGCGCGAAGCGGTTGAAGATCGTCGATGCACTGGCCGGCCGCTGAGGAGAATCCGCACATGAAGAATGTCATGAAGAAGTGGCTGGGCAACGCGGCGATGCTGCTGGTGCTGGCCATCGGGCTGGCGGCATGGATCTGGCTGCCATGGGTGGGCGTGGTGGCGGTGGCAACAGCCATCGTTCTGTGGCTCGCACTCACCCGCAGTGGCCGGCTGGCGCTGGCCGCCACCCGCATCGGCATCGCCAGCCTGCCGCAGCGCTGGGGTGCCTCATCGGTGATCGTGGTCGGCATCGCCGGCGTGGTCGGCGTGCTGGTGGCGATGCTGGCGATGGGCGAAGGCTTCCAGGCCACGCTCAACAGTACCGGCGACGACACCACCGCGATCGTGCTGCGCGGCGGCTCGCAGGCGGAAACCAACTCGGTTATCACCCGCGAGCAGGTGCCGCTGCTGTCTACGCTACCGGGCGTGTCGCGCGATGAAAAAGGCCGCGCGTTGTTGTCGCCGGAGCTGTCTCAGGTGGTCAACCTGACCTCACGTTCGGATGGAACCGACGTCAACGCACAGTTCCGTGGTGTCGGCGACAGGGCGTGGGCAGTGCACGACAAGGTGCGCATCGTGGAAGGCCGCCCGTTCGCCACCGGCAAGCGCGAAATGGTGGTCGGCGAAGGCGCGAAGGGGCAGTTCCGTGGCCTGGACGTAGGCAACACGCTTACTCTGGGCAACCAGCAATGGACGGTGGTGGGCGTGTTCGCTTCCGGTGATGCCCATGATTCGGAATTGTGGACCGATGCCGATACGCTGGCGACCACCTACCAGCGCAGTGCCTTCCAGTCGATCAGTGTGCGCACCGACGGCGCGCCGGGGTTCGAACGGTTCAAGGCCGCCGTGGCCAACGACCCGCGCCTGAAACTGGACGTGGAAACCACGCGCGTCTACTACGGCAAGCAGGGCGGTGGTCTGACCACGCTGATCAACATCCTTGGCAAGGTGATCGGCGCGATCATGGCCGTCGGTGCGGTGTTCGGCGCGCTCAACACGATGTATGCCGCCGTGGCAACGCGTGCGCGCGAGATCGCCACCATGCGCGCCATCGGCTTCCGTGGATTGCCGGTGGTGACCGCGGTGATGCTGGAAACCATGCTGCTGGCACTGGTTGGCGGGGTGATCGGCTGTGCAATCGCCTGGCTGGTGTTCAACGGTTACAGCGTGTCCACCATCGGCAGCAACTTCAGCGCGGTGGTGTTCAAGTTCCACGTCTCGCCCGAACTGCTGTGGAGCGGGCTGAAATGGGCCCTGGGCATCGGCCTGGTGGGTGGCCTGTTCCCGGCACTGCGCGCGGCGCGGTTGCCGATCACCACGGCGTTGCGGGAGGTGTGAGCGCCAAAACAGCAGCGGCCCGCCATGGGCCGCGGCTGCTGGATGGCTTCACCAGATGAGCGTACAGACCTTTTCACCGGCCTGGACCTCGCAGATGATGCCCAGATCGTTGTGCGGAGGTGTTTCCCCGCGTACCGTCACGCCGGCCAGATGCGCCCTCTGCACGAAGTAATCCGACATCCTGTCGTGGTACATCGAATAGAAGTAGGTGCGGCGACCCGTGGGGCCGACAAAGTCATCCGCGCTTTCCTGGATGGGTTCGCGCACATCCCGCGCACCCAGATATTCCCAGCGCTTGTTGTCATGATCGTAGAAGAAATCCACGGTACCGACACTGGACGCGCTCATCTCAAGTCGTACCACGATTGGTACCTCCTCACCTGCGACGGACATGACACGCAGCAGGCGCCCTTGTTCCACGTCGGCGTGCAGATAATCCAGCCGGGCACGCTGCACGATGAAGCGGCGGGCGATCTCACGGGCTGCCTCGTGACGCGGATGCAGCGCACTGGTGTGTTGTCCCCAGAGATAGACATCGCTGCGTGCCTGTGGTCCCGGTGCAAGCAAGGAAACGTTCTTTACCGGATGGATGAAGGCGCGCGCCTTGGCGTCATGGACATTGATCATCGCGTTGAACTGGGTCTGTATCCAGACAGGCGGCGCGAACCCCACCGCATTCAATGTGCCGTCATTGTCATGCACGGTGAACCCGACGATGTATTTCCTGCTGGAATCGTAGATGAAATGCTCGCCTGTACCGCGCGCGACGGCAGCATCCTGCATTTCATCCCAGGTGCAGAAATAGCAGGAATAGGCAATCGGATCCTGCGCGGCGGAGGTGGCGGCAGAGGCGAGAGCAGAAGGCAGGATCAGGGGTAACAACAGCAGCAACAGTTTTTTCACGACATTCTCCGTCATGTAGGGGCGGGGGAATGCAAGTGAAGAACCGAATGCCTTTTTGTACTTTCATAAAAGCTGCATATCAAAGTACGCCAGCGTCAATTGTTATCGTCGCCGCGATACTCGCAAGCTATCGAATACAAACATTGCCAAGCCGAGCCAGATCGCGGCGAAGCCAATCGCCTTGCCGGTATCGAAGGCTTCATGGAAGAAGAAAACACCCAACAACAACTGCAGGCTCGGCGCGATGTACTGCAGGATGCCGACCAGTGACAGAGGGATACGCTTCACGCCGTACGCGAAGCCGATCAGCGGCACGGCAGTCACCACACCACCAAACACCAGCAACAGATCGTTGCCCAAACCCCATCCGTTGAGGAAGCCACCGCCGTGGCCGCTTTCGCTCCACAGCGCGAAGCCCAATGCCGGCAGCACCAGATACAGGCTCTCCACGCCCAGACCGGCGACCGGATCCACCGAAACCAGCTTGCGCAGCAGGCCATACAGGCCAAACGAACAGGCCAGGCCCAGGGCGATCCAGGGCGGCGTGCCGGCGTCCACGGTCAACCACGCCACGCCACATGCCGCGCAGCCCACCGCCAGCCATTGTGCGCGACGCAGGCGTTCCTTCAGCACCAGCACGCCCAGCAGCACGTTCACCAGTGGATTGATGAAGTAGCCCAGGCTGGTTTCTATCACGTGCCCGGCGTTGACCGCCCAGATGTACAGGCCCCAGTTGAAGGCGATGGTCAGGCTGGACAGCGCCAGTATCGGCAGCGCGCGGGGTTGTGCGGCGATCTTCTTCCACCACTGCAGGCGTGCGGACACCAGCAGCCAGGCCACCACCAGCACCGTGCTCCAGATGATGCGGTGGGCGATGATCTGGAATGAAGGCACCTCCCGCAGCAGATGCCAGTACATCGGCACCAGGCCCCACAGCACGAAGGTCAGCGCGGTGATGACCAGGCCACGACGCTGGTCCTGTTCGCTGGTCAGCGCGCTCGTCATCGGCGTGCTCGTCATCGGCGCGCCCTCGCCAGGGTCAGCACCAGCACGCCGGCCAGTATCACTGCCATCGCCAGCATGTCCGGCCAGCCGAACCGCTCTCCGTTCAGTAGTGCACCCAGCAGTACCGCGATCACCGGGTTCACGTATGCATAGCTGCCGGCCAGCGCCGGCCGCACGTTGTGCAGCAGCCAGACGTAGGCGGTGAAGGCGACGATGGACCCGAACACGCACAGATAGGCCACCGCGAGCAGTCCATCGATGCTGGGCAGCGACGTCGGTCGTTCGCCCACGGCCAGCCCGGTGGCCACCAGCAGTACGCCGCCGCAGATCATCTGTCCCGCTGCCGTCATGAAGGGACCGGGCAGGTCCTGGCCACGCACCCACACCGAACCGAAGGCCCAGCCCACCGGTGCGATCAGCAGCAGCACCAGCCCCGTCGGCGAGCCGGTCAGGCTGCTGCCGGCATTGAGCCAGACCACGCCGAGGAAGCCGATGGCGATGCCCAGCCATTCGCCATGGCTGGCGTGCTGACCGCGCACGGCGGAAAACAGCGCCATCCACAACGGCACCGAAGCCACTGCGGTGGCCGCAAGCCCGGACGACACCTCGCGTTCTGCCAGCACCACCATGCCGTTGCCCAGCATCAACATGGTGAAGCCCATGATGACCAGGTTGCGCCACTGCCGCAGCGTGGGCCGTGGCAGCCTGCGGAACACGCGCAGTACCGCATACATCAGCCCACCGGCAACGATGAAACGCGCGCCGGACACCGAGGTCAGCGGTAGCACTCCGGCCTGCAGTGCCTTGGAGATACCGAGGTAGGTAGATCCCCAGACCACGTAGACCAGCAGCAGCGCGAGCGCCACCGCACTTCTGCGGGGCGTGGACGGGGTCTGATCAGGTACGACGGCCATGGGCCACCAACGTGCGGAAGAAGGGGGATTCTAGGCGTTTGCAGCCGCCACAGGCACCACGCCTGCGGCATGCTGTTTTTGATGAGTGACGTCTGTAGGCGGCCGCGTCAGCGGCGCGCGGCGTCGCTTGCCTCGCGGGCCTTGCCGAACTCGGATCCCTCCTCCCAATGCGGCCAGCTGCGGCTGTTGGCCAGCTCCACGCCCAGGTCGTAGACCAGCAGCGTATCGGCGGCATGGCCTGCGGGATCCCAGGCGGGCGTCCAGGCATCGCAGGCCTGGTGGTAGCACTCGGCGAAATACCTGTCGCGCAGCGCGCGGCCAGCCGCTACGCCTCCCTCGCGCTTGTCCAGGCCGGGTCCGATGGTGATCGCCGGCACACCCAGCCGCGCGAACGCGAAATGGTCCGCGCGGTAGAAAAAGCCCGCTTCCAGGTTCGGATCCGCGCTGTAGGTGCGTCCACGGGCCTTGGCCACGCGTTCCAGATCGCCTTCCAGCGACACCCGGCCCTTGCCCCACGATGCGATGTCGCGCGTCGCACCATCGGGACTGAACATCTCGATGTTCAGCACGGCGGCGGTCTTCTCCAGCGGCGCCAGCGGGTGCGCGGCATAGTAACTGGCGCCCAGCAGACCCTTTTCCTCGGCCGTCAGCGCAACGAAATACAGCGTGCGCTGCGGTTGCGGACCGGCGGCGAATACCCGTCCCAGTTCCAGCACCGTCGCCACGCCGGTGGCGTTGTCGATGGCGCCGCGACGGATGCGATCGCCATTCGCATCGGCCTGGCCGATACCGAAGGCATCCCAGTGCGCGGAGAAGATCACCGCCTCGTCGGCATGCGTGTCACCGGGCAGCTTCGCCACCACGTTGCGGGTCACCACCTCTTCGCGCTTGAGCTTGAACGCAGCGCTCAGCCTGGCGTTGTCCAGCACCACAGGCCGGAAATCGGCCAGCATCGCCTTGCGCTTTTCGGCGTCGAAATCCAGGCCGGCGTCGGTGAAGATCGCTTCTGCAAGCGAACGCTGCATCCATCCACGCAGCGGCGTGTGCTGCGCCATCGCTTCGTCATGGCCACGCTGGATGTCGAACAGCGGTGAGGTGCCGGAACTCTTCACCGTGGCCCAGCCATAGGCCGCCGGTGCCGTTTCATGCACGATCAGCACACCGGCCGCGCCGCGCCGCGCGGCCTCTTCGAATTTGTAGGTCCAGCGCCCGTAGTAGGTCACCGCCTTGCCATCGAACGCGCCGGGCGCATCGGCCTCGAAGTCGGCATCGTTGATCAGCACCACGGCAATCCTGCCGCGCAGGTCCACGTCCTTGTAATCGTTCCAGCCACGCTCAGGTGCATCGATGCCGTAACCGACGAACACCAGCGGCGCGTCCTCGATCCGGATGCTGTCCTGCGGCTGCAGGCTCTGCAGGGTGACATCCTCGCCGTTGACCAGAGTGCGTTTGCCACCCTTCAACGACAGCGTCGCACTCGCCGCGCCGTCCAGCTGGGCACGCACCAGCGGCACCGGCTGCACCCAGCCGCCATCCACGCCACCGGGCTGCAGGCCGTAACTGCGGAACTGTTCGATCAGGTACTGCACGGTCTTTTCTTCGCCGACGGTGGCCGGAGCACGCCCCTCGAACTCGTCGGAAGCAAGCACACGTACGTGCCGTGACAACGCCTGCGGATCAATGCCACCACCCGGCAGATCGTTGGCTGCATGGGCCAGGCCTCCGGCGAACAGGCAGGAGGACAGCAGCAACACGCGCATCGGGTTCACGGCTTCACCAGGCAGGAATGGCAGACCGCTGAGTGTAACGCGGCAAGGCGATGCCGCGCTCAGCGTCGCGCGCGATCCAGCCAGCAGGCCAGGCCCTGGGCATTCAGCTCGATGTCCATCTCCAGCACGCGTGCCACCGTCGCCTGGTCCAGCGGGCAACCATGTGCCTGCGCGCGCTCCAGGTACAGCGCCCGCAGCGCCGCCAGCAGGCACCGGTGTCGATCCGGCAGGCCATCGCACTGGCGTCCGATCGCAACCATCGCGTCGATCTGTTCGATCAGGTCCTGCGCCAGCTTCGGTACCTGTTCGACACGGCCGTAATGGGTCAGGTACATGCCCAGCGGTTCGAAGGCCAGCATCCGGCGGATCGACGCTTTCAGCGGTTCGGGATCGAACTGCACAGGCGAAGATGTCGGGATGACCAGCGCACCCTGCGCGCTGTCCAGCTCACGGTAGGACAGCCCGAACGTATCACCGGTGAACCAGCTGCGGCTGCGCGCATCCCACACGCAGTAGTGATGCAGGGCATGCCCGGGCGTATGCAGCAGCAACAGTTCACGTCCCGCCAGGTCGATGCGGTGACCATCCTCGGCAACCACGACGCGATCAACGGGAATCGGCTCGATGCGGCCGTAACTGCGTGCGATCTCCTCTTCGCCATACACTGCGGTGGCACCGGCGATCAGGCGGCCGGGATCGATCATGTGCGGAGCACCGCGCGGATGCAGCACGGCGCGCGCGTTGGGCAGCTGCTGCATCAGCAGGCCAGCACCACCGGCATGGTCCAGATGCACATGCGTGAGCAGCAGCCAGTCCACCGCGTCCACCGTCAGCCCAGCCTGTTCCAGCGCGCGCAGCATGGCCGGCACTGCAAGGCCGGTACCGCAGTCGATGAAGGCCGCCCGGCCCTGTTCGACCACCAGGTAGGCAGCATCGAACTCAGCGCGCTGGAAACCGGTATCGATGAGATGGATGCTGGGGTCGAGCGACATCGCGTCTTCCTGGCTCAGGCAACAGCCACCATGTTAGGCGTGCGGTGCCTCCGGATTCGATCCGTCTTTGGTCGCAGTGTGCAGCCAGTGCGGTCGCGCCAACAACGCAGCGACCAGCACGGCGAGGAAGGCTCCGTAGGCATATAGCACGGCCAGCACCTGCGGCCATATCGGCCCGGCACCGCGCTGCGCCATGCCACTGCGGAATCCCCAGTGCATGGCCAGCACACTGGACAGCAGCGCCAGCAGCAGCGTGGTGGCGTCGAAGATTCGCCTGCGCGACGTGCGTGGCTGCCTCGGATACCACCAGAACAGGGTGGCCAGCAGCAGGAACCACGGCAGGAACAGCAGCAACGACAACCAGGCCATGACAGGCTCCTTGTCAGGTGGGCCGGGCCATCATGCCATGGTCGTCGCCGCCGGACGGGGATAGCCCGGCAGCGTCCGGTCCTACCGCAGCGCGGCCAGCGCAGCCAGTACTACGTCCACCTCGGCCTGCAGCGTGAACAGTTCGCTCTGCAGTGCATCACCCTGCTCGGCCTGCTTCAGCACGGCAATCAGCTGGCCGGCGTCACGCGGCGAATCGAAGCCGCTGCTCTGGATCAGCGGCGTGCCATCGCTGTCGGTCAGCTTGAAGTAGAAGCGGCCGTCCTTCTCCCGATACTGCTTGAATGTCGGCAGCACCGCGCGCACGGGCGCCGCCGATGCCGCCTGCGGCACATCGGCGAGGTCTCGCAGACCAACCGCATGGCGCAGCTCATTGAGCAGCGGCATGGCGAACTGCTCACGCAGCTGCTGGCCACGGCGGCGCAGCAGGGCTTCGATCTTCTGCGGCTCGGCCATCAACGCCTCATAACGGGCACGTAATGGTGCCAGCTCGCCGTCGATACGCTCGAACACCTGCTGCTTGGCATCGCCCCAACCGATGCCTTCGGCGAACGCCTGCGCGAAGGCAGCCGTCTGCTCCGGGGTGGCGAAGGCCTGGTACATCTGGAACAGTGCGGACCCCTCGGTATCCTTCGGCTCACCCGGCGCGCGCGAATCGGTAAGGATCGAAAACACCAGCTTCTTCAGCTCATCGCGGGGAGCGAACAGCGGAATCGTATTGCCATAGCTCTTGCTCATCTTGCGACCGTCCAAGCCGGCCAGGGTGGCCACCTGTTCGTCGATCGACGCTTCCGGCAACGGGAAGTATTCCTTGCCGTACACATGGTTGAAGCGCTGGGCGAAGTCGCGCGCCATCTCGATGTGCTGGATCTGGTCGCGACCGACCGGAACCCGGTTCGCCTTGAAGATGAGGATGTCCGCAGCCATCAACACGGGATACATGAACAAGCCTGCGCTCACCCCGGCATCCGGATCCAGTCCATCCGCCTCATTACGGTCGATGGCCGCCTTGTACGCATGGGCGCGGTTGAGCAGGCCCTTGCCGGCCACCACGGTCAGGAACCACATCAGTTCGGTGGTTTCCGGGATGTCGCTCTGCCGGTAGAACCACACCTGTTCCGGGTCCAGGCCGCACGCCAACCAGCTGGCGGCGATCTCCAGAGTGGAGCGCTGCGTGCGCTCGGGTTCCTGCGCCTTGATCAGGCTGTGCAGGTCGGCCAGAAAGAAGAAGCTCTCGATGCCGGTCGCGCGACTGGCGGCAATGGCTGGACGGATGGCACCGACATAGTTGCCCAGGTGCGGGGTTCCGGAAGGGGTGATGCCGGTAAGAACTCGGGTGGTCATGGCTGGTCTGGGGGAGCTGCGGTTATCCCCATCAGTTTACCCTTGCCTCGCGCCCCATGGCGCCGTCCGACTCTACTGGCGGAAATGACAACGGGCCCTCAGGGCCCGTTGTCATTGGCGGGATGACCGCCCCGGTGGTTACAGGCGCTTACCTGTAATCCGGGTAATCCTTGTGGACCGCATCACGGTATTCCTTGACCTGCTTTTCAGCCTCGTCCTTGGCGATGCCGTAACGCTCCTGCACACGACCAGCAAGGTATTCCGCATTGCCTTCCGCATAATCAAGGTCGTCGTCGGTAAGCTTGCCCCACTGCGCCTTGGTCTTGCCCTTCAGCTGCGTCCACTTGCCCTTGATGATGTCGGTGTTCATGGTCTACCTCGTTGATGAGTACGACGGTGGTGTTACCGCAAGGCCATCGTCGCGCATGAGCCGTCGAGGTGCAGTCAACCGGACATGAAGCCGACACTCACCTGCTTGAATGGCGTGTCATGGCATTTCATCGCGCCTGCACGTCATGCACTGCGGACATCGCCGCGCAAACGAAAAAGGCCGGGATATCCCGGCCTCTTTCGTCGATGCAGCAGCGCGATCAGTTGCGGCGTGCGGCGTCTTCGACCTTCTCGCCTGCGCCCTGCACATCCTTGCCGGCGCCGGCAACGGTATTGCAGCCGGCCAGCATGGCGACCGAGAACATCGACAACAGCATCAGGGCAATAGCACGCTTCATGGGGTTTCTCCTGGTTGATTTAAAACACCGCGGCTGCGGTGCAGACGGCGGAAAAGCCGTTGATCAGCACTTGCCGTTCTTGCAGTCCTGCGCCGTGTCATGAACCGCCTCGCCTGCGCCCTGCATGTCCTTGCCGGCTCCGGCAACGGTATTGCAGGCGGTGAGCGAGCCGGCCGTGCACAGCGCCAGCAGCAATACGGAAATGATGCGCTTCATCGTCTTCTCCTTGGTGGACCACGGCGTTCCGTCCGACAGAACGTTGCCGCGTGGTGTGCAATCTGGCGTGCGCCGCGTGGAGCGGGCGTGAATGCGCGCTGCTCGGGTTCATTCTCGACGTGTCTCGGGGCGGCCCACATTCAGTCGCGCATCAACGTGGACTTGCCGAACAGGCTTTCCACCAGGTCCACCGCCAGCTCCGCGGTGGCATTACGGTCATCCAGGAGCGGATTCAGCTCTACGATGTCCAGCGAGCCCATGCGCCCGCTGTCGGCGATCATTTCCATCACCAGCTGCGCCTCCCGGTAGTTCACACCGCCCGGCACGGTGGTGCCCACGCCTGGCGCGATGCTCGGGTCCAGGAAATCCACGTCGAAGCTGACGTGCAGATGGGTATCCGCCCCCAGGCCGTCCAGCGCCGCTTCCATGGTCCGTTTCATGCCGGCTTCGTCGATGTAGCGCATGTCATAGACGTCAACCCGATGCGTCTTGATCAGCCGCTTCTCCTCCGGATCCACCGAGCGGATGCCGATCTGGCGCACCTGGGACGGCTGCAGGGCCGGCGTGTCGCCGCCCAGACGGGTCAGCGCATCGGGCCCCAGTCCGCACAGGCAGGCCACCGGCATGCCATGCACATTGCCCGACGGCGTGACGTCGCTGGTGTTGAAATCCGAATGCGCATCCAGCCACAGCACGCGCAGGTCCTTGCCCTGCTGTCGGCACCAGCGCGACACCGCCGCGATGGAGCCGATGCCCAGGCAATGGTCGCCCCCCAGCATGATCGGCATGCGGCCGTCCTGGAGCTCGGCAAGGCTGGCCTCCATCAGCAGCCGGTTCCACTCCACCACCTCGGCCAGATGCCTGTAGCCGTCCACCGGTGCCGTCCAGGGGTTGCGTGGACCGGCCAGGTTGCCCACATCGCGCACATCCACGCCGCGCGCGGCCAGTGCCTCGCCCAGGCCGGCGATGCGCAACGCCTCCGGGCCGAGACGTGCACCACGGTGGCCAGCACCGATGTCGGTGGGCACGCCGATCAGCGAGACGGGGAGATAGGACATGGAGACCTCTGGCTTGACGAAAGCCGTCAGTCTATCCAGCCCGGCGGACAGGTACTCGCGGCGGTGCAACAGCGCTGGCGAGCACGATGATGCGCTTCATACAAGCCGAGCGGGTGCCTCCTTCAACCGAACCACGCGCTAGCCCGGCCGGCTTCGCCGGGCCTGGAGTCCGCGGAACTCGGCGTCCAGCGCGTCCAGCAGCGTTTTCTGACCCGACGTATGGATAGCGCTCATCTTCCCTGAGCAATCAAGGCTGCTGTTGAACGCATCTTCGCAATACCGCCGAGCCCTCCCATGGATCGCCTTCAGGTCGACACCCTCTTCGTTCCCGGCGCAATGATTCACCATCATCCGGCGATATGCGGTTACCAGCTCTTTTATGACCTCCATGGCAATTGACGACTCACTGTCGAGGATCTTCATGTTGTCGGTGCCAAACATGGACTCCAGGTTCTCGCGTGCGGATTCAAAGATCTTCATGGCATCCAGATCATTGTCAGCACCCGTCTGTCGAGGTAATCCAGACAACTTGCCTTCCAGCATACTTCGGACGCGTGTGGTCGCGGCAACGAAGAGGTTCCGCTGCTGTGTTCGATCTTCAGCGCCATCAAAACATACGTAGTTGTCGAATGCATTCATCAGTTCGTACTTGAGGCTGGCGATGGCGGAACCCAGTGCAACCAGCACGTCTCTCGAACGAGGGTCCACGGCGCCTCCAGAGGCCAAGGCATCGGCCATTCCTTTCGGATCGACATCCATGGTCATATCCCGCACCCAGTCCATGGCACGTTCGCCGAGCGTTGGGGCGGGAGGTGCACTGTGCTCCACCTGCGGCGATATCGCCTTCTGCAGAGGTAGCGTGCTGGACGAACCCGGTTTTCCTTCTGCTTGGGGCGGATGAACCCGCGGAGGTGTCTGCGCGCGCGGCCCTGGCTGAGCGACCTCATTCCGGCTGGATGTCCGGGTGCCCGGCGAGTCCCCGGCCAGTCTTGAATTTTCGAACATCGCTCGAAGCTCCGCCACGCGTTTCCCGGCTCTTTCAACCGGCGGCTGGATTCGTTCCGAGCGTGAAGCGCTGCTCGTGTGTGGCGTACGTACCTGCTTCAACTGAAGAACGACCGGAGCAGGCGATGACCGGAAGCCGCTCGCGTCACCGCCAGTCGCTACGCGCGCGCCAGACAGTGCCGCACGTCTGATCTCGTCCCCACCACGTGGCTTCAAATAGGGCACGTTCCGGCCTATCGTCCGAGGCGACGAATTCGCAGCAGGCGACTGCCTTCTTGAACAAGGAAGCGACGAATTCATCAATGCATTTACCTTTGACGGAAGCGTATTCGCCGGTTGTGCATCTTTGTCACGCTGCTCGAATATTTTTATGAGATTCGTAATCCCATTGGAAGATTTCGAGGTATGCAGGGCGGTCATCAAAGGCATGAATCAAGCTTCCACGGAAAGGATGGGGCTGGAGGAACGCGTCCAGCGCACCTTACGCGTTCGCATGCGATTCCGATTGCAGAACGCGCGCATTTGTCGCGCGAGAGCGTCTACACGCGCACACTCCACCGGGAACCTGAGTGCACGGATCGCGACCCGTTCTCACCGTTCGCCGCTGCAGGTACCGACAGCCCTTTGGCAATGAAACGGGGATCGATCCCGTGATAGGTTCTGTGCAGCCATTCTGCATGGAACGCATGATGAACCGTCCTTCGCTGCTGGTTACTGCACTACTCGTGGTGTCGCTGCCGTCGGTCTGCGCTGCGGCTACGCCCGTCCCCGGAACCGAGGGCCCTGCACCAGCGGCACACTGCCTGGATGCAAGTGATGTGGCAGTGGTGCGCCAGGCCAACGCAGATTCGGTCGCCGTGCGCACCGGCAACGGGAAGGCCTTCCGGCTGGAATTCATTGCGGCCTGTCCCGGGATCATGGACGGTACCCAGGTCGGTCTGGATACGCCGGGAGGCTGGGCCTGCGGACGGCCGGGCGAACGGCTGATGGTGGACGGGCGGTCCTGTGGCATCAGCAAGGTCGCCCCCATCGACAACCGCGCCTTTGCCTTGATCTCACGCGAAAGCAGCCGGCGTTACATGAAAACATTGCCGACGATGACGGTCACTGCTACCTCCATCAAAGACAATCGGCGGCGCCGCCTGCGCGGGTCACCGGAGTTCTGTTTTGCCATTCGTGACGTGCGGAGCTGGAACAAGAGTCCAAAAGGGTTCACGGTGGAAACGAACCCTCGCCGGAATGGCGGAAACCATTTTTATCGGATTGAAATGGGCGGCGGCTGCAAGGACTACGCTGGCATCCACACGGTGCAGTTCGCTTCGGGCCTCAAGAATGGGCTGGTCTGTGGCAACCCGGGCGACAACGTGACCGCTGTCGTGCTGAACCCGGTCACGGTGGTCTATCCCGTCGACTGACATCGCGTGTCTGCGCCCAGGGTGGTGCCGCTTATCCGAATCGAACGGATGACCTACTGTTTACAAGACAGTTGCTCTACCAACTGAGCTAAAGCGGCATGGGACGCGCAACGGCAGCGAGCCTGCCGGGCGAGGGGGATTCTACCGCAGGCGGGTGCAGTCCAGCGAGCGTTGCTGCGCGGCGCCGCTACGGCGGCGCACGCCGTCAGCCGTCTGGCCTGCCCCCAGCGTACCCTGCAACCACCACGTTGCAGCGGCGTCGCCGCCCTGCAGCCGGGCCTGGAAGCCTGCGGCACGCAGTGTCTCAAGACGGCGTTCGGCGCCTTCACGGTTGCGGTACTGGCCAAGCGCGATGGCATTGGCTTCCGGCCCCTGGGCAATGATGTAGTAGTCGCCCAGGCCGGCCGCGACAATGCGCTGCACGGTGGCCTGTGCGTCCTCGCGCGATGCGGCCGGCGGCAGCATCACCCGGTAGCGGGTGGTCGTCGATGGCGAAGACTGCTCCTGCAGGCGGGCCGTGCCCAGCGCATTCCCCAGCCGCGCCTGCGCGGCCTGCGCCGTCGCCTGGTCGGGGAAAGGCCCCAGCGCGACGCAACGGCGCACGGGTGAAGGTTCAACGGCAGCGACCTGCGATGGCGCCTGCACCGCTTTGTCGGCAGCGGATTCCGTGTTCGTCGCTGGCAATGGCGTGGGCGCTGGTTCCGAAGGCACCACGGTGGCCACGGGCGGCGTCGATGCTTCGTTCGCAGCGTCTTCCAGCGGCGCCGTGCCCTTCGCGGCATCGGTCGCCGGCAGCGAATCATCCGGGGCCAGCAGCTGCAGCGACGCAACACCGGATGGCGGCTTCACGTCCTGCGGCAGCGGATCGCTGCGCAGCATCCACCACAGGGCGACGCTGAGGTTGAGCAGGACAAGGACGACGATGAGGGCGCGGGTCAGCATCGTTGGATCCTAGCCCGTCATGGCCGGCAGATGCACTGCCCAGCGTGCCAGCCCGTCCAGCACCAGCAGTGGCTGGTGCCCGGTATCGGGCGGCAGCCACGGCAACAGCGCGGGCGCGCCGCCGCCATGCAGCAGCAGGGCCACCGGCGCCTGCAGGCGTTGCTCTGCATGGCGACGGCTATGTTCAATGAGCGCGATGGCCGCCCCATCGCAGCCCGAGGCAAGTGCATCGGCGGTGTCACCGGCGAACTCGACGTAGGTCCCTCCGCTGGGCGGCAACTGCACGGCGCGCGCGTGCAGTGCTTCGCGCATGGTGGTCGGCGAAGCAGCGATCCGGCCGCCATGATGCTGGCCGTCGGCATCCAGCAGGTCGATGGTCAATGCGGTACCCACCCCGGCCACCAGCACATGGCGCTGGTCGCGCGCCGCCGCCAGCAGGGCCAGAAAACGATCCACGCCGAAGCGTTCCGGTGCCGCATAGGCGATCCGTACTCCGGCCAGATGCGCCTCGGTATGCGCCACGTGCACATGCTGGAAGCGCATGCGCAGGATCTCCAGCATGGTCGCGGTAAGGCCCGGCGCCGCCACGCTGGCCACGTATGCGGTACGGCCCTGTGGCAGCGCGCGCAGCGCTTCGCCACGCAGATCTTCGGCACCATGCGTCCATGCCTGCACATCGCCGGCGCGGTCGCCCTGCAGCGGTGCGTACTTGAACCGCGAGTTGCCAAGGTCGAACAGCCAGTCGCTCATTGCGGCCTCACGCTGACTTCGCCTGCGTGCACCAGTTGCTCGCGGCCATCGATGCGCACGCGCAGCGCGCCGTCATCGGCCAGCCCCAGCGCCTGCCCTTCCTGCCATGCCCCCCCCTGTTCCACCCGCACCGCGCGGCCGGCCAGGCTGTCCAGCGCTGCATAGCGCGGCAGGAACGGGGCAAGGCCCTGCGACTCGAATGCCTCCAGCGCGGGCAGCAGACGGGAGAGTACGGCCGCTACCACCGCGTTGCGCTGCATCGGCTGCCCCGCCACACGATCCAGGTCCGTCCATGGCTGGTCGATCCGCGCAGCAAAAGCGTCCGGCATGTGTACGTTGAGGCCGATGCCGATCACCGCTCGCGCGGGTCCGGCGAATTCGCCGCCTCCTTCCACCAGCAGGCCGCCGAGCTTGCGGCCTTCCACCACCAGGTCATTGGGCCATTTCAGCTGCACCCGGGACAGGCCCAGCGCGTGTAGCGCTTCGGCAACCGCCACGCCGGCCACCAGGCTGAGCCCGCCCAGTTGAGCAAGGCCCCCGGAAAAGCCCCTCAGTACCGACAGGTACACATGGGCCGCCAACGGCGATGCCCATTCGCGGCCGCGACGGCCACGCCCCCCGGTCTGCCGCTCCGCCAGCAGCACCTGGCAACCGCGCCCGGCCACGCTGCAGCGCAGCAATTCGCTGTTGGTGGAGCCGGTGCTCCACACCAGCTGCAGGCTGTCCAGCCACTCGGCCGCGTCCGGGGCCAGCGCTGCCTGGATGGCGGCCGGGTCCAGCAGATCAAGCGGCTGGCACAGCGTGTAGCCACCGCCGGCACGTCCTTCTATCGCCACGCCGGCGTTCCTAAGCCCTTGAATACGCTTCCATATCGCTGCACGGGTCTGGCCAAGCTCGCGCGCCAGGGCATCTCCGGACAAGGGTCCGGCAGCCAGTTTGGCCAGCAGTTGGCGGTCGTCCACGGCAGCTTCCGTCAGGTAAACAGGGGAAATTATGCGACAAGCCGCCGGCGCCTGCCCGGCCCGTCTTCCAATGCCGGCCGATATTCGGGCTAGAATCGGGAACTCACCGCCCTTGACCCTGGATGTCGTCGATGCGCTGTCTTGCCCATTGCCTGATCCTGTTGATGGTCCCGCTTGCCGCCAATGCAGCTCCTGCGCTGGCCGGTGAGGGTCGCGGTGACTGCGTGTATTCCACGCCGGATGCCGAGCGTCCACCCAGTGCGCGCACCGCCGCTGCCGCGGTGCCCACCACGCCCAAGCCCGCGCCTGTCCCGGCCACCACCGGAGGCGGCGGTGACGACGATGTCCTGCAGCGCCTGCGCGCGCCGAAATGGCACAGTTTCCTGCCGGGAATGTTCCGCTGATCCAAACGCTGTTGCGCTGGCTGCGGCCGGCGCCCCGACCCATCCCGGATCTGCTGTGGCAGCACGCGTGCCAGGCAGCACCGTGGGTGCACGCGCTGGACGTCGGTCAGCAGGCGCAGCTGCGGACATTGAGCGAGCGCTTCCTGCATGAGAAGACCATCAGCCCCCTCAGTGGCCTGACGCTGGATGACGCCGACGTGGTGCTGCTGGCCGCGCTGTGCTGCCTGCCGCTGCTGGCGGTGGGCGAAGCCGGCCTGCGCGGCTGGTCGCAGGTCATCGTGTATCCGGACGCCTTCCGCGTGCAGCGCAGCCACGTGGATGCGGCTGGCGTGCTGCATGAGTGGGAAGACGAACTGATCGGTGAAAGCTGGGACAGCGGTCCGCTCATTCTGTCGTGGGCGGACATCCAGGCCGATCTGCAGGCGCCTTTCGATGGCTACTGCGTGGCCGTGCACGAGATGGCGCACAAGATCGATGCGCTGGACGGCGCGATGGACGGTACACCGCCGCTGCCGCGCGACTGGCAGCGCGAATGGGCGCGGGATTTCCAGCACGCCTACGACGCGTTCTGCGGACAGATCGATGCCGGCGAGGCGACACTGATCGATCCCTATGCGGCCGAGGCGCCGGAAGAGTTTTTCGCGGTGGTCACCGAGTACCACTTCTCCGCGCCCGGTGTGCTGGCAGAGGCACTGCCGGCGGTCGCCGCGCATCTGCGTCGGTTCTACGGCGAGCCACCGGCGGCCGGCGCGTAGCGCCGATCCATTCGCGGCGGCGGGTTTGCCAGCTGCCCACGTCGGCGGCGGCCGGCTCACGGTCGCCTCTACCGTTTCCGGCAGGACAGGATCAGGGGCCCGGCGGCAGCCGTACCTCGAAACGCGCCCCACCCAGTTCGGTCGAACGCAATACCTGCAGTTCGCCGCGGTAGTCCTTGATCATGTCCTGCACGATCGACAGGCCGATACCGTGGCCCTGTACGCGCTCATCGCCGCGCACGCCACGCTGCAGCACCTTGGCGATGTCCTCCGGCGCGATGCCCGGACCATCGTCGTCCACCGCCAGCAGCAGGCCGGGGCGCCGCGCGTTCGGCGCGGTCAGCGGCTGCGCGGTGAGCAGCACGCGGTGGCCGGCCCACTTGAAGGCGTTCTCCAGCAGGTTGCCGAGCAGTTCCTGCAGATCGCCCGGTTCACCGTGGAAGCGCGCCGTCTCGTCGATGTCGAACTCGCAGAGCACGCCCTTGGCGGCATACACCTTTTCCAGCCCACGAACGATCTCCTCGGCATTGGACTCGATCGGCAATGGTGCGGAAAACAGCTTGTGGCCGGACGACGCGGCACGCGCCAGCTGATACGACACCAGGTTGTTCATGCGCTGCAGCTGCACGTCCAGCTCCTCGCGCAGCGCCACGTCGTCGGAGCTGCTGTCCAGCTGCGTGCGCAGTACCGCGATCGGCGTCTTCAGGCTGTGCGCCAGGTCGGCCAGCGTATTGCGCTGGCGCTCCAGGTTTTCGCGCTCGCTTTCGATGAAGGCGTTGATGCTGTTGGTCAGCGGTTCCAGTTCGCGTGGATGGCGTTCGCTCATGCGTTCGCTTTCCCCGCGCTGCACCTTGGTCAGTTCGGTGATCACCCGGCGCATCGGGCGCAGGCTCCATTGCAGGATCACCGTCTGCAGCAGCAACAGGATCAGGCCGATGCCGCCCAGGTAGAACCAGACGCGGCCACGGAACACGCGCAGCTGCGCGCCCAGCGCGCGCGAATCTTCCATCACATAGATGGTGTACGGGAATTCGGTGGCGGGATCAGCGTCGGCATCCCACACCAGGCCCAGGCCATAGCGGTACACCGAGCCTTCGCTGCCATCGATCTGGATCATCGGCAGCGGGCCTTCGAAGACTTCCTGGCGCGGTGCCAGCAGTCCGCCGCCCACGGTGGGCAGCATGGGGCCTTCGGCGGACATCGAATTGCCCTTGCCACCGGGCATCACCACCTGCAGGTACAGGCCGCTGCCGGGCACATCGAAACGTGGATCGGGCTGCTGCTCGCGGATGTACAGCGAGCGGTCGCGGGTGAAATCGATGCCGGCCGCGTAGGCGGTCGCGTAGTTCTTCAGGCGTTCGCGCAGATTGGCGCGCGCGGTATCGGCGAACGCCGCATCCAGCGCATAGCCGGCCAGTGCCAGGAAGGCCACCAGGCCCACCGATGCAGCCAGCAGCTGGCGAGCCTGCAGTGAACGCGGCCGCCAGCGTCGGAAGAACCACAGACGGCCGGACATCATGGTCTTGCCCGCAGCGGGCTCAGCCCTCGTTGCGCGGGATCGCGAAACGGTAGCCGCGGCCGCGTACGGTTTCGATCGGCTTCAGCTCGCCATCCGGGTCCAGCTTCTTGCGCAGGCGGCCGATGAACACTTCCAGGACGTTCGAATCGCGATCGAAGTCCTGCTGGTAGATGTGTTCGGTGAGGTCGGCCTTGGAGACCAGCTCACCGGCATGCATCATCAGGTATTCCAGCACCTTGTACTCGTAGCTGGTGAGGTCCACGTTGCTGCCGGCCACGCTGACCGTCTGCGCGGCAAGATCCAGTGCGACCGGCCCGCATTCCAGCGTCGGCTTGCTCCAGCCAGCGGCGCGGCGCAGCAGCGCATTGACGCGCGCCAGCAGCTCTTCCACATGGAACGGCTTGACCAGGTAATCGTCGGCGCCCTGCTTCAGGCCTTCCACCTTGTCCTGCCAGCTGGAACGGGCGGTGAGGATCAGTACCGGGAACTTCTTGCCCTCGTCGCGCAGTGCCTTGATCAATTCCATGCCGGACATCTTCGGCAGGCCCAGATCGATGATGCCAACGTCGAACGGCACTTCCCGGCCCATGTACAGACCTTCCTCGCCATCCTGCGCGGCATCGACGGCAAAGCCCTCGCGCTTGAGCCGGGCTGCAAGGGTCTCGCGCAGCGGGGCTTCGTCTTCGACCAGAAGGATACGCATGAACTCTCCCTAGTGTGCTGGGGTCGGCCCTCGGGCCGATGGATTAGCGGGTATTGCGTCAATAATCCCTGTTCAGGGGTTATCGCCGCGTAGTGATGAAATATCCGATCGGGGCGTGCGGGGCTGTGAACGCTGCTGCACGGGATCGTCCATGTAGCGGACGCGGCCGCGCTCATCCATGTATTTCACCCGGTTGATGTCGCGACCGTCGAAGGGCACGCGTTCGGCCCCCAGGATGTGACCGCCCGTGGTGCGCTGCACCCGGCGCACGGCGTCGGACAGTGACCGCTCGGCTTCGCGCGGACCTGCCTGAGCCACCATTCCTCCGTTGCGCTCCTGCATCTGCGCACGATGCGGAGGCGGGCCCTGCATCGGCGGCTGCTGCGCCCAGGCCATCGACACAGGCAGCAACGCCGACAGCGCCAGGGCGGCGGTGAAGGCAGAATGGCGATGGAAAAGACGGGAGCACATCATTGCGATCCTAGCCGAGGTCGGCAATTCGTTCAAAAATCGTGAAGTCCACGTCCCGAAGCGGGCCGCGCGTCTTTACATTTCTTTTGCAAATTTCGGCGTTTGGCAGTGAATCCGATCTGAACTTTTCGGGCGGAAGAGCCACCTTGTTCAGCTAAGTGAACATCCTACGGGCAAAAGGACCATGCGCCAAGACATTGGGCCATGGTCATGCCGCAGCGTTGGCGCTGCCTCGTTCAGTTGCGGCCAGCGCCGCTTCGACCAGCGTCCAGTCCGCACCCGGCCGATGCGCACCTTCGCTGAGGATCTGCCGGAAAGCGCGGCCTCCTGGCTGCCCGTGGAACAGCCCCAGGACGTGGCGGGTGATGTGCTTGAGCGCCATGCCCTCGGCCTGCTGCGATTCCACGTACGGGCGCAGCGCGCGGAGCAGATCCTGCCGCGCCACCTGCGGACTGCCGGCATGCGCCGCTTCCAGCTGGTGGAGCAGATAGGGATCGTGATACGCGGCGCGGCCCAGCATCACCCCGTCCACCTTGCCCTGCTGGGCCTGCACGGCCTCCATGCTGGCCAGCCCGCCATTGAGCACCACCGGCAGGCCGGGGCGCTCTTCCTTCAACCGGTACGCCCAGTCGTAGCGCAATGGGGGAACTTCGCGGTTTTCCTTGGGGGAAAGCCCCTTCAACCACGCATTGCGGGCATGCACCACGACCATCGCGGCGCCCGCGCCAACCTGTCGGTCAACGAAGGCGGCGAACGCGGCGTAATCATCATCGTCGTCCACGCCCAGGCGGCATTTGACCGTTACCGGAACATCCACCGCAGACACCATCGCCTCCACGCATGCACCGACCAGTTCCGGCTCGCGCATCAGGCAGGCCCCGAAGCGGCCGGCCTGCACCCGGTCGGACGGACACCCGCAGTTGAGGTTGACCTCGTCATAGCCCCAGTCCTGCGCGATGCGCGCGGCCTGCGCCAGCAGGGCCGGATCGCTGCCGCCCAACTGCAGGGCCAGCGGCTGTTCGACGGCATCGAAACCCAGCAGGCGCTCGCGGTCGCCATGGATCACCGCGTTGGCGTGCACCATTTCGGTATAGAGCCGCGCGCCCGGTGCCAGCAGGCGATGGAACACGCGGCAATGGCGGTCCGTCCAGTCCATCATGGGGGCGACGGAGAGGCGCAGGGAGTCAGCGTAACGGGACGCGGCGGAGGCGAGCTGGGTCATGACGATGGGCAGGCAACGGAATTGCTGGCAATGCCAACAGGATCAACAGTTTACACCCTGCTGCTGAATGCTTGGCACAGCTGATGCCGGTTCCCCGCCCGCACCAATTCGACGGCATGCGTCTCAACGAAGACCCCCAACCAACGTGGTGCGTACGCTGACGCGACGCTGCACCGTTGAGGTCGGCAAGCGGAAACTGGCAGTGCGCTGCTGCCCCGCTGGTCATGCTGGATCGCATGCAGATAACACCTTGTTCAATCACGCCGACACCCTCCTCAACCACTCAACAGCGTCCCGAAACCATTGGTGACGTCTTCAATGAGTCAAATAGATTTCTCAGTAATCTGAAGGATCTGCCTACAGACCGCCATGAACGCCTGGGGGTCCATCTGGAAGCCGCGGCGCATGGCTTGAACTGGTTGAAGATTCACGACGAGAAGCTGGCCTCGGAACCCGCTTCATCGGCACAACGCGCCGACGAAAAACGCAGGTATCAGCTGCTGATGATGAAGTGTCTCAAGACAGCGCTCATGACCGGTGACACAACGTGGGAGTCCTTCAGAGTCGCAGCCATGTGTTTCCAGGCACTTGAGGACGTTCCCAACAGGCCAGGCTTCGAACTGACATCCGATGGGCTGACAGAGCACAAACTGGACCCCGCGTCGCTGTACGAGGCCTGGATCGCCTGCCAATACAACTTCATCCACGACATAACCTACGAAATCACGTCGCCACCGGAGGCACCCATTGAGAAGGGATATCCACTCCATGAAATCCATGAAAAATGTCGTGTGTTGTATGAGGCACTGTCCAGTAGCACCTTTCCGGAGAATCTGGCGCGCTCCATCGCAACCAATGAGTTCGCTTTTCAGGTGCTGCGTTCGATGAAACCTCACTGGTCTGGATCCGTATTCGAAGAGGACGATCTGGTCAGGCACGTCCACGCGCTGCACGATTGCTACGAAGATGCACCCGGCAATCCCCGGCTGGCTCAGGACCTTGCTGCGGTGACTGCAGGAACGGCGATTCGTATACCCCAAGCCACCACGAAGCCAGGATGACGCTTTATCGGCCTGGGTCGGCTTCCGGCATTACATAGGCACGATGGGACTGCGCGCCCGACCGTCATGTATCTGGCCCTACAATCAGGATAAATCGCCGGCCAGGTCCGCATGTCATCCGCTCGTACCCGCTTCTTCGACGCCACCACCGAGCAGGGTGTGCTGCGCCTGTCCATCGCCGGCACACTGCTGATGGCGCTGGCCGGCGTGGCTGTTGGCCTGTTCGCCAATTCCTCGCTGATCATCTTCGATGGCATCTATGGTCTGATCGACGTGGTGATGACCTGGCTGTCCCTCCTGGTGGCCCGCCTCATCGCCCAGTCCACCCAGGCCGATACGCTGCAGTCGCGCCTCAACCAGCGCTTCTCGATGGGCTTCTGGCACCTGGAACCGATCGTGCTGGGGGTGAGCGGCACGCTGATGATCGGCGCGGCGCTGTATGCCTTCATCAACGCCGTCGATGCGCTGACCTCCGGTGGCCGCCTGATCGCGCTCGGGCCGGCAATCGTTTTCGCCGCGATTTCGCTGCTGGCCGAAGGTGCACTTGCGGTATTCGTGCTGCGCGCCAACCGGCGTATCGGTTCGGACTTCATCGCCCTGGACGCGAAGAACTGGATCATCGCCGCCAGCATGTCGGCCTGCTACCTGGTGGCCTTCATCGGTGGTGTGCTGGTGCGCGGCACGCCGCTGGCCTGGATCGGTCCCTACATCGATCCGGGAATCCTGGCGGTGGTCTGCCTGTTCGTGATGGTGGCGCCACTGGGCACGGTGCGCCGGGCGCTGGCAGGCATTCTGCTGGTGGCTCCGGGCGAACTGCAGGCGCACGTGGATGCGGTGGCGCGCGAGGTGGTCGCCCGCCACGGTTTTCTCGATTATCGCAGCTACGTGGCGCAGGTCGGTCGCGGCGAGCAGATTGAACTGTTCTTCGTGGTCCGCGCGGATGATCCACCACGGGCGTTGGCCGAATGGGACCGCCTGCGAGATGAGATCGGCGATGCACTGGGCGAAGAATCACCGGATCGCTGGCTGACCATCATGTTTACCACCGATCTGGAATGGGCGGTCTGACCCGGCCTGACGTGAGCTTCAAGTTCATCGTCGGCGTGCGCGGCGGTGCGGAGCCGCAATGTACGGCCATGCTCGGGCCGCAGGGCTGATGGAAAAGCAGCTCCAGACTGAAATATCAGGAGGAAACGGGGTGGCCCTTTGCTCCTGACAGATCCATGTCATTCTGCCTCCACTGTCGTGGCGAATGCCCGGTATGCGCCTTGAATGCCCGCGACAATGCCGCCTCACTGGCATAGCCGACCTCTGGTGCGATGCGCTTGAGTGAATGACCGCGACGCAGTGCCTGTTGGACAAGACGCATCCGCCAGGCCTGCAGATAGTGGCCAGGCGTGCTGCCTACCACGGTGCGGAAGCCTTCGGCGAAGGTGCTTCGCGACATGCCAGCATGTTCGGCCAACGCCTGCAGCGACCAGTCCGTCGAAGGTTGTTCGTGCATGGCCACCAGCGCGTGGCGTAGCCGTGGATGGGCCATGCCGGCCAGCAGTCCAACCTGGATCTCTCCGTTTTCCATCAGCATGCGCAGGACCTGGATGATGACCACCTCAAGCAGGCGGTCGAGCACGGCCTGGCGGCCGCAGCGCTGCGCATTCGCCTCTTCGAACAGCATGCCGAGCAGGGCATCGCTGCCCTGCAGAGCGGCCAGGGGCATGCACACGCGTGGTGGTAACGCGTCGGCCAGCGGGTTGCTGTCACCCGCATCGAAACGCAGATGCGCGCTGAGCAGCGATGCCTGCTGCCCAGCATCCATCACCACGCGAAGGGGCTGCGCGCGTGGATACAACAGCACGCTGGGTTCAACGATCCGCAGCACCTCGCCATTGTCGTGAACGACACTGGCGGAACCGTCGCTGATCAGGTGCAGTTGAGGGCCGAGCGCCGAACTGTCCGACGCGTTCGCTCCGACTGCAGAGGGAAGCAGGCGGGCGGTCATCGGAAAGTGCCCCAGCAAGGATTCAAGTCGATCCACCATTCTGGACTATCCGCAAAGTTTTAGGGACTTAATGTTGCCATACGTCCAGATCTTTACGGCACAGTAGCCCTTACCGGCTTTTCACCAATCACTGAGGAAAACACGCCATGTCCATCGAAAAGGTTCTGTACACCGCCCAGGCCACCGCGACCGGAGGCCGTGAAGGCCGCGCCGTTTCGTCCGACAACGTGCTGGACATCCAGCTCTCCACACCGCGCGAACTCGGCGGCGCCGGGGGCCCGGGCACCAATCCGGAGCAGTTGTTCGCCGCGGGTTATTCGGCCTGCTTCCTCGGTGCGCTGAAGTTCGTCGCCGGCCAGGCCAAGGTCGCGCTGCCGGCGGAGACCACCGTCACCGGTCGCGTCGGTATCGGTCAGATTCCGACCGGCTTCGGCATCGAGGCCGAACTGACCATCAACGTGCCCGGCGTCGACCGCGCCCAGGTGGAAGAACTGGTGCAGAAGGCGCACGTCGTCTGCCCGTATTCGAATGCCACGCAGGGCAACATCGATGTGAAGCTGATCGTGGCCTGACGCAGGAAAAAATGGGCGGCTGCCTGGCAAGTAGCTCGGCAACCGCCCATCCCACCGCTGGTGCCCCCGTGGATGTGTCGGCTCATGGCCGGCAACCCCACGGGGGTAATGAGGATGCCGGCCAGCGGCCGGCACTACCGGTCGCTGGTGACCAGCTGTACCACGCTGGAGAAATCCAGCTTGCCGCGGCCAGCCTGGTGGTTCATCGAATACAGATTGCGCGCCAGTTCGCCCAGCGGGATCGACGCACCCACGCCCATTGCCGCTTCCACGGCCAGACCCAGGTCCTTCAGCATCAGGTCGCTGCCGAAACCGCCGCTGTAGCCACGCGACGCCGGGGCATTTTCCAGCACGCCCGGCCACGGATTGCAGACTTCGGTAGCCCAGCTGCGTCCGGTGCTGACTGCCATCATCTGCGACAACACCTTGGGGTCCAGACCGTGGGCCACGCCCAGGGCGATCGACTCACCGGTCACCGCCATGATCACGCCCAGCGCCATGTTGTTGCACAGCTTGGCGACCTGTCCGGCACCGCTGGCACCGACATGGAAAATGTTCCTGCCCATCGCCTCCAGCAACGGGCGCGCACGTTCCAGCGCATCCTCCTCACCGCCAACGATGAACGTCAGCGTGCCGGCAGCGGCACCGGCAGTGCCACCGGAAACGGGTGCATCAAGCATCTGCAGGCCGCGGGCGGCCGCTGCTTCGGACACCCTGCGGGCGGTCGCCGGCGATATCGTGCTGCAGTCGATGACCAGCGCGCCACCGGGAATGTCGGCCAGCAGGCCGTTCTCGCCCAGGTACAGGCCTTCCACGTGGCGGCTGGCCGGCAGCATCGAAATCACCACTTCGGCGTCAACCAGGGTATCCAGCGCTGAACTGGCGGCGGTAGCGCCGGCGTCTACAGCGGCCTGGACGGCGGCCGGCACCAGGTCGAACACGCGGACCTCATGCCCGGCCTTGGCCAGGTTGGCGGCCATCGGGCCACCCATGTTGCCCAGTCCAATGAATGCAATGTGGCTCATGCGAAGGTCCTTTGTGCGTTGGTGGCGTCCAGGTCGGCCAGCGGATGCTGATCGGTGGGCCAGGGAGAGACGAAGAAGGCGTCGGCCCACGCATCGGTAGCGTCAGCCAGGCGGGCAGGCTGCCAGGCCGGAGTGCGGTCCTTGTCGATCAGCAGCGCGCGGATGCCTTCGGCGAAATCGCCATGTGCGGCGCAATGCAACGCCGTGATGTATTCCAGTCGGTAGACCTCGGCCAGCGAGAGCCCGGCGGCCCGACGCTGCAGTTCAAAGGCCAGCCGTGCCGAACCGGGTGCGCCTGCGGCCAGGGTCTTCTGCGCGGCCTGCAGCCACGGGTCATTGCTGGACAGCGTCGCGATGCGTTCGATGATGGCAGCCAGGTCTATGCCTTCGCACAGGCTGTCCAGCAGCGCGGCGTTGGCCAGCAGCGGGCCAGCCGGTGCATCGTTGGCGAAGGACTGCAGCAGCGCGGACAGGCGGGCGTGGTCATCATTACCTTCGGCGCTCCAGGTCACCTGCAGCAGGCCGTCCATCACCGCGCCGCGCTGGTCTTCGGCGATGTACGTGTCCGCCAGCCCGGCGTGGATGGCATCGCCGGGGTTGAGCAGCGCCCCGGTCAGCGCCAGGAACAGGCCGCCGTTGCCTGGCACGCGCCGCAACAGCCAGCTGCCGCCCACGTCCGGGAACAGGCCGACGGTGATCTCCGGGAACGCCAGCTTCGAGCGTTCGCTGACCACGCGATGGCTGGCGCCGGACATCAACCCGATGCCGCCACCCATGACGATGCCGTGGCCCCAGCACAGGATCGGCTTCGCATAGGTGTGGATCAGGTAATCGACGCGGTATTCCACGTCGAAGAACTCCGCTGCATACGCATTGTCGCGGATGTCGGCATGACCGTCCTCGCGGAATGCGCGCATGCTCTGGTACAGGCTGTGCAGGTCGCCGCCAGCGCAGAAGGCCTTCTCACCGGCGCCCTGCAGCACGACCATCGCAACCTGGTCGTCGTCGGCCCAGGCCTGCAGGCGCTCCAGCAGCAGGTGCGCCATCGGCAGCGAGAAGCCATTGAGCGTGCGCGGTGCGTTGAGCGTGGCGATGCCGATGCGCCTGCCATTAGCGGCGGTACGTTCTTCGAACACCACAGGCGCCTCGTCGCTGGCGACGATCGTGCTCATGCGTTCTTCCACTGCGCGGTGCGCTTTTCAAGGAAGGCGTTCACGCCTTCCACCTGGTCGGCGGTGTCGAACAGGTCCACGAAGGCTTCGCGTTCAGCCACCAGCGCGGAGGCGTGGCTGCCGGTGCGGGTGGACTGCACCAGCGTCTTGCAGGCGGCGATGCTGGTCGGACTCTGCTTGCCGGCCTTCTTCGCCCATTCCAATGCCAGTGCCTTTGCCTCACCCTTGCCGGCCTTCTGTTCAGCAAGGCCGATGCGCACGGCGGTGTCGGCATCGATGCGTTCGCCAAGCAGGATCAACCGCTTGGCCCAGCCCTCGCCCACCAGGCGTGGCAGGTTCTGGGTGCCACCCGCGCACGGAAGCAGGCCGACGCTGGCTTCCGGAAGGGCGGCCACGCCGGGGGGAC